>NZ_PVLV01000620.1 GCF_002982015.1 Streptomyces solincola
CCCCCGCCAGCAGCCTCCGCACGGACGGCAGCAGCTCCGCCGTCCCGGACACCAGATCCGCGACGTAGGTGAGCCCGGCGACCCGCTCGGCGCGGCCAGACCACCCGGTCCCCGCGCCCGCCCCGTCACCGGCACCGGCACCGGCGCCGCCACTCGCAGCGTGGCCGCCACCCACAGCAGGGCCGCCGCTCGCAGGGGGGCCGCCACCCACAGCGGGGCCGCCGCCCGCAGGGGGGCCGGCACTCGCAGGGGGGCCGGCACTCGCAGCGGGGCCGGCGCTCGCAGGGGGGCCGGCGCTCGCCAGCAGCAGGGCCGCTCGGCCCGCGTCCTGCTCGCGCAGCAGCCGCAGGGCCTCGCCGGCGGAGGCCGGGCCGTCGAGGGCGACCGCGTCGGCGGCCGCGCCGAGAGCGGCGGCCACCGGCACCTCGTAACCGGGCTCGACTGCCAGCAGCTCGGCGGCGGGGCCGAGCAGTCCGGGCAGCTTGCCGGCCGCGGCGAGCAGCGCGCCGCTGCCGTCCTTGCGGCGCAGGCCCAGGGCGAGGGCGTCCCGGCGGGCCAGGGCGGCGGCCCGGGAACGCTCCGCGGCGGCCGCCTCCTCCCGGGCCGCCCCCAGCTCGGCCTCGGCGGCGGCCAGCGCGGCACGGGCCTGCTCGTACGCGTCGCCGAGCGCGCTCTCCCCCGCCTCCAGACCGTCGACCTCGGCCTTCAGCTCCTCGTACTCCTCCTGCGCGGCGACCGCCCGCTCGCCGGCCTCGTCCCGGGCGGCGGCCAGCCGGTCGATCTCCGACCGGGCGGCGGCTGCCCGGGAGCGGGCCGCGCCGACCTGGCCGCTCAACCTGGCCAGGCCCTCGCGCCGGTCGGCGATCGCGCGGGCCGCGTCCTTGAGCCGGCGCTCCTCCGCGGCCAGCTCGCGCTCCAGTTCGGCGCGGTGCGACACGGTGTCCTCAAGTGCCGTCCGGGCCGCCTCCAGCGCGGCCTCCAGCTCGGCCTCCTGCTCCCGGATGCGGGCGGCCTCGCGCTCCATGTCCTCCGGGTCGCGGCCCCGGCGCTCCTCGGGCGGCTGGCTGCGGGCGCCGCGCTCGCGGGCCTCGGCCAGCGAGACCGTGCCGCCGACCCGCTCGGCGAACCGGGAGAGCTCGTGGAAGGTGGCCTGCGCCCGGCTCAGCCGCGGCGCGAGGCTGCGTACGTCCTCCTCCAGCTCCGCCTCCCGGGCCAGCGCCCCGGCCAGCTCGGCCTCGGCGCGCTCCCGGCGCTCCTTCAGCGCGGCCTCGTCGGCGAGTTCGGCCTTCAGCGCCTCGGTGAGGCGGACCAGGTCGTCGGCGAGCAGCCGCAGCCGGGCGTCGCGCAGGTCGGCCTGGATGACGGCGGCCCGGCGGGCGACGGCCGCCTGCCGGCCGAGCGGCTTGAGCTGGCGGCGCAGCTCCTCGGTGAGGTCCTGCACGCGGGCCAGGTTGGCCTGCATGGCGTCCAGCTTCCGCAGCGCCTTCTCCTTGCGCTTGCGGTGCTTCAGGACGCCGGCCGCCTCCTCGATGAAGGCGCGCCGGCCGGTGGGGTCGGCGTGCAGCACGGAGTCGAGCCGGCCCTGTCCGACGATGACGTGCATCTCGCGGCCGATGCCGGAGTCGGAGAGGAGTTCCTGGATGTCCAGCAGCCGGCAGGTGTCGCCGTTGATCTGGTACTCGCTGCTGCCGCCGCGGAACATGATCCGGGTGATGGTCACCTCGGCGTAGTCGATGGGCAGCGCGCCGTCGGCGTTGTCGATGGTGAGGGCGACCTCGGCGCGCCCCAGCGGCGGCCGGCCGGTGGTGCCGGCGAAGATGACGTCCTCCATCTTGCCGCCGCGCAGCGACTTGGCGCCCTGCTCCCCCATCACCCAGGACAACGCGTCCACGACATTGGACTTGCCCGAGCCGTTCGGCCCGACGACGCAGGTGATGCCCGGTTCGAACCGCAGCGTGGTGGCGGAGGCGAACGACTTGAAACCGCGCAGGGTCAGGGCCTTGAGGTGCACGCCCCCGGACTCTACCGGCCGCCCTCCGTTTGACCGGTGAGGGCGCTGGGCAGATCAGTGGCTACGGCGGGCCCGGGACGATCCGGGGAAGGAACGGGGGAAAGACAGAAGGGACGCCGAAGCGTCCCTTGCATATCCAGCGAGAGTGTTTCTCACCCTGCCCGATACCCGTGGCGCCGGTACGGGCTGAAGCCGTCGGGCGGGATCAGGTGAGCGCAGGCTCCGCCTTGGGTACGTCGAGGTCCAGCCCGTCGAAGGGGGACTCGCTGTGAGCGGCGGCAGCGTTCAGCGCGTCGTTCTCGGACTGGATGCGTACGAGTTCCGATTCCAGGTCCTGGACGCGCTGCTGAAGCCGTCGCATCTCGGCGAGAAGTCGCGGGTCGGTGCCGCCGACGTAACCGAGAAGCGCCTTTGCCATGACTTTTGGTCCTCCACAATGAGTGACCGACCGTAACGGTGTGGGTCGTTGGGTTCGTGAGGGAATCCGCACCCGCGGTGCTCGGAAGGGCCCTGGGTACCGTCAGTCCAGCCTGCCGAACAGCCAAGGTGCGCGGGGCTTCCAGAGTCTCACCAAAAAGTTTGACGGTCAACACGATCACACCCCGCAACGGCGGGCGACCGGGGGGCCGCGGCCGCGTGTCTCGCGGCGGCGCCTCGCGCACGGTGCCCGGGGGCGTCGGACGATGCTCCGATCATCCTTGACCGCGCAGCCTGGCATGGCAAGCCACGATTTGGCAACCAGCAGGTCACGGCCGCTGTCGGCATATGACATGACCGTCGCACCGGCG
>NZ_PVLV01000621.1 GCF_002982015.1 Streptomyces solincola
CGCCCAGCGCCACGTCCGCGATGGCAGCCCCGGCACGCCGGACGTCGAACCGCTCGCGGACGTGGCGCTGGGCGCGCCGGCCCAGCTCGGCGCGGAGCACCGGCCGCTGGAGCAGCGCCGCCAGCGCCCCGGCCAGCGCCTCCGGATCGCCCGGCCGGACCAGGCAGTACGGCTCCTGACCCGGCGGCAGGCTCTCCCGGGCGCCGTCCACGTCGGTGACCACCACCGGCCGCCCGGCGGCCATCGCCTCCAGCGGGGCCAGTGCGAGCCCCTCCCAGCGGGAGGGCAGGACGGCAAGGTCGGCCGCCCGGTACCAGGGCGCCGGGTCGGCGACCGCGCCGGCGAACAGCACCGAGCCGTCCGCCGCCGCGCGCAGCGCCCCGGCCTCCGGGCCGTCGCCGACCAGCGCCAGCCTCGCGGCCGGCACCCGCCGGCGTACGGCGTCCCAGGCGCGCAGCAGATCGTCCTGGCCCTTCTGCCGGCACAGCCGGGCCACGCACACCACCAGCGGGTCGGCGGCCGGCAGCCCCAGCGCGGCGCGCGCCGCGGCCCGGTCGGCGGCGCCGGCGAACCGCGCGGTGTCCACACCGTTGTGGACGACCGACCAGGCGGCCCGCACCCCGGCGCCCTCGCCGCGGCGGCGCTCGGCGTCGCTGACGCAGATCACCCGGTCGGTCCAGCGGGCCGCCCACCGCTCCCAGCGGCGGGCGAGCGCGGCGGCCGGGCCGCCGACCGCCTCGAAGGACCAGGCGTGCGGCTGGTAGACGGTGGGCACCCGGCCGCGCACCGCCAGCCGGGCGGCCAGACCCGCCTTGGCGCTGTGCGCGTGCACCAGGTCCGGCCGGACCGCGTCCACCAGCCTGGCCACGCGCAGGCTCTCCGCGACCAGGCCGCGGCCCGGCTCGCGGCCGGCCCGCCAGGGGTGCACCTCGGCGCCGTGCGCCCGGGCCGCGGCGGCCAGCTCCGTGCCGGGCGGGCAGGCGACGGCCACCCGCATGCCCGAGGACACCTGCGCGGCCGCCACGTCGGCGACCACCCGGGCCACCCCGCCGTCGCCCGGCTGGACGACGTGCAGTGCGGTGAAGAGGGGAGGGGAAGGCACGCGTGACCCTTTCTACGAAGCCTTCGCCGCGGCCGGAGGGCGGGCCGCGGACCGAAGACCCGGCGGTCACCGGGCCGCACGGGTCCGGGCGGCGGAGGGCCTGCGGGAACGGGGAGGGCTTGCAGGAGCTGGGAGATCAGCGAGTGCACGTTATCCGCCGAACGGCACATCGCCGGGCATTTCGCCGCCTATCGGGGCAACTGCCCTGCCCCCGGCCCCGCTTCGGAGCGCACCGTGTCGTGTCGCCCGGGTTTGGCAACCCGCGGTTCACCCGTTCGGTGGCGCAACCGGCGGAGATCCAGGGCGTTGTTGGAGTAGCCGACCACGTCGGCCGCTGTGCATCGACAAACGAGGAGCTCGTCACCATGTCCCGTATCGCCAAGGTCGCCGTCCTGACCTCCGCCGTAGCCGCCACCCTCGCCGGTGCCGCCGGTGCCGCCGTCGCCGACTCCGGCGCCGAGGCCGCGGCCGTGGGCTCCCCGGGCGTCCTGTCCGGCAACGCGGTGCAGGTCCCGGTCCACATCCCGGTCAACCTCTGCGGCAACACCATCGACGTCATCGGCATCCTGAACCCGGCCTTCGGCAACGTCTGCGTCAACGACTGACGTCGTCTTCCCCGCGACCTGATCCGCGCACAGCCGGCGCGGACGGCCGCCCCCGAGCGCCGCCCCCGCCTCCCGGGAGCGGCGCTCGCGCGTTCCGGGCACCCGGTGCCGCGTCCACCACCCTTCCGGCGGCACCGCGCGCACGCCGCCCGGACGGCATACGGGCACCCTCCCCCGCTGGTCAGCGCGGTGCGATCACCCGGCCGGCCGCATCACGCTCCGTGATGGAAGCGTTTGCGGGCCCGTCGGCGCGCACGCACGGTGAGGTACACGTACCGCCCTCACCGGAAGGACCGTCATGCGCCTCCTGACCGCCACCGCGATCTGCGCCGCGCTCACCCTGGGCGCCGCGAGCCCCGCCCTCGCCGCCCACCTCCCCGC
>NZ_PVLV01000622.1 GCF_002982015.1 Streptomyces solincola
GGAACCGCGCAGCGGCGGGACCCCCACCCCCGAGTGTTCGCCCGCGAGCGCGCCCCCCGCGCCCCCGACCGCCGGCGGCCCCAGGCCGACCCGTAGCGGTCCCGTCGGGCGCGGTGGCACGACATCCGGAGCCTAGTCGATCCCCCGTACGAGTCCGTCCGGGCTTGCTAGCCTGCGCGCGGCGCGCGTGCACGGGGCACGCGGCCGTCACGGGGGAGGCCGTCATGGCCCTGGAAGAAACCGTAGAACCGACTCCGATCGCAGCCGTCGCGGCCGCGGCGGGCGCGCAGCGCTACCCGGTGGCACCGGGCTGCCGGCTCAACGTCCGCAGCGGCCCGGGCACGCAGTACAGCCTGGTCCGGGTGCTGGCCGAAGGCGCCTCGGTGCCCATCACCTGCCAGAAGCCCGGCCAGACCGTCACCGGTCCCTACGGCACCTCGAACATCTGGGACTGCATCGGCAACGGCCAGTGGGTCGCCGACGCCTACGTCCGCACCGGCGTGGACGGCTACGTCACCGACCGCTGCTCCTGACCGGCCGCCGCTCCGGGCCCGTACCGCCTCCCGCGCACGGGCCCGGAGCCGCGGGCCCGCCGGGCGACCGGGGATAATCGACACCGTGAGCGACCAGAGCCCCGACCGCGACCACCCCACCACCACCCCGGCCGCCGGCGACCCGGCCACCCCCTCGGCCGGCCCGCGCCCGGAACCCCTGCGCTTCTTCGGCACCACCTGGGTCGACCACGACGGCGGCTACGGGCTGCGCCGGACCGCTGTCGCCGTCGGCTCCCTGGCCGCCGCCGTCGCCGGGGCGTTCCTGCTCCGCTTCGCCTACCAGGGGCTGGCCCTCGCCGAGGTGGGCGGCTTCGTCGACGGCCTGCTCGTCGTCATGTTCGCGGTGTGCACCACCATCGCGTTCCGCAAGACCTGGGAGGGCTTCACCCGGCGCCCCGCCGACCCGGCGCGGGAGGACGCGCTGCGCAGCCTGAGGCTGATCGGCTTCATCGGCTCCCTGCTCGCCTACTTCCTGCGCTCCCTGGCCGAGGCCCCCGGCGAGAAGCTGCTGCGCACCGAGTACGAGGCCGCCCGCGCCGCCCACGCCAAGCGCCGCGCCACCCGCACCGGCAACCCGGCCTCGCGCTCCGCCAAGCCCAACCGCCCCCGCAAGGGCCGCCGCTAGCGTTCCTCCGCGTCCCTCCGGGCAGGCTCACCGGGTGACGACCTCCCGCGCCCGCTCCTTCGACACCGCAGCCGCCCGGTACGACGCCGCCCGCCCCGGCTACCCGCCCGCCCTGTTCGACGCGGTCGAAGAACTCGCCGGCCGACCCCTCGCCGATGCCGCCGTACTGGACGTCGGCGCGGGCACCGGCATCGCGACCCGGCTGCTGCGCGACCGCAGAGCCCGGGTCACCGCCGTCGAGCCCGGCGACGGCATGGCCGACCGGCTCCGGCGCACCACCCCCGGGGTCCCCCTGGTCCGCGCCACCGGCGACGCCCTGCCCTTCGCCCCCGCCACGGCGGACCTGATCACCTACGCCCAGTCCTGGCACTGGACCGACCGCACCCGCTCCCTCCCGGAAGCCCTGCGCGTGCTGCGCCCCGGCGGCGCGCTCGCCCTCTGGTGGAACATCGCCGACTCCGACGTGCCCTGGGTCGCCGCGCAGGAGGAACGCTTCGCCCGCCACCTCGGCGGCGCGGCCCACGGCACGCCCGGCCAGGGCGACACCCTGCCGCCGGGGACCCCGCGCGCCGAACGCCGCATCCGCTGGTCCCGCCGCATTCCGCTCGACACCCACCTCGCCCACCTGGCCACCCACTCCCTGCTGCTCACCACCGAGCCCGGAGCCGCCCGCGCCTTCCTCGACCGCGAGCGCACCTCCCTCCTCGCGCAGTTCCCCGACGGGACGGTCACCGAGCCCTACACCTGTCTCTTATACACATCTCCGAGCCCACGAGACGT
>NZ_PVLV01000623.1 GCF_002982015.1 Streptomyces solincola
TCGCCCTGCTGCGCGTGTGCAGGGCCGCGGGCCCTCGACGCCCGGCCACCGCCTAGCCCCGCCGGCCGCCCGCGCCCACCCCGCCGCCCAGCCGCATCTCCGGCGGCGTCCCCGTGCCCGGCGGAGCCGCAGGCCGCCCCTCGCCCCTGCCCGCCGGCCATCCCAGGGAGAAGACGCATGCCCGCCACCTTCCCGCCCAGCGCCGCGCCCGCCTTCCGCGGCCGGCTCGGCGCCACCCCGCGCAGCGGCTACCCGGCCGTGCCCCACCGCTACCGGCTCCACCTCAGCCTGTCCTGTACCGACGCGCTGCGCATCGCCGTCACCCACCGCCTGCTCGGACTCGACCGGACCGTCCCGGTCAGCGTGCTGCCCGCCGTACCGGACGCCCCCGGCGGCGGGCACCTCGCCCTGCGCGGCCTCTACCAGGCCAGCGACCACGGCCACCGCGGGCCGTTGACCGCGCCCGTGCTCAGCGACGACTGGACCGGCCGCGTCGTCAGCACCCATACCGCCGACATCCTCGACGACCTCACCCGCCACTTCACCCACGACCAGCCCGCGGATCCGCGCCCCCGCGGCGGCGGCACCGCCCTGACGGCCGTGGCCCGCCTCTGCGAGCAGGGCATCGACACCGCCGCCCAGCAGGCCGGCCGCGCCGACAGCACCGGCACCGCCCGGGACGCCGCGCTGCGCACCCTGCTGCGCGGCCTGGCCGCCGCCGAGCGCCGCCTCACCCGCCGCGACCACCTGCTGGACGACCGGCTCACCCTGGCCGACGTGCACCTCTGGGCCACCCTGGTCACGCTGGACACCGTGCACCGCGCGCACCTGGACGCCGCCGCCGTCCACCGCCTCACCGACCACCCGCACCTGTGGGCGTACGCCCGCCGGCTCACCGCCCACCCCGCCTTCGGCCCCCTGCTCGACCTGGACGGCATCGTCCGCCGCCACCACGCCCACTGCCGGGGCCGGGAGGCCGCCGGCGCGGCCATGCCCATCGTGGACTGGGCCTCGGCCGCCCGGCAGCCGTCCTCCCTGCCGGCCTGAGCCGTCAGGCGCCGCGCAGCCGCACCGGCACCGCCCGGTGCCCGTTGCTGATCAGCGACGGCGCCGGACGCAGCTCGCCGGCCGGCACGGCCAGCTCGATGCCGGGGAACCGGTCGAACAGCGCGCGCAGCACGGTGACCACCTCCAGACGGGCCAGCGGCGCGCCCAGGCAGAAGTGCACCCCGTGCCCGAAGGCGAGGTGGTCCTTCACCCGCCGGGTGACGTCGAACGCGTCCGCCGTCTCCCCGTGCCAGTCCGGATGGCGGTTGGCGGCGGCGTACGAGGCGAGGATGGCGTCGCCCTTCGCCATCACCCGTCCGTCCGGCAGCGGGATGTCCGCGACCGCGTAACGCAGCGGCAGGTGCTTGACGGCCGGTTCGTGCCGCAGGGTCTCCTCCACCACGTCGTGCCAGCCTGCCCGCCCCTCCCGCACCGCGGCCAGCTGCTCGGGACGGCTGAGCAGCAGGACCACCGCCTGGTCGATGACGTTGACCGTCGTCTCGTAGCCCGCGCTGATCATCAGCAGCAGCGTGTCCCGCAGTTCGGCGTCCGAGAGGCCACTCCCGTCGCCCTCCTCGTCCCGGGCGGCGATCAGCAGACTGGTCATGTCGTCACCCGGCTCGGCCCGCCCGGCCTCCACCAGCTCGTCCAGCGCCCCGTACAGCGCCACCGTGTTGGCCTCCGCCCGCTCGGCGCTCAGCGTGGTGTCGAACACCGCGTCCACCAGCGCCCGGAAGCCCGCCCGCCGCTCCTCGGGCACCCCCATCAGCCGGCCGATCACCGCGATCGGCAGCGGAAAGGCCAGCCTCTCCCGCAGGTCGACGACCTCACCGGCCGGCAGCGCGGCCAGCTCGTCCAGCAGGCCGCCCACGATCTCCTCCACCGCCTCCGCTATCGCCGCCACCCGGCGGGCGCTGAACGCGGGCGCCACCATCCTGCGCAGCCTGCGGTGGTCCGCCCCGTACGCGGTGAACATGTTGTTCACCGCCACCCACAGCGCCAGGGGCCAGCGAGCGACCGCCTCGGCGAAGCCGGGCCAGTGCGCCCGCGCGTCCTTGGAGACGTCCGGGCTGGTCAGCAACTGCCTCAGCAGTACGGGATCGGTGACCGCCCAGGCCGTCACGCCGAGCACGTCCACCCGCACCGCCGGACCGCGCGCCCGCAGCGCCCGGTGCTCGGCGTGGTGGTCGGCTCCGGCGGGATCGAGGACGAGGACGGGTGGCTGCGACGGCTCGGACACGGCTGGCTCCCTCGATGGACGGAGCTCCTCACTATGGCCGGTGACGATGCGTCGGCAAAGGGCGCACCCGGCCGTCCGGTCGCTCCCGGATCAGGCCGCCCGGCTCATCGGCTCGTGCTTCCAGAAGCCGGAGAAGGTGATGCGGTCCTTGGGCAGGCCCAGCCGGTGCAGGTGCCGGCGGCCCTCGGTGGCCAGGGTCGACTCGCCGACGACGAAGGCGTACCCGGCCCGGTCGGCGGTGGTGAGCCTGAGGAGTTCGCCGAGCGCGTCCGTGCCCGGGACCGAGCGGTGGTCGCCGCGCACCACCCAGGTGACGGCCAGCCCGGGGGGCCCGTCCAGCGGGCGCCGGTCGGCGGCGGTGGGCACCTCCTGGATCAGCCGCCCCACGGTGTCCCGGGGGAGTGAGCGCAGGATGCCGGCGGTGGCGGGCAGCCCGGTCTCGTCGGCCACGATGACGACCTCGGAGGCGTCGGGCGGGCAGTCGAACAGGACGCCCTGGTCCAGGACGGCGAGTGCGTCCCCGGGGCGGGCGCGGCAGGCCCAGACGGCCGCCCGGCCCTCGATCTCGCCGGTCGGCCCGCGGTGCACCACGAAGTCGATGTCCATCTCGGCCGCCTCCGGCCGGAAGCCGGCCACCGAGTAGTTGGCGCAGTGCGGCCGCTCCGCCTCGGGGATGGCGAGATAGGGCTGCCACCAGCGGTCACCGGTGAACTCGGGCAGGCGGAGCCGGCGTTGGTGGGGCAGCTGGAGGAACAGCCGGAACCAGTGGTCGTAGCCCTGCCACGGGAACCGCGCGAGATCCTCGCCGGTGACGGTCAGGCGGTGCATGGACGGCGTCACGCGCTCGCCGCGCAGGACGCGGGCGCGGAACATGCCGGGGTGCTGCGGCGTCAGCCGACGGATCTTCGCCATGCCAACCAAGGCTAGCCTAAGCTAAGCCACTCGTCGCGTCGGGGCCCGGCCGCCCCGCACCCCGGGCCCCGACGCGACGAGTGGCTTAGCTTAGGCTAGCCTTGG
>NZ_PVLV01000624.1 GCF_002982015.1 Streptomyces solincola
CGCCGGCCGGCCGCTGCGGTGCGGAATGGTCCAGTCGCAGCTCGTAGTTGCCGGTCTCCGGGTTCAGCACCCACTGGTCTGCGGGGTCGATGTCCTCCACCCGCCCACGGCTGTGCGCATCCACGATGCTTGGGTCCTCCGTCGGTGCCGCTCCAGGCCCCCCATCCCCCCAGAGGGGACGCCCGGGTCCACAGGTCCGGTTGCGTGCGACCGGCGGTCGGCTGCGCCCGGATCGCGTCACACTATCCGCCCAGTTCAGCGCGGGGCGACGCCCGTGACAAATTCCACCCCCTTTACAAGCGGGCATTGCAGGCAATCGGCGCCTTTGAACACCCCGTCCTTGGCTAGGGCTTTACTCACGGGTACCGCCGGTCGGGGCGGACCGCCCGCTCAGCGGCAGGCGCCGGAGGCGGCGCTCGTCCCGGTGAACGTCGGCAGCGCGGACGGCTTCCGCTTCCGGTTGCCCGACGCGCCGGAATCGGTCCCGTCCTCCTCCGGGGTGACCGCCACCGGCTGGTCCGCGCGCAGCCGTTGGAACAGGGCGTTCGCCTGGGGCTGCACCAGTTCGTCCCGGTTGGCGTCGGCGCGGTACGGCCGCCGGGGGACGGTCAGGAACTGCACCTTCTCGGTCGGCACCCCGCGCATCGCCCGCGTCAGGTCGTACAGGTCCTTCAGCGAGTCGAGGCCGGGATCGGTGGTGAGCGACCTGGTCGCCGCGTCCAGCACCGGGTAGAGCCGGGTCGGGTTGAGGAGTACGCCGTTGCTCTGCACCTTGTTCACCAGCGCGCCCAGGAACTGCTGCTGACGGTCCATGCGGGCGGTGTCGCTGCCGTTGCCGAGGGTCTTGCGGGCCCGGACGTAGCCGAGGGCCTGCTCGCCGTCGAGCGTGTGCGGACCCGCCTTCAGGTCGACCTTGGCGTCCGGGTCGTGGATGGGCTGGCGCACGCACACCCGTACGCCGCCGACGGCGTCCACCATCTGCTTGAAGCCCTGGAAGTCGACCACGATGTGGTGGTCCACCCGGATGCCGGTCAGCTTCTCCAGGGTGCGGATCGTGCAGGCCGCGCCGCCCACCTCGAACGCCCTGTTGAACTGGGCGAACGCGGCCGGTTCGGCGCCGCCCTCGCGGTCGCGGCAGCTCGGGGTGCGCACCATCAGGTCGCGCGGCAGGGAGACGGCGGTCGCGCTGCGCCGGTCGGCGGCCAGATGCACCAGGATCGCGGTGTCCGAGCGCTGGGTGCCCTTGTCCCGGCCGTACGCGGAGTTGCCCGCGCCGGCCCGGCTGTCGGAGCCCAGCAGCAGGATGTTGCGGGCGCCGCGCACCGTCGAGGCGGGCCGCTCGCGCTCGTACCGCTCCAGCTCGGCGGCGGCCGAGGTGTCGGTGGTGATGTTGCCGTCCAGCTTCCGGTACACCCACCACCCGCCGCCGGCCGCCGCCAGCACGCTCAACGCCCCCACGAACGCCACCGCCCGCAGCCAGCGGGGCCGGCGGTACGAGACGGGGGCGGCCCCCGCACCGGACGCGGCGCCACCGCTCGGCGCGGCCGCGGACCGGGCGCGCCACTGCCCAGGACCCGCGCCGGCAGCGGTGCCGGATCCTGAGCCGGGACCGGCACCGGACCCTGAGCCGGCAGCGGTGCCGGATCCTGCGCCGGCTTCTGAGCCGGAACCGGTTCGGTCATTGGCGTCGCCGGGGCCCGGCCCCGGCCGGCGGGACTTCTTCGGGGCGCGCCCCGAGCCGGACCGGCCGCCGCCCGATCCGGAGCGCGCACGCCCGGTCCCGGGGCCGCGGGCCCGTCCGGAGGGCCGCTTCCCGCGCCCGCCGGGAGGGGGCTCCGGGGGCGTGTCGGGGCTGTCGGCCACGTCGTACACCCGCCCTTCCGTCGCCGCCGGCGGGGCCCTGCGCCTCCCGGCGCCGGCCCTCCCTCCCTCCGATCATCCGCCGGGAGAGGCGAACGGACCCGGTGGGAGGGGCCCGCGGTGCGCCGGACGGGTGGCGCCCCGCGCGGGCCCCGGGGCTCAGCGCAGGGTGTGGGTGACCCGCTCGCTGGCGACGCGCTTCTCCCACGCGTCCGCGCCCAGGTGGTCGAGGTTGCGGCACAGCACCACCGACGCGCCCGCCGCCAGCGGCGCGTACAGCCCGGCCGACAGCCCCTCCCAGCTCCCGTACGGCAGCGCCGACAGCACCCGCGACCCCGGGCCGAGCCCGAGCCGCTCCGCGTCCGCGCGGGCCCGCTCCACCACCGCCGCGCCGGTCAGCTCCTCGCCCGCGACCGTGAGCGCCGGGGTGTCCGGGTCCACCGGCACGTACGGCGCGAACACGTCGCCCTGGCTGGGCGCCGCCACCGCGTAGTCGTCGTAGCCCTCCGGCGCGGCCGGGAAGCGGCGGCCCAGCGGGGCCAGCGACAACGCCAGCCGCTCACCCCGGCAGGCCAGCCCGTCCGCCAGCCGGTCCGGTCCGGCCACCACGTGGTCGGCCGGCGAGGGGTCGCCGTCCACGTCGGCGACCACGCCCACCGAGGCGCAGGCCACCAGCCACACCGCGGTCTGCCAGTGCGCGGGCAGCAGCAGCGCCACCCGTTCGCCCGGTTCGGCGGACAGACCGTCCTGGAGCAGGTTGGCCGTCTTGGCCACCCAGTTGGCGAAGGTGGCCACCGACAGTTCGACGCGCTCACCGGTGGCGTCGTCGTAGAAGGTGACCAAAGGGCGGGCCGGGTCCGCGGCGAGCGCGGATCGCAGCAGGTCGGCGGGGGTGCGGTCGCTGGCGTTCACCCGCGCAAGGGTACGCGCGCCGGCCCCGCGCGAAGGGCCGCACCGGTGACGGCGTCCACCGGAAGGAGCGACGGGGCGTCAGTTCCCGTACGGAGCAACCGGCAGGCGAAGCCGCACCGACGCGGCCCACGATCGGCTCATGCGTGCCAACCTTGCCTCCGCGATCGGCGTCGCGTGCACCGCGGCGCTGGTCATCCCGCTCTCGCTGCCCGCCGCCGCCCAGGCGGCCACCTCCGACGCCCCCGACGGCGCACGGCATACCGCCGTCACCGCGCCCGCCGACCCGTCCGCCGCCACCGCGCCCGCCGCCGACCCGGCGGACCGGGCGGCCGTCCCCGGCTCCACCCAGTCCCTCCCGCTCGTCGGCCTGCGCGCCGACCAGACCACCGGGGCACCCCAGCAGGGCCTGTCCCAGCGGGAGGTCCAGCCCTTCTCGCTGCTGGGCGTGGTGTGGGAGGACCCCGCCACCGCCCTCGACGGCGCCGTCCAGGTCCGCACCCGGGCCGCCTCCACCGGGACCTGGTCCGAGTGGCAGGACCTGGAGACCCACAACGAGGCGCACGGCGCCGACGCCTCCACCGCCGAGGGCGCCGCCGGCGGCCTGCGCGGCTCCACCGCCCCGCTCTGGGTCGGCCCCTCCGACGGCGTCGAGGTCCGGGTCCGGGCCGAGGCCCCCCGCGCCGGCTCCTCCGCCGCCCCGCTCCCGCGCGGACTGCGCGTCGACCTGGTCGACCCCGGCGCCGACCCGGCGCCCACGGCCACGCCCCCCACCGACACCACCCCCGGCTCCGGCGCCGACACCGCCGCCGACAGCCCCGTCACCAGCGGCGCGCTGACCGCCGAGGAGTCGGCCGCCTCGGCCGTCAACGCCGAGCACGCCCCGCTGGGCGCGCTGGAGATCCCCGAGCTGTCCAAGGCGGACACCGACGCGCTGTACGCAGAGGAGGCCGCCGAGCTGAGCGAGCAGGCCGGCGAGGTCCCCGCCGCCAAGCCGTACGTCGGCCCGCGGCCCGGCATCGTCACCCGCAAGGGCTGGGGCGCCGACGAGAGCATGCGGGAGAAGAACTTCGTCTACACCAAGTCGGTGCAGGCCGCGTTCGTCCACCACAGCGCCACCGGCAACAACTACACCTGCCAGCAGGCGCCCTCCGTCCTTCGCGGTATCTACCGCTACCACGTCAAGAGCAGCGGTTGGCGGGACTTCGGCTACAACTTCGCCGTCGACAAGTGCGGGAAGATCTACGAGGGCCGGGCGGGAGGCGTGGCCAAGGCGGTGCTCGGCGCCCACACCCTCGGTTTCAACTCCAACAGCATGGGCGTCGTCGTGCTCGGCACGTATGGTTCCTCCACCCCGCCGGCGGCGGCTGTGGACGGCGTCGCCAAGATCACCGCGTGGAAGCTCGGGCTGTACGGGAAGAACCCGAGCGGCAGCGTCACCCTCACCTCGGGCGGCTCGAACCTCTACAAGAAGGGCGTGAAGGTCAAGCTGAACGTCATCTCGGGCCACCGGGACGGCTTCTCCACCGAGTGCCCGGGGGCCCGGCTCTACGACCGTCTCGGCACCGCCCGCTCCACCGCCGCCAGGCTGCAAGGACGCTGACCGGTCCGGCCGGGCGGCGGGGGTCGGGCCGCCGCCCGGGCGGGCACCAGGACCGCGCTCACCGTCTGCCTACACTGTCCGCTCGTGTCGGTCATCAGACCGAGGTGGCCCATCGACCGGACCCAGCAGGAAGCAGAGACGACAGGTGACAGAAGCGATCCTCCTGGTCGGTGGCAAGGGCACCCGGCTCCGTCCGATGACCATCAACACCCCCAAGCCCATGGTCCCGGCGGCGGGTGTGCCCTTCCTCACCCACCAACTGGCCCGCGCCCGGGCCGCCGGCGTGGAGCACGTCGTGCTGGCGACCTCCTACCTCGCCGAGGTCTTCGAGCCCTACTTCGGCGACGGCTCGTCCCTCGGCCTGCACCTGGAGTACGTCACCGAGGTCGACCCCCTCGGCACCGGCGGCGCCATCCGCAACGTGGCCGCCAAGCTGCGCTCCGGCCCCGACGAGCCGGTGCTGATCTTCAACGGCGACATCCTCACCGGCCTGGACATCCGCGCCCTCGTCGACACCCACCAGACCTCCGGCGCGGACGTCTCCCTGCACCTGACCCGCGTCGAGGACCCGCGCGCCTTCGGGCTGGTGCCGACCGACGCCACCGGGCGGGTCACGGCCTTCCTGGAGAAGCCCCAGACGCCCGAGGAGATCGTCACCGACCAGATCAACGCCGGCGCCTACGTCTTCCGCCGCTCGGTCATCGACACCATCCCGGCCGGCCGGCCCGTCTCCGTGGAGCGCGAGACCTTCCCCGGTCTGCTCGCCGACGGCGCGCACCTCCAGGGCATGGTCGACTCCACCTACTGGCTCGACCTCGGCACCCCGCAGGCGTTCGTCCGCGGCTCCGCCGACCTGGTGCTGGGCCGCGCCCCCTCCCCGGCCGTGCCCGGCCGGCGCGGAGAGAAGCTGGTGCTGGACGGCGCCCGGGTCGCCGCCGACGCCAAGCTCACCGGCGGCACGGTCGTCGGCGCGGGCGCGGTGGTCGGCGAGGGCGCGCGGATCGAGGGCAGCACGGTGCTGGCCGGCGCGGTCGTGGAGGCCGGTGCGGTCGTCACCGACTCCCTGGTCGGCGAGCGCGCCCGGATCGGCGCCCGCACCGTCCTGGACGGCGCGGTGATCGGCGACGGCGCCCAGGTCGGCGCGGACAACGAGCTGCGCCACGGCCTGCGCGTCTGGTGCGACGCCCGCCTGCCCGACGCCTCGGTCCGCTTCTCCTCCGACCAGTAGCCGGACCAGGGAGCCCGACCGGCAGCGCCCCGCCTCTCAGGGGCTCCGCGAGCTACCCTCGGTGGAGCCCCTCCCGGCTGCCCGTCCCGGGCTGCCCATCCCCACGTACGAACGGCGAACGACAGGTGGCAGGCCGCTACGCCCCCCGGGCCACCCGCACCAGTGTGCGCGGAGGCCGCCTCGCCATACCCGCGCAGAAGACCTCCCCGGCGGGCCGGGCCGCCGAGGCCGCCCCGGCCCGTGTCCGCGACTGGACCCCGCCCTGGCCGCTGGACCTCAGGCTGACCCTGGGCCCGCTGCGGCGCGGCCCGGGCGACCCCTGCTTCCACGCCGCCCCGGACGGCTCCGTCTGGCGCACCGCCCGCACCCCGGCCGGCCCCGGCGCCCTGCGGGTCGCCGCGCACGCCGGGACGGTCCGGGCCGAGGCCTGGGGGCCCGGCGCCGACTGGCTGCTGGACGCCCTGCCCGCGCTGCTGGGCGAGGCCGACGACCCGTCCGCCTTCACCCCGCGCCACCGCCTGCTCGCCGTCACCGAACGCCGCCGCCCCGGTCTGCGCCTGACCCGCACCGGCCTGGTCCTGGCGGAGCTGATCCCCTCGATCCTGGAGCAGAAGGTCACCACCGACGAGGCGTACCGGGCCTGGCGGCTGCTGGTGCGCAAGTACGGCGAGGTGGCGCCCGGTCCGCACGGGGGCAGGCTGTACGTCGTGCCCGAGCCGCGGACCTGGGCACTCGTGCCGTCCTGGGAGTGGCACCGGGCCGGCGTGGACGCCAAGCGCTCGTCCACCATCCTGCGCGCGGTACGGGTGGCCGGGCGGCTGGAGGAGGCCGCCGCGATGCCCCCGCCCCAGGCCCGCGAGCGCCTGGAGCTGATCCCCGGCATCGGCCCCTGGACCTCCGCCGAGACCGTCCAGCGCAGCAACGGCGCCCCCGACGAGGTCTCGGTCGGCGACTACCACCTGCCCGGCATCGTCGGCCACGCCCTCGCCGACCGCCGCCAGGCCGACGACGACGAGATGCTCGCCCTGCTGGAGCCGTACGCCGGCCAGCGCCACCGCGCCGCCCGGCTCATCCTCCTCAGCGGCCGCACCCCGCCCCGCCGCGCCCCCCGC
>NZ_PVLV01000625.1 GCF_002982015.1 Streptomyces solincola
GGCGGGCTGAGCGCGGCCGCCGATGAGGCGGCGCAGCCTGGGGCGGGCGGTGCGGGCGCGCAGCACGCGGTCGACTTCGCGCCAGGTGGTGTCCTGGGCGTAGGCGATGGTGCGGGCGGCTTCGTAGACGTCACGCAGCAGGGTGTCGGCGTCGAGGAGGCCGAGGGCCTTGGCGACGTCGTCCTGTTCCTGGAGGGCGAGCCGGTCGGTGGCGCGGCCGGTGGTGAGGTGGAGGGCGTCGCGGGTGTCGAGGAGGCGGCGGCGGGCGTCGGCGAGGCCGGCGCGGGGGGCGTCGGCGAGCCAGGAGGCGGCGACGGCGCGCAGCGCGGTGGCGTCCCGCAGTCCGCCGCGGGCCTCCTTGAGGTCGCCTTCGAGGAGGTAGGGCAGTTCGCCGTGGCGTTCGGCGCGTTCGCGGCAGAGTTCGCCGAGGGCGGGCAGCCGCTTCACGGCCTGGTTGCGCCAGTCGGCGAGGATCGTGGTGCGCAGGGCGGTGGTGAGGCCGAGGTCGCCGGCGAGGTGGCGGGCGTCGAGGAGTCCGAGGTGGACCTTGAGGTCGTCGGCGGCGGTGCTGCGGGCTTCGGCGGGGGTGCGCACGGAGTGGTCGAGGGCGAGGCCGAGGTCCCAGACCGGATACCAGACGCGGTCGGCGACGGCGGCGATCTCGTCGGGCTTGGCGGTGCCGTCGTGCAGCAGGAGGACGTCGAGGTCGCTGCGGGGGGAGAGTTCGGCGCGGCCGTAGCCGCCGACGGCGACCAGGGCGGTGCCGCGCGGGGGCCGGGCGGCGGCGAAGAGGGCGGCGAGCCAGTCGTCGGTGAGGGTGGCGAGGGCGGCGCGCCGGGGCGGCCCGGTCCGTGTCTCCTCGCGCAGGAGGCGCAGCCGGGCCGCGGGGTAGCCGCCGGGCTCCGATCCGTCCGTGGTCGCGGTGGTGTCGGCGCTCGTCACCCGGCGTCTCCCTACTCTCGTGTCCGTCTGACCAGGTCTGACGGGGGACCTCTTCGCGGGCTTTCCCTACAGGGCGTCGGGGCCGCGTTCGCCGGTGCGGACGCGGACGGCGGTGTCGACGGGGACGCTCCACACCTTGCCGTCTCCGATCTTGCCGGTGCGGGCGGCCTTGACGACGATCTCGATGAGCTGTTCGGCGTCCTCGTCCTCGACCAGCACCTCGATGCGGATCTTGGGGACGAGGTCGACGGTGTACTCGGCGCCGCGGTAGACCTCGGTGTGGCCGCGCTGCCGTCCGTAGCCGCTGGCTTCGGTGACGGTCAGGCCCTGGACTCCGAAGGCCTGGAGGGCCTCCTTGATCTCGTCCAGGCGGTGCGGCTTGACGACCGCGGTGATGAGCTTCATGCGTCCACCTTCGTGTTCTTCGTCGCGGCCGGGCCGGCGCCCATCGCGGCGGGGGCGGGCTGGGCCTTGCGGTTGCCGGCTCCGCCGCCGGCGCCGCTGAAGTCGTACGCGGTCTCGGCGTGCTCGACCTGGTCGATGCCGGAGACCTCGTCGTCCTCGGGGACCCGCATACCCATGGTCTTGTCGATGGCGAGGGCGAGGACGGCGGAGACGACCAGCGAGTAGGCGAGGACGGCGAAGACGCCGGTGGCCTGCTTGCCGAGCTGGTCGAGGCCGCCGCCGTAGAAGAGGCCCTTGGCGTCGGACTGGACACCGCCGGTGGCGAAGAAGCCGACGAGCAGGGAGCCGACGACGCCGCCGACCAGGTGGACGCCGACGACGTCGAGGGAGTCGTCGTAGCCGAAGCGGTACTTCAGGCCGACGGCCATGGCGCACAGCAGGCCGGCGACGGCGCCGATGGCGATGGCGCCGAGCGGGGAGCAGGAGCCGCCGGCGGGGGTGATGGCGACGAGGCCGGCGACGGCGCCGGAGGCGGCGCCGAGGGTGGTGAAGGCGCCGTGGCGGATCTTCTCGTAGGCGAGCCAGGCGACCATGGCGGCGGCGGTGGCGACCTGGGTGTTGAGGAACATCACCGCGCCGACGCCGTCGTCGTTGCCGAGCCAGGAGCCGGCGTTGAAGCCGAACCAGCCGAACCACAGCAGTCCGGCGCCGAGCATGACCAGCGGGAGGCTGTGCGGGCGCATCGGGTCCTTCTTGAAGCCGACGCGCTTGCCGATGACGAGGATCACGCCGAGGGCGGCGGCGCCGGCGTTGATGTGGACGGCGGTGCCGCCGGCGAAGTCGATGACGCCCATCTCGAACAGCCAGCCGCCGGCGCCCCACACCCAGTGGGCGACGGGGAAGTAGACGACCGTCACCCACAGGGCGATGAACAGCGCCCAGGCGGTGAACTTCACGCGGTCGGCGAGGGCGCCGCTGATGAGCGCGGGGGTGAGGACGGCGAACATGAGCTGGAAGGCGGCGAAGACGTATACCGGGATGGTGTAACCGTCCCAGAGCTCGGTGGTGCCGATGCCGCTGAGGCCGACGTAGTCGGACGACCAGCCGATCAGGCCGCCGCTGTCGGCGCCGAAGGCGATGCTGAAGCCGTAGAACACCCACAGCAGGGTCACGATGCCCAGGCTGACGAAGCTCATCATCAGCATGTTGAGGGTGGACTTGACCCGGACCATGCCTCCGTAGAAGAAGGCGAGCGCCGGGGTCATCAGCATCACCAGGGCGGTGCAGATGAGCATGAACCCGGTGTTGGCGGCGGACAGCGTGGGCGTGTCCGCGGCAAGCGTCGTGATGCCTGGGGGCATCGGCGTCTCCTCGTCGTCGTACGGCCGGTGCAGGGCGCGGGCCGCCTGTCCCGGGGCCGGGCGGCGTGCGGGCCGGGCGGCGGGGACGG
>NZ_PVLV01000626.1 GCF_002982015.1 Streptomyces solincola
CCGCCGTACGCGTCCGAGCTGATCGCCGCCGGGCCGGCCTGAGCGCTTCACCGGGTGGGAGGAACCGGCCGGCCCGGCGGCGATCAGCTCGGACGCGTACGGCGGTTGCGCGCCGGCCCGGGTGCAGGTCAGCGCGGCGGCGTCGGCCGCGTAGCCGAGGACGTCGCGCCACCGCTCCTCGGACAGCGCCGGGTCCGCGGTCAGCGCGCCGTGGTGGTCCAGGCGGTGCAGCAGCGCGGCGTTCACCGTGTCGCCGGCGCCGATGGTGTCCACCACGGGCACGCTGCGGCCGGGAGCGGCGACCCGCAACCCCTCCCGGGTCAGCACGGTCAGTCCTTTCGCGCCCCGGGTGATCACCACCGCGGCCGGGCCGGCCGTCAGCCATTCGGCGGCCGCCGCCTCCGCGTCCGGGACGCCGGACAGCCAGGCCGCGTCCTGGTCGGAGACCTTCAGCAGGGTCACCGACGGCAGCCAGGACCGGAAGCGCTCCCGGTAGGCGGCGGCGTCCGGGATCAGCCCGGGGCGGATGTTCGGGTCCAGGGCGGTGAACAGCCCGCGCCCGGCCTCCCGGCGCAGCAAGTCCTCGTACGCGCTCGCGCCCGGCTCCAGCACCAGCGAGCAGGTGCCGAAGACGACCGCCCGCGCTTCGGCCGGCAGCGGCCCGGGCAGCTCGAACAGCCGGTCGGCGGTGCCCTCGGTGTAGAAGGAGTAGCTGGCCGAGCCGGACCGGGCGATCGCGGTGACGGCGAGCGTGGTCGGCTCGTCGCCGCGCTGGACCAGCGAGGTGTCCACCTCGTCCTCCGCCAGCGCGCGCACCAGCGCCTGCCCGAACGGGTCGGTGGACACCCGGGAGCAGAAGGCGGCCCGCGCGCCGAGCCGGGCCAGGGCCACCGCCGTGGTGTACGGGCCGCCACCGCGCTTGGGCAGCAGCGCGGGCAGCCCGTCCGCGGCGGATCCCTCGGGCACCAGGTCGATCAGGGCTTCGCCGGCGGCGACGATCATGGGGCGGGGCCTTTCGCTGCGGCGGGGCGTCCCGGCCGCCCGCCCCGGCGGTGCGGGCGGGCGGCCGGTGTCGCGGTCGTCGCGGTGAGCGTACGGCGCGGGGGAGCGGGG
>NZ_PVLV01000627.1 GCF_002982015.1 Streptomyces solincola
CGTGCCACAGCGCGCGGCCGCCGGGAACGGCGGGGGCGCGCCGGACCGGGCCGCGCGGCTGGGAACACGCGGACGCCGCCGCCGAGTTCCCCGGAGCGGGGAGTCGGCGGCGGCGGTGGGTGCGGGACGGGGTCAGCCGCGGGCGCCGGCGTTGGGGCCCTCGTAGTCCTCGCCGTAGGCGCCCTTGGCGGGGCGGCGGCGGCGCATCGGCGGCTCCACGCCGTCGGCGAGCCGGCGGGCGGTGACCAGGAATCCGGTGTGGCCGATCATGCGGTGGTCCGGGCGGACGGCCAGGCCCTCCACGTGCCAGTTGCGGATCATGGACTCCCAGGGCTGCGGCTCGGCGTAGCAGCCGATCTCGCGGAGGGACTCCACGGTGCGGGCGAGCTGGGTGGTGGTGGCGACGTAGCAGCAGACGATGCCGCCGGGGACCAGGGCCTTGGAGACGGCCTCCAGGCACTCCCAGGGGGCGAGCATGTCCAGGATGACCCGGTCCACGTCGGTGTCGACGAGGTTGTCCTGGAGGTCGCCGACGGTGAGCTGCCAGGCGGGGTGCGGGCCGCCGAAGTAGCGCTCGACGTTCCCCCTGGCGATCTCGGCGAAGTCCTCGCGGCGCTCGTAGGAGTGGAGCATGCCCTGGTCGCCGATGGCGCGGAGCAGGAAGCTGCTGAGCGACCCGGAGCCCACCCCGGCCTCCACGACGCGGGCGCCGGGGAAGATGTCGGCGAAGGCCAGGATCTGCCCCGCGTCCTTGGGGTAGACCACGGCGGCGCCGCGGGGCATGGACAGGACGTAGTCGGGGAGCAGGGGGCGCAGCGCGAGGTAGGCGACGTTTCCCGTGGTTCGGACAACACTGCCCTCGGGGGCGCCGATCAGCTCGTCGTGCGGGAAGGAACCCTTGTGGGTGTGGAAGTTCTTCCCGGCTTCGAGCGTGAACGTGTAGTGGCGTCCCTTGGGGTCGGTGAGCTGGACCTGGTCCCCGACCTTGAAGGGCCCGCGTCGGCGGGCGGCACCGGTCGGTTCGGACATACGGGCAGCTTATCAAGGGCGGACGGGCCCTCCGGGCGGCCTCCCGGGCCCCGGGAGGCGGGGCCGCTCAGTCGGACTTGCGGGCCATGGCCTGGACGAAGGCGCGCTCGACGTCGGCGGTGGACAGCACCCCGTAGACCGCGCCGCCGTCCTCGGTGACCAGGTACTCGGTGGCGGGGTGGGAGCGCAGCCGGTCCAGGAGCGGTTCGCCGGCGAGGTCGGCGGGGACGCGCATGCCCTCGGCGAGGTCCTGGGCGAGGCCGCCGACGGCGACCCAGGGCCGGCGGTGCTGGGGGACGCCGACGATGGCGGTCTCCCGGACGATGGCGGTGGGCTCGCCCTGCCCGTCGACGACGACCAGGGCGCGGGCGCCGGCGTCGTTGGCGCGGCGCAGCGCCTCGGAGAGCGGGGTGTCGGCGGCGACGGGGACGGCGCGGCGGGTGAGCGCCCGGGCACGCAGTTCGGGCAGGTGCTCGCGGAGCCGGGCCATCCGCAGGCTGTTGCCCGCGCCGGTCCAGATGATGGCGGCCAGGATGGCGGCGAGCAGCGCGTCGGTGACGGTCTCGACGCCGCCGATGTCGCCGGTGTCGTTGCCGAGGGCGCCGGTGTGGGTGATCAGGGGCAGTCCGATGAGGACGGTGACGGCGAGCGCGCGGCCGATCCAGGCGGCGGCGACGGTGCCGCTCATCGGGTTGCCGGTGATCTTCCAGACGACGGCGCGCAGCATCCGCCCGCCGTCCAGCGGCAGCCCGGGCAGCAGGTTGAAGACGGCGACGATGAGGTTGGAGACCATCAGCCCGGCGACCAGGACCCCGGGGACGGTGCCGGGCTCGACCGCGTACAGGGCGGCGTAGAAGATCCCGGCGAGGACGAGGGAGAGCAGCGGGCCGACGAAGGCGAGCACGAACTCGCGGCCGGGGGTCTCGGTCTCCTTCTCGATCTCCGAGACACCGCCGAAGAACTGGAGCTGGATGCGGCGGACGGGGAGCTTGAAGCGGAGCGCGGCGAGGGTGTGGGCGAGTTCGTGGACGAGGACGGAGGCGTAGAAGGCGACCGCGAAGAAGAGGGAGACGAGGTAGCGCAGGTTGCCCAGTTCGGGCAGGACGCGTTCGATCTGGCCGCCGAAGACCCAGGTGATCAGGGCGGCGACGAGGAACCAGCTCGGCGCGACGTAGACCGGCACGCCGAACGGGCGGCCCATCAGCAGGCCGCCGCCCTCGCCGGTGCGCCGCGGTTTTCCGCCGGCCGGCGCGGTGGGGGTGTCGTCCGTCGTGGAGTCGGACCGCGGGCGGGGTTGCCCGCCGCTCTGGTCGTCCTTGTTCACGAGGTCCCTGGGTCCCTTCGGGGTGAGGCGTCACACCGCGGGCGTGCGGTGTGGGGGGTCTGGCACCGATGGTATGCCGCTGACTGTCAGTGGGGGGCCGTAGGGTTCTCTGCCATGAGCACCAGTCCCTGTCCGCGTCCCGGCGAGCCGGAGGCGGGCGGCCCGGTGGCCGGGCCGCGGCCACCGGTGTCGCTGTCGCCGTCCCGGGCGAGCGACTTCATGCGGTGCCCGCTGCTGTACCGGTTCCGGGTGATCGACAAGCTGCCGGAGAAGCCGAGCGAGGCGGCGACCCGCGGCACGCTGGTGCACGCGGTGCTGGAGCGGCTGTTCGACGCCCCGGCGGCGGAGCGGACGCCGCCGCGGGCCAGGGAGCTGCTGCCGGGCCAGTGGGCGAGGCTGCTCGAGGAGCGGCCGGAGCTGGCGGAGCTGTTCGCGGACGATCCGGCGGGCGAGAAGCTGGCGCGCTGGCTCGCGGAGGCGGAGGGCCTGGTCGAGCGGTGGTTCACGCTGGAGGACCCGACACGGCTGGAGCCGGCCGAGCGCGAGCTGTTCGTGGAGACGGAGCTGGAGTCGGGGCTGAGGCTGCGCGGGGTGATCGACCGGGTGGACGTCGCCCCGACCGGTGAGGTGCGGATCGTCGACTACAAGACGGGCAAGGCCCCCCGCCCGGAGTACCGGGACGGCGCGCTGTTCCAGATGACGTTCTACGCGCTGGTGGTGTGGCGGCTGAAGAACGTCATCCCGCGCCGGCTGCAGCTCGTGTACCTGGGCAGCGGCGAGGTCCTCACCTACGACCCGGTGGAGGCGGACCTGAGGCGGGTGGAGCGCCGGCTGCTGGCGCTGTGGGAGGCGATCGCGCACGCCACGGCGACCGGCGACTGGCGGCCGCGGCCGACGAAGCTGTGCGGCTGGTGCGACCACCAGGAGCGCTGCCCGGAGTTCGGCGGCACTCCCCCGGTGTATCCGCTGCCGGTGGTGCCCCCGCCCCGGTCCGGCTGACGGCCCGCGCGGGCCGTCAGGGCAGAATGGGCACGGTCCGCCGAGCGAAGGAGATTCCGTGACCATCCGCGTCCTGCTGGTCGACGACCAACCGCTGCTGCGCACCGGCTTCCGGATGATCCTGGAGGCGGAGGGCGACCTCGCGGTCGTCGGCGAGGCCGGGGACGGCCTCCAGGCGCTGGACCAGGTGCGGGCGCTCCAGCCCGACGTGGTGCTGATGGACATCCGGATGCCCCGGATGGACGGCGTGGAAGCGACCCGGCAGATCACCGGCCCCGGCCGGGACGGTCCGGCCAAGGTGCTGGTGCTGACCACCTTCGACCTGGACGAGTACGTGGTGGAGGCGCTGCGCGCGGGCGCGAGCGGCTTCCTGCTGAAGGACGCCCCGGCGGGCGAGCTGGTCCAGGCGATCCGGGTGGTGGCGGCCGGCGAGGCGATGCTGGCCCCCAGCATCACCCGCCGCCTGCTCGACAAGTACGCCGACCACCTCCCCTCCGGCGAGCAGTCGGTCCCCGACGCGCTGACCACGCTCACCGACCGCGAGGTGGAGGTCCTGAAGCTGGTGGCCCGGGGCCTGTCCAACGCGGAGATCGCCGCGGACCTGTTCGTCAGCGAGACGACGGTGAAGACCCACGTCGGCCACGTGCTGACCAAACTGAGTCTGCGCGACCGCGTCCAGGCCGCGGTCTACGCATACGAGAGCGGCCTGGTGCGCCCCGGCGCGCAGTGACCGACCGGCATCCGCCCCCGCCGTCACGCGAAGGGGCGCCCCCGGGCCTCGGGGGCGCCCCTTCGCGTCGTACGACGGGCCGTCAGGCCTTCTTGATCTCCCAGAAGCGGAAGACGGTGGAGGCGTCCAGGGTCCATTCCAGGCCGGTGATCCCGTCGCGGGCGACGGCGTACTGCTTGCCCTGCCAGAGGGGGAGGATGGGCACCTCCTCGGCGACCAGGTCCTGGAGCTGGCCGAAGTCCGCTTCGGTGGCGGTGCGTTCGGCGGTGGCGGAGGTGCGCGGGACGAGGGTGCCGGTGATCTTCTTGTTCTCGTAGTTGTTGTGCAGGACGTTGCCCTCGCCGAAGAACGGCTGGGTGAAGTTGTCGGGGTCGGGGTAGTCCGGGACCCAGCCCTTGACGTAGACGCCGTACTTGCCGGCCTTGATGTCCTTCTCGTACTGGCCGAATTCCACCGACTCGACGTCGGCGTCGAACAGGCCGCTGTCGTTGAGCTGCTGGGCGATGGCCTTGAGCTCCGCGTCGGTGGCCGGGCCGTAGCGGCTGGGCGTGGAGTGGAGGGTCAGCTTGACCTTGTCGGCGGGGCCGTAGCCGGCGGAGGCGAGGGCCGCCTTGGCCTTGTCGGGCTGCGGCTGGGCGCCGTACTGGTCGACGAAGGCGGTGTTGTGGCCGACGATGCCGGCCGGGATGATCGAGTAGAGGGGCGTGGCGGTGGAGCGGTGGACGTTCTGCACCAGCGCGTCGCGGTTGACGAGGTAGGCGATGGCCTTGCGCACCTCGGGCTTGCCGGCGACCGGGTCGTCCATGTTGAAGACGAGGTGCTGGACCTCGGCGCTGGAGCCCTCGACGACCGAGATGTCCTGGTCGGCGGAGGTGGAGGCCTCCAGGTCGGCGATCTCGCCGGCGGCCAGGCCGCGGTAGGCGATGTCGACGTCGCCCTTCTTCAGGGCGTCGCCCAGGGCCTTGCGGTCGCCGTTGTAGAACTTCAGAGTGACGCCGGCGTTCTTGACCTCGGCGGTGCCCTTGTAGTCCGGGTTCGGCGAGAAGACGGCCTCGGTGTCGCTGATGGAGTCCAGCTTGTAGGGGCCGGAGCCGGTGGCCCGGCCGTCCTCGCGGAGCGCGCCGTCCTCGTACTCGCGGTGGTCGACTATGGAGCCGGCGCCGGAGGCGATCTTGCTGGGGAAGGTGGCGTCGGGCACCTTGAGGTTGAAGACGACCGTCCTGTCGTCGGGGGTGTCGATGGTGTCGATGGCCGAGAGCAGCGGGGCGGGGCCGTCCGCGTCGTCGATCTTCAGGGCCCGCTCGAAGGAGAACTTCACGTCCTTGGCGGTGAGGCTGTTGCCGTTGCTGAAGGTGAGGCCGTCGCGCAGGGTGCAGCGGTAGACCTTGCTGCCGCCCTGGTCGAAGCCGCACTTCTCGGCCGCCTCGGGCTGCGGGACGGAGGCGCCCTTGGGGAAGCTCAGCAGGGACTGGAAGACGTTGTTGAACAGCAGCCAGGAGCCGGGGTCGTAACCGGTCGCCGGGTCGGTGGCCAGCACCTTGTCGGACATGCCGACGACCACGGAGCCCTCGGCGGCGCCGGCGCCGTCGCCCTTCTCGGCACCGCAGCCGGCCAGCAGGGCGGCGGCGAGGCCGGCGGCGAGCGGGGCGGTGAGCCACTTGTTGTGTGCCTTCACAGGAACCTTGCCTTGTTGTTCTCGGCTCCGGTCGGGCCCGTGTGCCCGGCCGGGTACAGCAGGGTCAGGCGTTGCCCCGGGCCAGCTCCCAGAGCTGGAGGTCCGAGGAGGTGTTCAGCGCCCACTCCACGCCGGTCAGCCCGTCGCGGGCGGCGACGTACTGCTTGCCCTGCCACAGCGGCAGCACCGGCACGTCGTCGGCGGCGATGTCCTGGATGCGCTCGAAGGCGGGGGTGGCGGCGGTCCGGTCGGCGGCGCGGCGCGACTCGGGGATGAGGCGCTCGCGAATCTCGTTGTTGACGTAAGGGGTGCCGAGGAAGTTGTCGGCACCGAAGAAGGGGGCGACGTAGTTGTCCGGATCGGGGAAGTCGGGGAACCAGCCCAGGCCGTAGACCGGGTAGTCACCGCGCTTCTGGGCGGGCCGGAACTCCGACCACTTGGCGCCCTCGATGCGGACCTCGAACAGTCCGGTGGCGTTGAGCTGGTCGCGCAGCGCCTCGAACTCCTTCTTGGTGCCGGAGCCGTAGTGGTCGGTGGTGTAGTGCAGGGTCAGCGGCACCGTGCGGGAGACGCCGGCGTCCGTGAGGATCTTCTCGGCCTTGGCGCGGCTGGGCTCGCCGTATTCGTTGAGGAAGGAGTTGGTGTGGGTGGCGATGGAGGAGGGGATCAGCGAGTACAGCGGGGTGGCGGTGGAGCCGTACACCTGGCCGGCGATCTGACCGCGGTCGACGACGGCGGCCATGGCCTGCCGTACCGCCTTGTCCTTCACCGAGGCGGCCTTGGTGTTGAAGCCGAGGTAGCGGATCTCCAGGCCGGGCACCTCGGTGATCTGGACGCCCTCGGCCGGGGTCTGGTTGAGGTCGCGGATCTGCTCGGGCGACATGGTGCGGGTCATCATGTCGATCTCACCGGACTTCAGGGCCCGGCCCATCTCCTCGGCCGAGTCGAAGGAGCGCAACTCCACCTTGTCGTTGCGGAGCTTGACGTCGCCCTTGTAGTGCTCGTTGCGGGTGAAGACGATCTTGTCGACCGTCTCGCCGCTGGTCTCGGCGCGCAGGGTGTAGGGGCCGGAGCCGTCCACCTGGAAGCCGTCGCGCAGCTTGGCGGCGTCGTAGGCGCCCTTGGGCACGAGTCCGGCGACCGGCGTCGAGAGCTTGTACGGGAAGGTGGCGTCAGGGGCCTTGAGCTGGAAGACGACCTCGCCCTCGCCCTGGGTCTCGATGGTGTCGATGCCCGACAGCAGGCCCGCCGCACCGGTGTCAGCGTTGATCTTCAGGACTCGCTCGATGGAGAATTTCACGTCCTTCGCGGTGACCGGCGTGCCGTCCGAGAAGGCCAGGCCCTCGCGCAGGGTGCAGCGGTAGCTCTCGCTGGCCTTGTCGGTGAAGGTGCACCGGGAGGCGGCCTCGGGGACGGGCTCGCCGCCGCCGCGCGGCACGCGCATCAGGGTCTGCACGCTCTGGCGGAGCACGTTCCACACGCCGGTGTCGTAGGCGAAGGCCGGGTCGAAGGGCGCGGTGGCGTCGCTGGTGGCGGTGAACCGGTCGGTCGTCCCGACGACGATGGCGCCGTCCCCCGATCCGCTGTCCGAGCCGCCGCAGGCGACGAGCACGGGGGCGAGCAGGCCGAGCACGGCCGGCAGCACCAGGGTCTTGCGGTTCATGGGGGACGTTCTCCTCATCCGGCACGGGGTACGGCGGTTCGGTCACCTCGCCGCGGCCGCCCGGGCGGGGCGGGGCGATCGGGCCGGGTCGCAGAGTGATCGGTCCAGCGCTCCCGGGGCCTGGTGGGCCGCTGCGGGAGCGGGAGGTCTGCGGCGAAGTCCTGGAGCAGAGAGTAGTGGGACACACCACGCGTCTCCGCCTGCGGCCACCCCGGACAGTGATGAGGGATACGGAGTCCTCTATTGCTATGCACCGGAATGATTGGTGCACCGTTCGATGAAACGGGACACATGGGCGGGGGCCGATCGCGGCGTTCCGGGCATGGCGGGCCTTCCGCCCCTCTCGTACGCGCCACGCTGGGTGACGAAACTCACGCCGCGGACGGGAGATGGGGTGCGGGGCGGCGGGCACGGGCGGTCACGGAGAACGTCCGGTACGTGCCCGCCGGTGAGCGTCGCGGGGCCCCGGGCCGCCGGGGTCAGTTGAGACTGGTGATGAGGCTGCGCAGGAAGCCGAGGTCGACGTCCTCCAGGGAGCGGACGACCACGCGGCCGGCGGCCGGGGCGATCGGGGCGACGGAGGGCACGGCGACGACCCGGCAGCCGGCGGCCTCGGCGGCGGCCACGCCGGTGGCGGTGTCCTCGATGACGGCGCAGCGCAGCGGGTCGGCGCCGACGCCCTTGGCGGCCAGCAGGTAGGGGTCGGGGTGCGGCTTGGTGCGGGCCACCTCGTCGCCGGCCACGGTGAGGGTGAAGCGGTCGGGGCCCACCGAGCGCAGCACGGTGTCGATGATCCGCCGGTGCGAGGCGGAGACCAGCGCGGTGGGCACGGAGTGCGCGGCCAGCTCGTTCAGCAGCCGCTCGGCGCCGGGCATCAGGGGCACGCCTCGGGAGATGCGCTGCTCGAACTTGTCGTTGAGCAGCACGGACAGCTCGGGCAGGGTGATGCGGGCGCCGGTGGCCTCGATGAGGTAGCCGGCGCTGCGGGTCATCGGGCCGCCGACCACCACGTCCCGCCAGGCTTCGTCCAGCTCGTGGCCGAGCTCGGCGAAGGCCTCGACCTCCGCGTCCCACCAGAAGCCCTCGGTGTCGACGAGCGTGCCGTCCATGTCGAGGAACACCGCCTGGAGGGCGGAGCCCTCCGCCGTACGGGTCAGGGACGCGGGGACCGTGCTGGTCATCCGGACACCTCCATCGGGGGACGGGAAGGCCGGCCGCTTCCCGGTGGGGGAACCCCCGTGGGCGACGCCCCGCGCGGGGGCTGCCGGGGGAGGGCGACCGGCCTGTACTGGACCGACCAGTGTACGTCGTGTGCGCCGGAGAGGGAGCAGGGCGCGGCTGGAG
>NZ_PVLV01000628.1 GCF_002982015.1 Streptomyces solincola
GTCCAGCCCCCGGCTCACCGGTCGCCCCCGGTCCGGCCCCGCGCCCGCGTTCCGGGCCTCGGGTTCGGCCGTTCCATTGCGCGAGCGGGCCCAGGCGTCGGCCGTTCCGTTGCACGAGCGGTCATCGGGCGCCCTCCTCCGGGTCTGGTACCGCGGCCCGGTCCCACGCGCTACGGTGGGCGGTCCCGGTCCTGCGGACCCCGGCGAGTGCCCGGATGCGCCGCTCGTACGCCGCCGGGGCCCCGTCTGTAGGCCGTCCGGGTGACCCCGGCAGCGGCGGTGCGGTGGGGCCGCCGGCGCCCTTCAGGGGATCTCCACAGCGACTGTACGAACGTCACAGCGCGGCCCCCTCTCCCGCGCCCGGCGGCCGGGGCGACCGGACCGCGGTACGGACCAGCGGGACGGCCCGTGCCGGAATGTCCCCTTCCGCTCAGCCCGCCGAAACCGGTCCGGCACCCGCCCGCACCGCACCGTGTGGAGAATTCGGCACCGAGCCATGAACGCGCCCGCACAGAATGGCACGACCGCGCCCGCATTTCCCCGGCGAAGAGCCGGAGGATTGGCTGACCGCCGCTTACCCGTGCTTTGATCCTTCGCACCGCGACAGCCACGGAGAAATACCGGCCCGCGGTTTTCTCACCGACATCCGAGTCACCAGCGCGACCGCACGGTCCGCCCGGTCCCCGCGACCGGCGTCCCCCCGTGTGTTCCGTGTGAAGGGAAACGCATGAACCACCAGCTCCAGACCCAGGAGATCTCCGACGCCGACCTCGACAACGTGTCCGGCGGTCTGGTCGGCGGCGCCGTCGGCAACCTCGTGGGCACCGTCGACGCGGTGGTCCCGGTGTCCGGCGCCATCGGCGACCTGACCGGCACGGTGGACGGCCTGACCGGCCTGAACACCACCGGTGCGGCCAACTTCGCGGCCGGTCTCTGAGAGACGCGCCGCGGGCGGCCGGCGGCGGGCGCCCACCAGGAGCCCGCCGCCGGCCGCGCGCGCCGTCCGAAAGGCGTCACGCGTCCGGTTCCGGGAGCAGCTCCGGGCCTCGCGCGCGGGACCGCCACAGGCCCCAGCCGCCTCGGCCCATTCACCGGCCCCGAGGCCGCCCCACTCCTTCCCGCCTCGCTTTCGCCGATTCACCTGCCGACCGTTCCGCATTCACCCGGCTTTCACATCCGGCAGCCCCGCCCGGGAATCCGACGAGGAATCCGTCCGTGCAATTCCGCCCACAGGCCCTTTCCCGGATGCAGGCCCCCGAGGAAATCGACCTGCCGGTCAGACTGGCCCGCCCGCGGGGCCTTCTGGCGCTCGGCGTCACCCTGCTCGCGGTGGCCGCCGCCGCGTTCTGGACGGTGACCGGCTCGGTCTCGGCCACCGTCCGCGCGCCCGCCGTCCTCACCCACGGCCAGGGCGGCTACGTGGTGCAGAGCCCGGTGACCGGTCAGGTCACCGGCGTACCGGCCGCCGAGGGGGACCGGGTCGCCGAGGGCACGCCGCTCTTCGAGGTGCGCACCGCCGGCGGGACCCGCGCCGTCGTGAAGGCGCTCGCCCCCGGCCGGGTCACCGCACTCGCCTCCGGCATCGGCTCGGTGGTGACCACCGGCGCGGACCTGGCCTCCGTGGAGCGGGTGGCCCACGCGGACGACCCGCTCACCGCCGTGGCGTACGTCCCCGCCGACCGGGCCGCCGCCCTGTCCGCCGGCGCGGCGGTCGACCTCACCCTGCCCTCCGCCCCCGCCCAGCGGTACGGCGTGCTGCGCGGACGGGTCGGTGAGATCGGGCGCACTCCGCAGTCCCGGCAGCGGATCGCCGCCTTCCTCGGCAGCGACGAGCTGGCGGGCGAGCTG
>NZ_PVLV01000629.1 GCF_002982015.1 Streptomyces solincola
CCATCAACGCCACCCAGCCCGACCTCGTGGCCGTGGTCGGCGACCTGGTCGACGGCACCGTCGCCGACCTCGGCCCGGCCGCCGAGCCCCTCGCGCAGCTCCGCGCCCGGGACGGCAACTTCTTCGTCACCGGCAACCACGAGTACTTCTCCGGTGCCGCCGAATGGGTGGACCACGTCCGCGAACTGGGCCTGCGCCCGCTACAGAACGAGCGCGTCGAGATCGCCGGCTTCGACCTGGCCGGCGTCAACGACCCGGCCGGCGAGACCGAGGGCGACGGGCCCGACTTCGCCGCCGCCCTCGGCGACCGCGACCGCACCCGCACCTCCGTCCTCCTGGCCCACCAGCCCATCGTCATCGACGAGGCCGTCCGCAACGGCGTGGACCTCCAGCTCTCCGGCCACACCCACGGCGGCCAGCTCTGGCCCGGCAACTACCTCGCCGAACTGGCCAACCCCACCGTCGTCGGCCTGGAGCGCTACGGCGACACCCAGCTCTACGTCTCCCGAGGCGCCGGCGCCTGGGGCCCACCGGTCCGCGTGGGCGCGCCCTCCGACATCACCCTCGTGCAGCTCGCCTCCCGCCAGGCGTGAACCACCCATGACGGAGCCCCGCCCCCCGTTCCTCCCGGGGGCGGGGCTCTGTCGTCCACTCGTACCCTCAGACCTCGCCGCCCCGGGCGATCTCCACCAGCCCCGCCCACGCGGCCGGGCTGACCATCAGGGCGGGGCCCGCCGGATTCTTGCTGTCCCGGACGGGGACGGTGCCGTGGGCGGCGGCGTGGGCGGGCACCCACTGCACGCACTGGCCGCCGTTAGGCTCGCTGTACGACGACGAGACCCAACCGGTGACCTGCGGCGTACCGGTGTTGTCGGTCATTCTGTGTACTCCTTGAGCATCGACTTGATGCGTGCGACGGAAGCATCAGGGGACAGGGCGTCCGCCTGCAGCCGATGGTAGAACTGCTGGGCGTTCGCAACAGTCTTCGGGTCTTCGTTGAGCCGCCCGCCCAACGGCCCTCCCTCCGTGTGCACTACCGAGGGACCTTCGCTGAAGGTCAGCACCGTGAACGCCGTACCGGTGATGGGCGCGCCGGCGGAGAACGGAAGCACCTGGAGCGTCACGTGCGGGCCCGCCGCCTCGGCCACAAGGCGTTCCAACTGGGCGGCCATGACCTCCCGTCCACCGACCATGGTGTGCAGACACGCCTCGTGCAAGACCACCCAAAGCAGCGGCGGATCAGCCTTCTCCATGACCTCGTATCGCCGTATGCGCCCGGCAACGCGGTTCTCCAGTACCGATTGTTCGTCGCGGGGGTGGTACGCGCGCAAGGTCGCGCGGGCGTACCCCTCGGTCTGGAGCATGCCCATGACGTACATGGCGCTGTAGTCGAGGATGTCCGTGGCCCGCAGTTCCAGTTGGACGTACGGGGCGAACCAGCTCGGGTGATCGCTGGCGAGTGCACGTCGTAACTGGCGGACGAAGAGGGTGCCCGTACCGAAGGCGCGGTCGCAGCCCACCGCGAACTTCTCGCTGGGCACCATCACGCCGGTCTCGACCTTGCATACGTAGCTCTCCGAGTAGCCGGTGGCTATCCCAAGACTCTTCAGCGTGAAGTTCCTTGCCAAGCGCACCTGCTGCACGTCGGCGACGAAACTCTGCACGGGAGTCAAGTCCGCCCGAGGCTCGTCCTCTGCCATGTGTCCGACCTTCCTGCTTGCTGCTTTGGCCTCCGAGCGAAGGCCGAAGCGCCTTGAGCGATGGGGGTCAAGTGGTCACAAGCTACGACCCGCTGCGTTCACCTGGTCACGAAGGCAGGGGATTCCTACGAAAGGCGCGGTGGTCGCAGTGGTGTTCGAGTGGGCGCAGCGGTTCAGTTCCACCCGGCGAGGGGCGCGGCTGGCACGGCGGCTGGCGGTGCTGGTGCTGGACGAGTGGGGGGTCCCGCACGACCACGACGTCTCGGAGCGGGTCGCGTTGATCGTCGCCGAGCTGGCGGCCAACGCCGTCACCCACGGGCGGGTCGCCGGGCGGGACTTCGAGCTGCGGGTGACCGCGCCGGAGGGGGTGGTGCGGGTCGCGGTGTCGGACGCGCGGGAGGACCGGTTGCCGGTCCTGCGGTCCGACCACGGCGAGGACGGCGGCTACGGGCTGCACCTGATCGAGGCGCTGTCCGACCGGTGGGGCACGGAGCCCCGATCGGTCGGCAAGACGGTGTGGGCGGAGGTCGCACGGAAGGAAGAGGGGCAGCGGGTCTAGGGCTCCCGCGCGTCCGGGAGGAACTCCGCCAGGACGTCCTCGATCTGGGCGACCAGGGGCCGCATCACGCGGAAGCGGGAGAGGGCGATGGCGCGGGCGGCGAGGGGGGCGGTGCGGACGACGAGGCGGCGGCTGCGGGCGGCGTCGGGGGAGCGGTCGTACACCCAGAACAGGACCAGCCCCATCTGCATCAGCCAGAGGAGGTGGGGGAGGCGGTCGGCCAGCTCGGGGGCGGTCTTGGTGGAGGAGCCGGCCAGGACCTGGCGGTGGACGGAGACGGCGGCCTCGCGGGCGGCGGCGGAGTCGGCGGAGAAGGGGCTGAGCGGGCTGTCCGGGTCGGCGGCGTTCTTGAAGAACTGCGCAGCGAACCGGTGGTACGGCTCGGCGACGTCCAGCCAGGTCAGGAGGGTGGCCTGGATGCGGTCGGCGAGGTCGGCGGTGCCGGCCAGGGCGGGGTGCACGGCGGCCGCGTGCTCGGCGGCGATCCGGTCGTAGAAGCCCTGGATCAGGTGCTCCTTGGACGAGAAGTAATAGTACGCGTTGCCGGTGGAGACGCCGGCCTCCTGGGCGATGGCCCGCATGGTGGTGCGGTCGAAGCCGCGCTCCTCGAAGAGCCGCATCGCGGTCTCCAGGATGAGGGTGCGGGTCTGCTCGCTCTTGGGGGCCCGGGTCCGGGGAGCGGGCGGCCCGGCCGGTGCCGTGTCCGCCTCGGCGCTGTCGTCGTCCATGTGCTCTGCGTTCTCTGCGTCCCTCACGCCGTGAGCCTAGAGGCTGCGCGGCACGGCCCTCTTCACGGCCTCGGCGAGGTCGACCAGGGCGGCGACGTCCCCGTACTCCGGGGGCAGCGCCACCTCCACGTACGCCGTGCGGAAGCTGGTGGTCGCCCGGTAGCCGCCGTCCGGCTGCTTCTCCAGCACCCAGTCGACGCCGCTGATCTCGGCCCCGCTGGCCTTCGGGTTGTCCATCTCGGCGGGGCGCGGCACCCCGCAGCGCAGGACCAGGGCCGGGTCGCCCCAGGCGGCGGTGTAGGGGGAGGAGGGGTCGGTGTCGCGGCGGTCGCGGCCGGCGACGGTGGAGGGCAGGGCGTCGTGCAGGTCGCCGCAGACGCGGGCCGCCTCGGGGTCGGGGG
>NZ_PVLV01000062.1 GCF_002982015.1 Streptomyces solincola
GCACCGTGTGGTCATGAAGGCTCCTCTCCCCTCGCCTTTCTCCGGAAGACTCTCCGGCGCCGACGCGTCGGCCTCGTCGGGTTACTCCAGCGTGAAGCCGAGGCAGGGGCCCGACGCGTCGGCGCCGGAGAGTCTTCCGGAGAAAGGCGAGGGGAGAGGAGCCTTCATGACCACACGGTGCGCCCGCCCTGCCGATCGGCCGCGCAAGCGGCTCGTGCTGGCCGCCATGGGTGGAGCGGGGGGGATGGTCATGCTCGATCAGACGGTCGTCGCCGTGGCCCTGCAGCCCATGGCCCTGGCCTTGGGTCTGACGACCGCCCAGATGCACTGGGTGGTACTGGTCTACGTGCTGTCGCTGTCGTCGTTCGTGCCTGTCGGGGGAATGACCACACGCAGGTACGGTCTCCTGCCCACGTTCCGCGCGGGGACGCTTCTCTTCTCGGCCTCGTCCGCGGTGTGCGGGTTCGTGCCGGCAGGGGAAGGCACCGAGGTGGTTCTCTGCACGGCCAGAGCGGTGCAGGGCGCCGGGGCGGCGCTGATGCTCCCGGTGGCGACGACCGTCGTCACCGCCGTCTACGAACGTCATGAACACGGCAGAGCCCTCAGCATCTACGCCGGCGTCGCGCAGGTGTTCTTCGTCGGCGGACCCGTGGCAGGAGCGCTGCTGATCCACAACCTGGGATGGCGCTCGGTCTTCTGGGTCAACCTGCCGGTCGGCGCTCTGATTCTGTGGGCCCTGGCCAAGGCCAACGTGACGAACACCGTCTCGGATCGGCGTCTGCACTTCCTTGAACCGGTCCTGATGACCGTCGGCCTGGCCTGCTGCGTCACGGGCCTCTACCAGAGCGGGGAGTGGGGCGCCTACGACGTCCGCACCTGGGCGCTCCTCTGCTCCGGGACGGTCCTTCTGACCGCGTCGGCGTGGCGCATGCGTTCGCACCGCCCGCCCCTTCTCGACCTGCGCCTGTTCGGTAACCGTGACTACGCCCGGGCCGTGGCGGTCACCTTCCTCGTGCAGGCCGCGCAGCTCCCCGCTCTCGTGCACGGCACCGTCTACCTGCGGCAACGGTGGGACCTGTCCGTGCTGGACACCGGAATCGCGCTCCTTCCCCTGGTCGTCGCTCTGGCCGTCGGAACCGCCGGCTCCGGTTTCCTCCTGGACCGCTTCCACTCGGTTCGCCTGCCCGTCCTGGCAGGGCTGCTCTGCGCCACCGCCGGGATGGCCGGCTGGACCTACCTCCTCCCGTGGAGCGACTACCGCTGGTACGTGGCCCCGATGATCGTCGCCGGGTTCGGGCTGGGCCTGCCGATTCCCGCCCTGAGCGCCTGGATGATGGACGCCGTTCCCGCCCGTGCGCAGGCGGACGCGTCCCTGCTCAGGCAGACCATGCGCCAACTGGGGGGCGTGGTGGGACTCGCCGGGGCCGGCGCCGTCGTGCTGGCCTTCGGCCCCCGGGCGGTCGACGCCGCGGGCGTCGGGCACACCTCCGCCACCCGTGCCGCGTTCGCCTTCCTGAGCGGTGTACTCGCCCTGGCCACGCTGCTGTCGGTGTCCCCGATGCGCCGCGGAGCCTGACCGACGCCGGCGGCGCCGGGCCGGCCCGGCGCCGCCTGGAGTGCCCTTAAACACGATCGGATACGCGCTTAACCTTGCTGATCCGATGATGGGGGAGCCACCGGCGAGCCATGCGGACGGCCCGCCGCCGGCATGACCATGACCGTCCCGGAACCACCTGAAAGTGCATGCTCATGCTCAAGACCGCTTCACGCGGCGTCACCCTGACGGCCTTGGCCCTCCTGGTAGGCGCCTCGGCCGCTCCCGCCGCTTTCGCCCAGGACTCGGGGGGTGACCAGGGGAGGGGTGAGAAGCCCGACAGCCGCGTAGGACGCCTGTTCATCGACTTCGACACGAAGCTGGGTCGCCAGAGCTGCTCGGCCAGCGTCGTGCACGCACAGAACAAGAGCGTCATCGCGACCGCCGCCCACTGCCTCTTCCCGGAAGGAGGGCGCGGCCCGAAGGCCGAGCGCATCGAGTTCGCCCCCGGGTACGACAACGGCAAGGCGCCGCTGGGGTACTGGAGGACCGACAAGATCACCGACTTCCACAACCCCTACAAGGTCGACGGGCGGTGGGTGCAGGAGGCCAAGACGGAAGGCGACATCGCTTTCGTCGTGCTGCCGAAGAAGGACGGCAAGACCGTCGAGGACGCCGTCGGGGCCTACAAGGCCGACTTCAAGCCGGACACGGTGCCGCTCGCCGGCCGGAACGTGGCCGTGCACGGCTACCCCGGTCTGCACCCCTATGACGGGGAGAAGGTGGTCACCGCGAAGGGCACCACGACCGCCTTCGAGGACGTGGCCTACGCGCTGTCCAGCAACTTCAGCAAGGGCTCGAGCGGCGGGCCCTGGATCGACACCGACCGGGGGACCCTCGTCGGCGTCACGAGCCGCAAGGAAACGGGCTCCTTCATCGTCGGCGCTCCCTTCGTCGGATCGACCGCCGCACTTCTGGCGAAGGCCGAGCAGATCGCCGTCCGCTGACGGACCGCCACCCTCCCTCCCGGGCTCGGCGGGTCTCCGGCGAGCCCGGGGCCGGGCGACCATGGCACCCGGCCGGGAGTCGGGCCTGCGTGTGACCGGCAAGCCCTGCCGGGCAGGCGTCACGTCACCTCTTCCCCCGGGTCGGCCGCCGCGCGTGCCGATCCGCCTCGCTGGCCCGCGCCCGACGACGAGCCCGGCGAGCGGCATGGTGCTCGCCGCGGCCACCGCGACCACATCGAGACCGGCCCCGCGGGGCCGGTCTTTCGCACGCCGTGGTCGACCGACACCCGCGACCCGAAGACCGCCGGAAGACGCACGTTAAGCGGCGATCGAGGCCAAGCCGGACAGGCCGCCGCGATGTCCGCGCACGCCAGTGGCAACAGCAGCAGCGGGGTGCCGACGACCAGCTCGCACACGGAGCGTGGAGCCGGGACGGCGCCCCTGCCAGGCGCGTGCTCATGGAGTGGCCAAAGCGCCGGAGACCCTACACCTGATCCTGTGTCGGCCCGACCGCCCCGTTCCCACGACCACCACGACCGCCCTGGCGGTCGTGACCGGACCGGCCGCCGACGCGGTGCGTCGGCGGCCGGTCCGTCAGTGCTGTGAAGGGGTCACCAGTCCAGCATGAGGTCGTCCTCGATGTAGGAGCGGAAGCCGGCGGCGTCGTAGGAGGTCCAGCGGGCGGCGTCGGCGGTGTCGATGTCGTTGCCGCCACCGGCGTACACGCGGACCTCCACGCCGGCCTGGTCGAGGTCGTCGCCGGAATGCCACTTGATCTCGTCGGTGTCCTCGGCCCGGGAGAGGAACGCGTTGCCCGGGGTGTAGGAGTCGGGGGCCAGGTTGCCCGCGTTCACGTCCTGCGGGACCGCCTTGCCGTGTGCTTCACGCGTCGTGCGGAAGACGAGGGTGACCGGCGCGCCCTTGGCGGGGTCGAAGTAGTTGGTGGAGGCATGCCAGTCCCGGTGGGTGTAGAAGCCCGCTCCGGCGAGGCCGCCACCGGCCCAGGAGCTGGCTACCGGACGGATGCCGTTCTTGAGGATGCTGATCGCGCTCTGGTAGTCGGTCGTGTGGTAGACGACCGTTCCACCGGGCACCGTCTGCGGCTGCCAGTCCACCGTGGCGTCGGCGAGCGCCGAGTGGCCGCCCGTGTCGCCGCCTGTGCTGCCGCCGGGTCCACCGGGGACGGCTTGGGCGGTTGCGGCGAACGCGAGAAGTCCGCAGGTCGCGAGGGCGACGGCGGCAGTCCTGAGAGCGGGCTTGCGCACGAGGTCTTCCTTTCGGCAGGCAAATAGCGGGTGCGTCATGTTCTTAACGACCCGAGGACAAGCCTGCTGTCCGTGCGTTTTCCCCGCCTAAGCGTGGGACTAGGCGGATACTGGAGAGCCGTTCCTTCCGCTTTCCGCCGGCTCCGTTCCAGGCACAAATCCTGCGGTCGAGAGGGCTCATGACGGTCGATCGGCCGCCACCTCGGTCGACCCGGTCGCCTTGCCGCCCGTTCCCGACTTCGTGGTGATGTCGGAGGAGGCCGCACACGACGCTTTCTACTCCCCCTCGGTCATGGGGCGCTCCTGCGCGATCATGCCGATGACGGACTGCGCCTTCCTCGCCTCCGGGTCGGACGGCTCGCCCAGGTCCCCGGTGATGTCGGTGACGACTTTGTACTGACCGCCCGGAGGCATGCCGTCCACGCCGCCCGGGCGGACACCCTTGACCAGGACGTCGGCCACTCCGTGAGCCGTTCCGTAGTACGTCCCCCTGTCGAGCCAGCCCACATGGCCGGGGGAGACGGTCACCGTGGTGTTCCCGTTCTCCGTGCTGGACGCCCCCCGCGTGGCTGTACGTGGCGGACACCGCGGTGCTCACCGTGGCGTCGGCCCCCACGCCGAAGGGGGCCACGCTCACCTTGACCGAGGAGCCCACGGTGACCGAGCCCCCGGCGGTGTCCGTCGCCGAGTTTGTGTACGCCCAGCCGAGCGACTGGTCCGCGGTCTGGCTGGAGCAGTTGAACAGCAGATCACTGACCTGCTTCTTGTGTGCCGGCTTCCAGTCGTATCTGCCCTCCTCGTAGAACGAGGTGACCTCGCACTGGCCGGAACTCGTCCCGAACCCCACCTTCTTGCAGTATTCGTTCACCGTGGCGTAGGAGACCCGAACGGCCTCCTCCTTTTCCGTGTCCCAGGCGAATGCCTTGCCGGTCCCGTTCCTCAGGAGCATCTCGTCGTACATCGTCGTCCGGGAGGAATCCTCCGCGGCCTCGGCGTTCGCCGGGAGGGCCGCAGTCCCTATGGCTGCCAGGGAGATGACGGTCTCCGCGGCGCGGGCGGAGAAAGCGGTGCTTCTCATCTTCGGCCTCACTCGCGGAACTGCTGTCGGGGCTTTCGGCTTTCTCGCAGGCTGGATATGACGATGTGGAGCGTTCAAGCACGGAGAACGTCAAATGAACCTGTACGAGTGCGCCGCGTGTCGGAGGAACGCATCGGCGATGAGGTCGCGGAGGATGCAGGCGCCAGTGCCACCACACGACTCGAGAACTGATGATCGTGCGCCGAAAGCCCCGTTCCGACGCCTTCAGCCGTCGCGAGAAGCTGCTTCTGGCGGGTGCCGGCAGCGCGTGCCTGGTCGATCAGGCCGACTGGTTCGCCGTCAGTCTCGCGCTTCCCCAGATCGCACGTGACTTCGACACCCCCCTGACCGACCTGCACTGGGTTCTCTCCGCGTTCCTGATCGCCTTCGGTTCCACGCTCGCAAGCGCGGGCTGGCTCGCCGACAGGTTCGGCCGTCGGAGGATGACCCTCGTCGGGTTGGGTCTCTTCAGCGCGGCCAGTCTGTGCGCGGGGGTGGCGCCGGGAGTGGCGTGGCTGGTGATCGGGCGCGTGGGCCAGGGGGCCGCCGGGGCCTTGATCATCCCGGCGGCGCTGGCCATGATCACCAACAGTTTCGAGCGCGACCGCGCAGACCGCGCGGTCGCCAAGGTGGTCGGCACCGGAGCGCTGGGGACGGCCGTCGGACCTGCCGTCGGCGGACTGCTGGCCGGAACGGCGGGATGGCGGTGGGTGTTCCTCGTCAACATCCCCGTACTCGCCTTCGCGTTCGTCGCCGTGCTCGTCTCCGGCGAGGAGACGCGTGCGCACGCCGTACCGCACAAGCCGGCGTTCGGGCGCATGCTGCTGGTCGGCCTGGGCGTCTGCGCCCTCTCCTTCGCGGTGGACCGGGGTGCCGACTGGGGGTGGTCCAGTCCACGCCTACTGCTGCTCTGGGCGGTCGCGGCGATCTGCTTCCTCTGGTTCGCGGTTCGTGAGCGCCGGGCGGCCGAGCCGCTGTACGGGCCGGTCATCTACCGCAACCGTCGTCTGCTGGCCGTCGTCGTCAGCGGCGCTCTCGCCGCGACCTCGTTCGCCTTCGTGGCCCTCTTCGGCACCATGTACCTGGAGAACGCCCGGGGATACTCCTCGATCCAGGTCGGCTGCGTCTTCCTGGCCTGCGCCGGGGCCATGGCCGTCGCCGCCTACCAGGCCGACCGGGCCGAGGCCGGAGGGCGCGGCCTGCGGCGGCTGGTCGTGGGGGCCGTCGTCGCCGGCGCCGCTGTGGCGGTCACGACCGCCGACCTCCCTCTCGTCGGCTACGTCCCGCCGCTGGTCGTCTACGGACTCGGGGTGGGCCTCGCGAACGGGATCACCATTCTGATCACCCAGACCTGCGTTCCGCAGCAGGCGGCGGGCCGAGCCGCGGCGTTCCGGCTCGCCGCCAGGTCGCTGCTGGGGGCCGCGTCACTGTCCCTCGGCAACACGGTGCTGGAGGTCCTCAACCACGGGGCGAGGGGCGCTTCTCGCAACGCGCACGCCCTGGACGTCATGCTCTGGGCGGCCGCCGCCCTGATGCTCCTGTCGGCCGCGGCCACCCTGATCGCCCCGCGTGCCCGACGGTCTCAGTCCTCCGGCGGGAAATAGCGGTCGATCATCGGATTGCGCAGCTTGCCCCGCGGGTCGTACCGCCTGAGCAGGTCCCGGTAGTCCTCCCACCGGGGGTACAGGTCGGCCACCGCGGCCGGGTCGGTGCGGAAGACCTTCCCCCAGTGGGGCCGGGCCGCGAACGGGGCGAGGGCTTCCTCGATCCGGGGCACCAGGCCGGCCACGCCCTCGGGGTCGGGCAGCCAGGTGAAGTGCAGCGCGACACTGTCGCGGTGGTAGGCGGGGCTGAGCCAGCAGTCGTCGGCCGCGACGGTGCGGATCTCGACGATCTGCAGCAGCGGCGCGAGGCGGTCCCGGAGCGGAACCAGGGCCTCCAAGGCCTTCGGGCCGTCTGCCGCCGCGACGAGGTACTCGGACTGGATCTCATGGCCCGTGGCGGGGGTGAACTCCGCGCGGAAGTGCGGCAACCGCTCGTGCCAGGGACCCGGCTCGCCCAGCTGCGGAGTGCAGTTGACCGCCGACATCGCGGCGACCGGATGGCGCTGGGCGGTGGCCGGACGGGCACCGGTACCGCCGAGGTCCGGTGGATCGTCCTGGACTCGCCGCTTGACCCAGAGGTCGGCGGGGCCACCGGGGGTGGTGAAGGCGCTGACGCTGTAGGCGCAGGCCATGACCTGGCCCAGCCGTTCGACGAGGACCTCCCACGGCACCTCTTCGAAGACGTACTGCTCGACGTCGAAGGCCGGAACCAGATCCAGGGTCAGCTCGGTCACGATGCCGAGCGACCCGAGGGAGACCACAGCGCCGCCGAACGCGGCGTCACCCCGGTCGAAGGTCACCGGTGTGCCGTCCGGGGTGACGGCGATCAGCGAGCGGACGCCCGCCGCGATGCACCGGCACCGGTTGCCGGACCCGTGGGTTCCGGTGGCGCAGGCCCCCGCGACGCAGATGTGCGGCAACGACCCCAGGTTGGGCAGAGCCCGACCCGACCGGTGCAGCCGGGGGGCCAGTTCGCCGTAGGTGAGGGCGGCGGACACCCGTGCCCGCGTCCCGTCCGCGGACACGTCGCAGCGTTCGGGAAGTGCGTCGAGGCGCACCATGTCCCCCCGGGTGTCGGCGACGGGGCTGAAGGAGTGGCCGGTACCCAGCGCCCGTACCCGGGTGGCGCCGGCCACGATCTCCTGAAGCTGTGCGACCGAGGTGGGCTGGTGCACCTGCCGCGCTCCGAAGCGGACGGTGCCGCTCCAGTTGGTGGCGTTCGTCGTCATGCCGGCCTCTCCCTCCCACCCCGGCCTCTCCTACGGCGTCTTCGCGAGAACCACCTTCACCACGTCCCCGGCGAGGTCGTCGACCGCCGACCGCACGTGGTCGAACGGATAGGTCCGGGTGATCAGCTCCTCGAAGGGAAGGCGCTTCCTCTTGAGCAGCGCCATGCCCTCGGAGAAGGACCGGGGAGGGTCGAAACTGACTCCGAGCAACCGGACGTTGCGCCGGCAGACGTCCGTCGCCGGAGCGACCGGGACCGTCGTGTCGCTCGCGACGACGTTTCCCACCTCCACCACGGTGCCGAGCCGGCGCACCATCTTCAGGGCCTCGGTGAGGGCCGCGGGACTGTTGCTCGCGTCGATGACGAGGTCCGCCCCCCGCCCGTGGGTGAGGTCCTGCACGCGGGCGACGCGGTCGGCGGCCCGCTGCTCGTGGATGTCGAGAACGAGGTCCGCTCCGACGAGCCGCGCCGCCGCCAGCCGCCGGGGGCGGGACCCGCTCACCACGACCGTGCCCACGCCGTACTCCCGCAGCACCAGCGCCGTGAGCAGGCCGATGCCGCCGGCCCCCAGCACGACGGCGGTGGCGTCGGGGGTGAGGACCTCGTCCCAGGTGCCGGCGGCCGTACGGGTCACGTCGACAGCGCGCACGGCGACGGCGAGGGGGTCCAGCAGGGAGGCGACCGGGGCCGGCATGTCGGGAGGGACGCGCCACATGCACGTGCCGTCCCTCGCCGCCAGGTGTTCACCGTAACCACCGGTCAGGGACGGGCTGTCGCCCTGGAGCGGAGGCAGGCCCAGGAAGTCGGGGGGAATGCCGTAGACGAAGCCTTCGGTGCAGGTGGTGGCACCCGGGCCGAACCGGCGGCAGCCCCAGCATCGGCCGCACGGCAGCCACGGGAAGAGGGCCACCGTGTCGCCCTCCCGCAGGGGGACGCCGTCGTAGTCGCGCCGGGGGTGGACCTCGTCGAAGGCGACGATGCGCCCCACGATCTCGTGCCCGAGCACCAGCGGAGTGGTGGGCGCCTGCCGCAGGAAGTGTAGGTCCGTGCCGCATATCCCGTTGGCGGTCACCTCGAGCAGCGTTCCGCCGGGCGGAGGTGAGGGGACGGGCAGGGTCATCCACTCCAACCGGTTCGGCGCCACCCAGACGTTCGCACCTGTGGTCTCCACGACTGCTCCTTCGCCACGCCCCCCGGTCCAGGCCTAGACGGTGTCCGGCTCCGGCGGCCACAGACTGGGGAACCCGCGGGCGTCGCGGTAGGCGGGGCTCCCGTCGTCCATCACGATCGGCTGCGGCACGGGACTGACGAACTCCAGCCGTATCCCGTGCAGATCGCTCTTCTCGGTGAACCAGAGAAGAATCGCACCCGATTCGTCCGTAGCCACTCCGTCGGAACGCATCCCAGCCGCTTCGAGGTCCGTCTTCACCCCCTCCACCCGGGGATGGTCCATGAAGCCGAGGTGGTGGATCCCCTCACCCTGGGCGGCTGAATGCGTCCCCGCGCCGTGAAACTCCATCAACTCGATGTGCGGCGGCCCCTCCTTGGAGAAGGAGATGCGCGCATCATGGTGGTGCGGCCGGGGGTTGCTGTGGTCGGAGTAGAATTCCGTCCGGTACCGTCCGATCTCACTGAACGTGTAGCCCGTGCCGAGCGACCACTTCCTGATGGCATCCTCGAGATTCTCCACCAGGACGCCCACGTGGTGAATGTTCTGCGGCTGGGGCATAGCGCTGTTCCCCTCGTGCGGCTCGTCGAGACCACCCTGTTCCACGGTACTCCGACCGAGTGGCGTGCGCGCGGCGGGACGGGGCCCTGGACGGTCGGCGCACTTCGCGCTCCCGACGTGCGACGGGCCGGTGACTGCCATAGGATCGCGGACATGCGGGGGCTGTCGGGACAACGCGTGGAACCCTACTGATCCGGCGAGGCGCCATGGCGGACCGAGATTATCGCAGCGATGTGCTGATCGTGGGTTCCGGACCGATCGGAGCCACGTTCGCCCGCAAGATGGTGGACGCGGGGAAAAGCGTGACCATGCTGGAGGCCGGCACGCAGTTGTCGGCCCGGCTCGGCCAGAACCTCAAGAACGCGTACATCTACCAACGCGATCCGAATCTCTTCGCCCCCGTCATCCGCGGCCACCTCCATCTGCTCTCCGTCCCGACGAGCGCCCGTCCGGAACTCGCCGTGGACCCGTCGGCGTATCCGGAACTGGGAACGAATCGCAGCAGCGCGCGCAATGCCGAGAATCCCGACCAGGACCCCTATCGCAATATCCCCGCCGAGTCGGCCTGCTTCGCGGTGGGGGGAATGGCCACGCACTGGACGTGCGCCTCGCCCAGGCACCACCCCACGGTGGAGCGGTACCACGGGATCTCCCCGGCCGACTGGGACCGCTACTACACCGCCGGCGAAGAGCTCCTGGGGGTCAGCAGGCACGAGTTCGACGCATCGCTCCGGCAGCAGCTGCTCATCGACGCCCTGCGCGACGAGTTCTCCGAACTGCCGCCCGGCTACGAGGTGCAGAGCCTTCCGCTCGCGGCACGGCGGCGCACGGACGAGCCGAGGATGGTCCACTGGACCGGCGCCGACACCGTGTTCGGCGACCTGGCCGACGGCGGGTCCGACCGGTTCACCCTGCTCCCTCAGCACCTGTGCACCCGACTGGTCCCCGACAGCACCGGCTCCCGCATCGCCTGGGTCGAGGCGCGCGACCTGAACGAGAGCCGCACGGTGAGAGTGGTCGCCGACCAGTACGTCGTGGCGGCGGGCGCCGTGCTCACCGCGCAACTGCTGTGGGCCTCGGGCATCCGCCCCGACGCGCTCGGCCGCTACATCACCGAGCACCCCACCGCGTTCTGCCAGGTGATCCTGTTGCAGAAGCTGGTCGAACGCGCGGGCGCCGACGAGCGCTTCGCCCCTTCGATCGAACGGCACCGGGCGGTCTACCCGGACGACGTGCTTCCCGTGCCGGTGGGGGACCCGGACCCCAACGTGTGGATCCCCGTCACGGAGGGTCGCCCCTGGCACGCCCAGATCAACCGCGACTCGTTCCACTACGGAGACATACCGCCGCACGTCGACGGCAGGCTCATCGTCGACCTGCGATGGTTCGGACTGGTCGACCCGAGGCCGGACAACAGGGTGACGTTCTCCGACCGCTACACGGACGTGCACGACATGCCGCAACCCACGTTCGACTTCACCTTCAGTCCCGAGGACGCCGCTCGCCAGCACGCGATGATGGCCGAGATGGTACGGGCGGCTCTGGCCATCGGAGGATTCCTCCCCGGCGCGGAGCCCCGTTTCCCCACCCCCGGACTCCCCCTGCACATCGCGGGAACGGTGCGGATGGGCACCGACCCCGAGGTGAGCGTCGTGGACACCGACTCCCGCGTGTGGGGGTTCGAGAACCTCTTCCTCGGCGGCAACGGACTGATCCCCACCGCCACAGCGTCCAACCCGACTCTCACCAGTGTCGCCATGGCCCTGAAAGCGGTCCGCGCGATGGTCGGTGAGGCACAACCCACGGAGTAGTCATGGCAGTCACGCGGAACGTCCTGGTCACGGGATCCACGTCGGGAATCGGTGAGGCCATCGTCGCGGCCTTCGCCCGCGACGGCCACCTGGTCGGCGTCAACGGTCGTGACGAGGAGCGGACGTCCGCGGCCGTCGAGCGCATCCGCGGCGAACTCGGCGACGTGCGGGGCGAGATCCGCTCCGTGCCCGGTGACGTCTCCACCGACGAGGGCACGGAAGCCGTGATCGGAAGATTCCCCGACGTCGACGTGCTCGTCAACAACGCGGGCGTCTACGTGGAGACCGACGCGTTCGACATCAGTGACGACGCATGGCGCCGGCTGTTCGAGGTCAATGTACTGAGCGGAGTGCGCCTCACCCGGCACTACGCCCCCCGCATGGCTGAACGCGGCTGGGGACGCGTGGTGTTCATCAGCAGCGAGAGCGGCGTGTTCACCCCTCGCGAGATGATCCACTACGGCATGACGAAGGCCGCGCAGCTCGCCGTGTCGCGAGGGTTCGCGATGGCGGTGGCCGGCTCTGGTGTCACGGTCAACTGCGTACTGCCGGGCCCGACGCGGACGCCCGGCGCCGAGGACTTCATCGCCAACGCCTACAGCGGCCTCACCTTCGAGGAGGCCGAGCACGAGTACTTCACGTCCTACCGGCCGACGTCCCTGCTGCGGCGGTTCGCGCTGCCCAGCGAGGTGGCCAACCTGGTCCACTACGTCGGGTCCGACGCCTCCGCGGCCACCACCGCGGCCGCACTGCGCGTCGACGGAGGGGTCATCCCCACCATCATCCCCTGAGCGGCCGCCCCGCCCCGTACACTTCGCCGGTGTCAGGCCGCTCGCTGCTCGGCCTCCCGGATCGCCTTCGCGGCGTTGATCAGGCCGATGTGGCTGAGAGCCTGCGGAAAGTTGCCCAGTGCCTCGCCGGTGACCGACGAGGACTCCTCGGGGAGCAGACCGACGTCGTTGGCGCAGCGCAGGGCGTTCTGGAACACCTCACGGGCGCGTTCCACGTCACCGGTGAGAGCCAGGGCGTGGGCGAGCCAGAAGGTGCAGAGCAGGAACGCGCCCTCGGTGGAGGCGAAGTCGTCGCGGAGGTAGCGGCGCACCTGTCCCCGCCCGTCCGTGAGGTGTGTGGCGATCGCCGTCACCGTGGAGCGGATGCGCGGGTGGTCGCCGGGCAGGTAGCCGACGAGCGGCAGGGTGAGCGCCGATGCGTCGAGTTCACCGCTGCCGAACGACTGCGTGTACGCGCCCACGTGCGGGTTCCACCCCCTGGCCTCGATGGCCGTCCGGATGTCCTCGCGGACCTTCCGCCAGACGGCGACGCGATCGGCAGTCGCCCCGAGGACGTGAGCGAGGTCGATGGCGCGGTCGAGGGCCACCCAGCACATCACCTTAGAGTGGAGGAAGTGCTGGTGCGGTCCGCGGACCTCCCAGATCCCCTGGTCGGGTTCGTGCCAGCGCGAGGCCGCGGCCTCGGCCGCCTGAAGGAGGAACTTGCGGGCGGGAGGACTGAACCAGTGCCCGTGCGGGAGGGTCTGGCGGGCCGCGTCGAGCAACTCGCCGTACACGTCGAGCTGCCGCTGGCGCCACGCGTCGTTGCCGGTGCGCACCGGCCTGCTGTCCCGCCAGCCGCCGAGGTGCGGCAGGACGCGTTCCGTCAGGTCCCGTTCGCCTCCGATCCCGTACATGATCTGCAAGTCCACCCCGCGCTCCAACTGAGTGGCCGCGGCCTGCACGAGGAAGTCGAAGTACGCTGCCTGTTCGCTCTGGCAGTCGGCGGTGGACAGGGCCTGGAGGGTGAAACTGGCGTCGCGGACCCAGGTGAAGCGGTAGTCCCAGTTGCGGCCTCCGCCCACGCTCTCGGGCAGCGAGGTGGTGGGCGCCGCCACGATGGCACCCGTCGGGGTGAAGGTCAGCGCCTGGAGGACGCGGCGGCTGTGGTTGACCCGGTCCTCCCACGGGCCGCTGTAACTCTGGTGCAGGCGGGTCCAGGAACGCCACGCCCTGACGGTGTCGTCCAGACGGTGCCGGATCCTCGCCCGGTGCCACGGCGCCGGTTCCGCGCCCGCCCAGGGTGACGCGTCCTGAAGCGCGAAGCTGATCCGCTCCCCCTCCCGCAGCGAGAAGTGGCCGTAGGCGGTGGAGGCGCGCATCCGCAGACCGGGCGGGGCGGAGAGGACGAGGCGGTAGGAGCCGCCGACGGCGGCGACGCCGCCCCGCAGGACAGACATCACCGGGTGGACCAGACCGAACTCGGGGCGGGGCGCGTAACCGACCTCGACCGTCGCCGTGCCGGAGGTGCAGGTGACCTGCCGCAGCAGGACGCCCGGTGACGACGCGCCCAGGGCGTGCCCGCGTTCCCTCCTGCCCAGGGCCAGGGCGTCCACCAGTACCACCGTTCCGGTCCGGGTCCGGAAGGTGGTCTCCAGCACCAACGTGTCGTCGCGGTAGCGGCGCTCGACGTCGCAGGGTCCGTCCGGGCGGATCGACCAGTGCCCCGCGCCACCGTCGAGCAGTCTCCCGAAGACCGCCGGGCTGTCGAACCGGGGCAGGCACAACCACTCCACCGATCCGGCGGTCGACACCAGAGCGGTCGAGCGGCAGTCCGACAACAACGCGTAGTCCTCGAGGGGAACCGTGCTCACGGCCCGGCCCCGCCTTCGAAGCCGACCGGCGGCGCCGGCCGCCCGACGGATGTGGTCACGAGTCGGCTCCTTGCCTGCTCGGCGTGCCGGGTCAGCGGGCCACGAGCCCGTCTGCCGCGGCGTGGAGCTGGTCGGCGGCCACTCTCAGCCCCTCCATGCTGTCGAGCTCGTCGTCCTCGTGCTCGATGTTGACCGCGATGGACGGGTTGACCTGGTGCAGAGCCCTCAGGAAGGCGTTCCAGTACTCGGTGCCGTGGGCGCGACCGACCGCCACGAACTGCCAGGGAGGCTGCTCCGGGAAACGGTTGAGGACATAGCGCCCTCCCAGGCCCACCGTGTCGGGGGCGTCGGGGTCGGGCGTGGTGAAGCGGTCGTCCAGCACCCCGTTCAGGGCACGGCTGTCGTCGTTGATCCGGGTGTCCTTGGCGGCGGCGTTGAAGACGCGGTCGCCGAGGTACTCGATGGCGGTGAGGGGTTCCATGCCCTGCCAGAAGAGGTGGCTGGGGTCCATCTCCGCACCGATGCGCGTCGAGTCGGTGCGCTCGACCAGGCGCATCAGCGTGGCCGGGTTGTAGACGAGGTTGTGCGGGTGCATCTCGATGCACACCCTCACATCGGCCTGCCGTGCCCGGAGTTCGATGTCCCGCCAGAAGGGGACGGCGACCTCGTCCCACTGGTACCGGAGCACGTCGGTGGCGGCGCTGTGCCACGGCTGCACCATCCACGTCGGGGCCTGGCAGCCGGGGTGTGCGCCGGGCAGCCCGGACATCGTCACGACGTTCCGGACGCCGAGCCGACCGGCCAGGGTGATCGCGTTGTGCAGGTCCTCGACGTACGTGCCGGCCACGGCGAGATCGGGATGCAGGGGGTTGCAGTTGACGTTCAGCGCGGTGAGTTCCACGCCGGCGTCAGCGATCTCGGCAAGGTAGTCGCGGCGCACCCGCCCACTGGCCAGCAGGGCGTCCACGGGGATGTGCGGTGCCGGCATGAACCCGCCCGCGTTGACCTCGATGCTCGTCAGGCCCAGCTCGTTCACGACCTGCAAGCACTCCGAGAGACCCTTGTCGTGCAGGCACGCGGTGTACACACCGAGTTTCATGGCGAATTCCCAACGGTCGCGCTTGGATGGGTTGACCGGTGAAGTCCACCCCCGATGGTGGATCTCGCGTGGTCCCGCTGCACTTCAGCTCGGTCCGGTGCTCCTGCCTCCTCTCTCACGGAAGGCGTTCTGAAGCTCCGCGAGACTGCGGTCCTTCGTCTCGGGCACATAGCGGCGGAACGCCACCAGGAACACCACCGAGAACGCCGCGAAGACGAGGAAGACGACCCCCACTCTGGTCGGTGAGCCGGGAGTTCCCACGATGACGGGGAAGAGCAGTGCGACGAGCAGGTTGGCGGCCCAGTTCAGGGCGAGCGCCGTCCCGGCCACCCCGGCCCGGATCTCCCTCGGCGTCACCTCCGCCATGATCAGCCAGGCCAGCGGGCCGGCGGAGAAGGCGAAGCAGGCGATGAACACCAGCACGGCTCCGATCGTGAGAGGACCGGAGACCGAACCGCCCCCCGCGATCAGGCCGAACGCGGCGACGCACAACGAGCCCGAGATCCCGGACAGGCCGACCGCCAGCAGCGGCCGGCGGCCGAACCGCGAGATGAGGGTGAGCGCGGCCACCGACGCCACGACGTTCATGACTCCGATCGACAAGGTCGCGACCTCGGCGCCGAGCTGACCTCCGACCCCGGCCGAGGCGAAGACGAGCGTCGAGTAGTAGACGACGGCGCCGATGCCGACCAGCGCGTTCATCAACGCGGCCCCGAGGGCGATGGCGACGGGGACCCGGGTCTCCGGGCGGACCAGGCCGCGCAGCAGGCTGCCCGCCCGGCTCGACTGGAACGCTCCGAAGTCCTCCAGGACCTGGGCCGCCTCGACCGGCCCGCGCGTCGCACGCAGTACCGCCATGGCGTCCTGCTGTCGGCCGCGCGCGACGAGGTCCCCGGGAGCCGGCGGCAGAAGGAGCACGGCGACGGCTTGCACGAGGGCGGGGACGCCGTTGGCGGCGAACATCAACCGCCACTCTCCTTGCGCGCTCGCCACGAGCCCCAGCACGAGGGCGATGAGCACTCCCACCGTCAGGGAGAGCTGGTACAGGGTGACCAGGGACCCGCGCCGGTGGGCCGTGGCCAGCTCGGCGAGCAGCATGGGGGACACCGCCGACGTGACGCCGACGGCGAAGCCGACAAGGAACCGGGCGAGGGACAGGACGGCCTCGTCCGGAGACACGGCTCCCACCACCGAGGCAGCCGTTCCGAGCACCCCGGCCCAGCACAGGATGAGTCGCTGGCCCAGCCGGTCGGTCAGCGCGCTGGCGCACACGCAGCCCGCCAGCGCTCCGACGACGAGGGAGCTCACCACGATCCCCTTGTCCAGGCTGGACAGCCCGAACTCCGCCCGGATCTGTTCGAGGGTCTGGTTGACGGCGGCGATGGAGAATCCGAAGAGGGCACCGGTGGAGGCCGCGACGGCGACCAGCTTCGTGCGCAGCTCCCGTGGCGGCAGGTACGTCGGCACGTCCGGGGCGTTCAGCGCTGCCACGACCCGGCCAGGTCCTGCTCGAAGGTCTCCGGGTCCATGGGCTCTTCCCCTCCCGCCAGCGTGGTCATGGCGGTGACTTCCTCGCCGGAGAGCCGGAAGTCGAAGATGTCGATGTTCTCGGCCAACCGGTCTGGATGACTGCTCTTGGGGATCGGGACCAGGCCCAGTTGGATGTGCCAGCGCAGGACGACCTGGGCGGGGGACTTCCCGTGGGCCGCCGCCAGAGATGTCACCACGGGCTCCTGGAGGAGTGAACCCCCTTTGCCGAGCGGACTCCAGGACTGGACGGTGACGCCGCGCTGCTGGGCGTACTCACGCCACTCGCGGTGCGGGATCCGGGGGTTGAGCTGGATCTGGTCGACATCGGGCCACACGCCGCTCTCCTGCGCCAGACGGTCGAGATGCGCCGGCAGGAAGTTGGACACGCCGACGGCTCTCACCCGGCCTTCGCCGCGCAGGGCGCACAGGGCCTGCCACGTCTCGACGTAGAGGCCGATCCTGGGCATGGGCCAATGGATCATGAACAGATCGAGGTAGTCCAGCCCCGTCGTCTCCAGGCTCGTGCGGTACCCGGCCAAGGCTTTGTCGTGACCGTGGTCCCGACCGGTGAGCTTGGAGGTGACGAAGAACTGCTCGCGCGGTATCCCGGACGACCTGATGCCCTGCCCGACCCCCGCTTCGTTGCCGTACCGGGCCGCGGTGTCGACGAGGCGATAGCCGGCCGCCGCCGCCTCGGGGATCAGGCGTGCCGCCGTCCCGTCGTCCATCATCCAGGTGCCGAGGCCGATCTGCGGCATGTCGACTTCCGGGCGGAGGCTGACGGTCGGCACGGCCGCGCTCATCTACAGCGCCCCCATCCAGTGCGCGGCGCCGTCGATCTCGCTGTCGGTGAGGTCCTCGACGAACACGGTCTGCCCGATATCTGTCAGGAGGGTGAGATGCTGCGCTCCGCCGCGGTGACGGACGGTGTCGGCGAGCCCCTTCCGCAGCAGCGCCACGTCGGAGAACATCGGATGGCTGGGGTGGAGTCCCATGCGGCGGACGCAGCCGACGATCCGGTCGAGGTCCTCCTGGGAGAGCAAGCCCCGGTGCGCGGAGATGACAGCGCAGAACAGGCAGCCCATCGCCACCGCCTCCCCGTGCAGCAGGTCGGGCAGGGCCCGCATCTCCACGGCCGGTGAGAAGGTGTGCCCGTAGTCCACGATGCGCAGCAGATCCCGCTCCCAGAGGTTCTTCTCCAGTTCCTCGGCCATCCCCGTGATGGCGCGGTGCATGACCTGCCGGCCGGCCTCGGGGCCGCTGGTGCGCGGCCCGGTGTCCTGGAGCCGCTCCGAGACCAGGTCGGGCCCGTACTCCTCCAGCAGGCGGAAGAGTTCGGCGTCCTTGATGAGGGCCATCTTCAGGGCCTCACCCAGGCCGCTCTGGACCTGCCGCTCGGGGAGGCTGGCGATGAGGGTGCGGTCGATCAGGGTGACGGGCGGGGGGTTGAAGGTGCCCAGTCTGTTGCGGAACCCCTCGAAGTTGACGCCGTTCTTGGCCGAGACGCTGCCATCGATCTGGCCGAGGAGAGTCGTGGGGACACGCACATAGGGAATGCCGCGCCGGTACAGGGTCGCCGCCAACCCGGCCACGTCCTGCACGACTCCGCCCCCCATGACGATCGGCGGGGTCCCGGTCCGTTCGGTGCCGATCTCGTTGAACCTGCTGGCGATCCTGAGCACGTTGTCGATCGTCTTGTGCTCGTCGCCGGCCGGAAGGGTGAGATAGCTGACCTGGGCGCCGCGAGTGGAGAAGTACTCCCGGATCCGCTGACCGAATATCTCCTCCACATGCTCATCGACGATGACGAGCCGTGTGCCCGATTCCTCCCCGCCACCGGGAATCTGGGCAAGTCTGGGATTAGCCGGATCGAGAAGTCGCGGCGTTTCCGAAACCTCGATCTCAACATCCTGGGATGTGCGAAGAGTCCAGTGGCCGAGTTTATCCATCATGTTCCTGGTTTCTTCTTCGAAGCGGTTCGCGATAATCCGACGCGAGAGGCCGTGCTCCGCTCCCTCAGCGTACTCGGACGGGATGGCGACCGCATGGCGAACGGCCTGCGGGGGCTGGGCGACGACGGTTTGCAGGCCCATGCGCCGGGGCGTAGCCTTTCAAGGCCGGGCCCTCGTGGCGCGCAGCCCGTGGCGGCTCGCGAAACAACTGAACGCAACAGCGCAATCACCGTCAGGATTAGGCGCTGGATATCGCGCCGCGCACCGCCAGGGAGTTCACGTGCTGTACGCCGTCCTGTATTCCGAACCCCATTTCCAAGGCCAGAGCGCGGCAATCTCCTACACCGGCCCGCGGACCTATGGTCTGCGCGGACTGGGGCTGCCCAAGGTCTCCTCCCTCACCGTTCCGAAGCGACGGGAGGACGGTGTGCTCGGCGTCGTGACGTACGGCCTCTACCTGTGGCGCCAGCGGCCGCACCACCTGCTGCCGGTCAGCAAGGAGGTGGGCGAGAGCTGTCTGCGCTGCACGGACGACGTCGAGGACCTCGACGAGTGGTGCAGCCACGCCCACTTCGTGACCCTGTACATCTGCTCCGACCGCAGTCCCTCCATGGCGCACACCAGCGGCGGCTTCGCGGGACCGGACCTGAACATCGTCGACGAGCTTCCGGCGGCTCACGCGTGAGGCACGCGGCGCCGTCTGCGCAGGCGGCACCGGCGGCTGCCGCGGGCGCGCCCGCCCGCGACACGGCGGCATGAGGCCCCGCCGACCGGTCTCGGCGGGGCCTCGGCCCGCGGTCATCCGGCCGGCACGAGTACGCGGCCCCGTCGGGTGCGGTCGCTGCCGCCCCCGGCGCGGGTGGCCGGTCGCCGGTCGGGCGGGACCGCCGCCGGCTCGCCGTCCGTCAGCAGGGCGACGAGGTCGCGGCGGGCGCGGGCCGCGCGGGAGCGGACGGTACCGACGGGGCAGTCGACGGCCGCGGCCGTCCCGGCGTATCCCAGGCCGAGAAGCTGGGTGAGGACGAACACCTCGCGGCGCTCCGACGCGAGCTGGGCGAGGAGCCCGGTCAGCGCGACGCCCTGCTCGAACCCGGGAGGCCGAGCGGCTGGCACTGCTCGGCGGCGGTCTGCCGGTCGTCGCGGTCCGCGAGGATGAGCCTGCCCTGACCTGCCCCGCGGCCGACCGCACCTCAAGACCGGCCGCTCGCGCCCGCCCCGCGTCCGTGGAGGGCGCCCGAAGCCCCTCCAGGCCGTACGCGTGGTGTCCGGCGTACCGCCGATCCGCGGGCCGAGTCGCGCGGATCGCGGGCTACGGGTGGTCGAGCGGGGGGAAGTGCCCGGCGTACCGCGGACGTACCTACGGGCGTGCCCGGCTGTGTGCCGTGCCCCCGCGTACCGGCGGCGTACGGGCCGCGCCCCCGCGTACCGCCACCTGTGGCCGTGTCCCGCATGTGCGAACGCCCCGGGCCGCCGCGTGCCGCCGGACTCGCTCCTCGTCGCCGCGTCCGCCGCCGGGTGGAGCGGCGGTCGCGCCGGAGCACGGGGCGGCCGAGCGGGCCGCCCTGGACCGAGGAGCGCGTCGCACCGCGCCCTCGCGCCGCCCCGCCCGACGCGCGTCGCGACGCCTGTGCCCGGCCCGGGGCGCCGCATGGCCGAACGCCGGGGCGGCCGGCTTCCCGTGGCGCGCCGTCGGCCTGGCGGGGCCCCCGGTGGCCCGCGTGCGCCACCACCGTGCCGGACCGCGGCCGCCCCACGGTGCGCGGGCCCGGAGCCGACGGAAGGCGCCCGACCTCGTGCCCGCCGGAATCCGGACGCATTCCCGGGAACTCATCGGACCACCCGTTCGACTCCTGGAGCGACACCGTTGCGGAAATACCGCCAGGACGGTGCGGGAGCCGGAAGGAACGCGTATGACGCCGGAGATCGAGAACGCCTTCGCGGCGATCCGGGCCGAGTACGGCGCGGAATCCCTCCGGCGTGTGGAACTCATGCTGGAGCCCGGGGGAGGGGGCCCGCGGCACCCGCTCCAGCGGGGAGCCAAGTGGATCCTGCCGGGGCTTTCCACGTCCCCGTGGCACGACCCCCACGGTCATCCCGAACTGATCCCCCTCGTGCGGGCCCTGGAGGCCGCCCACCCTTTGATCAGGAAGGAGTCGACCGCGGCTTGGGACGGACACCGTCAGGCGTTCTCGGACTACGAGCACTACCTGACCCGCCAGCAGGACTGGAAAGCCCTCCACCTCTACCGGGGCGGTGCCCTGGTCGAGGAAGCGGCGGCCCTGGCGCCCACCGCCTACGGGGTGCTCGAGGACTTCGCGGTCCGGCCGGGCCTGATATGCCCTCTCCTGGAATCCCATTTCTCCACCCTGCTGCCGGGAGCGGTCATCTCCCCGCACTGCGATCTGTGGAACTTCAGCATCAATCTGCATCTCGCCGTCGACATCCCGGAGGGTTGCGCCATCACAGTGGCCGGTGAGACCCGCAGTTGGGTGGAGGGGGAGTGCCTCCTCTTCGACTACTCCTTCGAGCACGAGGCGCGCAACGGGAGCCGGCGTCCGCGGACGTGTCTCCTGGTGGACCTCTGGCACCCCGCCACGACCCTTCCGGAACGCAGCGCGCTCACCGTGCTCATCACCGAGGTCAGACGCCTCATGGGCGACTGACCACCCACCGCGGCCACGCCCGGCCACCGGCAGCGCACGGGGGCCGCAGATCCGGGCTGCCCGGAAACCGACGGGCGGCCACCGAGTAACACCCCATCAACGAGGAGGATGACGAACGGTGCGGGCACGAACGTCCCTGCTCGTCCTGGCGCTGGCCCAACTGGTCATCGCGCTCGACCACAGCATCGTCCACGTCGCCCTCCCCGACATAGGGGCCGGCCTCGGCTTCTCGCCGCACGACCTCCAGTGGGTGGTCAGCGCCTACGTCGTCACCACAGGCGGCTTCCTGCTGCTGGGCGGCCGGACGGCCGACCTGCTGGGTCGGCGCCGCGTCTTCGTCGCCGCCGCACTCCTGTACGCGGGATCGTCCCTCGTGGGCGGTCTGACGGAGTCGGCGGGCGTCCTGATCGCCGTCCGCGCGGTACAGGGCATCGGCGGTTCGCTGCTGTTCCCGGCGACGCTGTCCCTGATCAGCACGCTGTACGAGGAGGGGCCCGCGCGAAACCGGGCGCTGGCGGTCTGGGGCGCCGCCGGGGCCGCCGGCCTGTGCTGCGGATCGCTGCTCGGCGGCGTGCTGGTCGAGGCGTTCGGCTGGCGGTCGGTCTTCTTCGTCAACGTCCCCGTCGCCGCGGCACTCGCGTGGGCGGGCCTGGGCGTCTTCCCGGCGGACGGCCCGCGCGCCGGCGCGCGTCGGTTCGACGTCACCGGCGCGCTGGCGGCCACCGGCGGGACCACCGTCCTGGTGTACCTGCTGGTCCGTGCCCCGCAAGCCGGATGGGGCAGCGGCCCGGTGCTGACCGGCGCGGCCCTCTCGGTCGTCCTGCTGGCCGTCTTCGCGGTCGTCGAGGCCCGCTCCCGCGACCCGCTGGTGCCGGGACGCCTGATCGCGCACCGGGGGCTGGTCACCGCGATGGGCCTCACCGCCCTGTACGGCGCGGGCTTCGGCGCGCTGCCCTACTTCATGACGCTCTACTTCCGCAACGTGCGCGACTACAGCGCCCTTGCGACCGGCCTGGCGTTCCTCGTGCCGGCCGTGGTGACGGCGCTGGGCACCCACGTGGGCGGCCGCGCGGTCGTCCGGGCGGGCGCGCACCGCGTGGTCGCCGGCGGCCTGCTGCTGGGCGCGGCGGGAGCCGCCGCCCTCGTGCCGGCGCTCACCGCCTCCGGCCCCTACCCGCTGCTGCTGCCCGGCATCGTCCTGCTCGGACTCGGTCAGGGCGCCGTCTGGACCGGCATGTGGATCGTCGCCGCCACCGGCGTGGCCGCCGGGGACCAGGGCGTCGCCTCGGGCATGGCCTCCACCACCCTCCAGGTCGGCGGCGCGGTCGCAC
>NZ_PVLV01000630.1 GCF_002982015.1 Streptomyces solincola
GGGGCCCGGGCCCCCCCCCAGGCGGGGGGGGCCCGGCCGCGGGGCGGGCCCCCCCCCCCCCCCCCCCCCCCCCCTTTTCCCGCGCCCACGCGCCCCCGGGCGCCCCACGGCCCGGGCCCCGGCCCCCCCCCCCCCGCCTGCTCCTCCTCGACGAGCCGCTGGCCGCGCTCGACCAGACCACCCGGGCCCGTGTCCGGCACACCCTGCGCCGCCACCTCGACGGCTTCGGCGGGGTCTGCCTGATCGTCACCCACGACCCGGTCGAGGCCGTCTCGCTCGCCGACCGGGTGCTGGTCCTGGAGGACGGCCGGGCCGTGCAGGACGCCGCGCCCGCCGAGGTCACCCGCCACCCCCGCTCGGCCTGGGTGGCCCGGATGCTGGGCCGCAACGCCTGGCCCGGCACCACCACCGCCGACGGCCTGGCCGTGCCCGGCGGGGCCGCCGTGGTCGCCGCGGACCCCGTCGCCCCCGGCGCGGAAGCCCTCGCGATCATCGCCCCCGAGGCCGTCTCCCTGCACCGCGAACCGCCCACCGGCAGCCCGCGCAACGTCTGGACCGGCACCGTCCGCGAGATCACCGCCGTCGGCTCCCGGCTGCGCGTGCTCATCGCCTGTGCCGACGCCCCCGACCTGGTCGCCGAGGTCACCCCGGCCGCCGCCGCCGAGCTCTCCCTGACCGACGGCGCCCCGGTGCACGCCGCCGTCAAGGCCACCGAGGTCGTGCTGGTCCCCCGCTGAGCGCCGCCCCGGCCGCTACGGTCTCCCGCCGCCGAGCCGGACCCGGGCCGGCTCCAGCAGGTCCAGCGCCTCCCCCCACCGGAAGGCGGCCCCGCCGCCCACCAGCACGCCCATCGTGCGCAGCGCCTCCAGGCTCCGGGCGTACGCGGGGTGGGCGGCCAGGTCCGGGCCGACGGCGGGCAGGACGGCGGTGGGCAGCCCCTTGCCGTACGCCCCGCACAGGACGCCCAGGGCGAGGGTGTCGGCGATGCCGGCGGCCCACTTGTTGACCGTGTTGAAGGTGGCCGGGGCGACCGCGAGGGCGTCCGGGTCGCGCGGCGGGCGCTCCTCGCCCGGCAGCCGCCAGGCCGACCGCACCGGCCGCCCGGTCGCCGCCTCGACCGCCGCCCGGTCCAGGAAGCCGAGCCCCGCCGGCGTGGCGATCACCATCGTCTCCCAGCCCCGCCTGCGGGCCTGGAGCAGCAGCGTGCCGACCTTGCCGGCGTTGCCCGCGCCGCAGACCACCACCCCCAGCAGCGGCCGTCCGGCGGCGGGCGTCAGGTCCTCTCGTACGGTCACAGCGGCTCCTGGCGTCCGTGGGCGGCCAACGGGCGGACGCTACACCGACGGTGACGCCGGACCGGACGCGGGAGGTGGGTACGCTGAGCGTCGTAGCGGACTCGCCCCCACCACGCCCCCTCGCGGCGCGGCCGATCCGCCGGAGTGTTCGCAAGCAGTCGGTTCAGGCGGGTAGGTGCACAGGGTGCTGGTGGCGGATCGGTACCGGTTGGAGTCGGCCATCGGCCGGGGCGCGATGGGCGAGGTGTGGCACGCCACGGACGAGGTGCTGGGCCGCCCGGTCGCACTGAAGCTGCTGCTGGGCGACGACTCCGACGCCCAGACCGCGGCCCGCTTCCGGCTGGAGGGCCAGACCGCCGCCCGGCTGAGCCACCCGCACGTCGTCGGGGTCTTCGACTTCGGCTCCTGGGACGGCCGGTTCTACCTGGTCATGGAGTACGTCGCCGGGCACAGCCTCGCCCAGGAGCTGGCCGGGGCGGGGGCGCTGCCGCCGGAGCGGGTCGCCGTGGTCGCCGCGCACACCGCGGCCGGACTGGCGCTGGCCCACCGGCAGGGCATCGTCCACCGGGACATCAAGCCGGGCAATCTGCTGAGCGACGCCGACGGCACGGTCAAGCTGGGCGACTTCGGCATCGCCCGGTTCGTGGACGACCCGGCGGCCGCGCTGACCACCGCCGGGCAGATCGTCGGCACCAGCCTCTACCTGGCCCCCGAGCGGGCGCTCGGCCGCCCGGCGGGCCCCGGCTCCGACGTCTACTCGCTGGGCTGCGTGCTCTACCAGCTGCTGACCGGCCGTCCCCCGTTCCACGCCGACAACTCCACCGCGATCCTCTACCAGCACATCGACACCGACCCGGTGCCGCCGAGCACCCTCGGAGTGCCGCTGACCCCGGACTTCGAGCGCAGGCTGCTGGCGATGCTGGCCAAGCGGCCCGAGGAGCGGCCCACCGCCCAGGAGACCGCCGACTTCTTCTCCACCGGCGCCTGGCGCGGCGCCCCCGCCCCGGTGTTCCTGTCTCTTATACACATCT
>NZ_PVLV01000631.1 GCF_002982015.1 Streptomyces solincola
CCACCACCCAGTCCCCCGCCCTCCGTCTCCGGCACCATGAAGTAACGTGCCGCCTCACGTACGTCCCACGTCACGAGGACCCCTTATGGACACGGCCAACGGCGGCATGAACACAGTCAACGGCGGCATATCGTTCTGGTACGCGCAGCAGGGCGCGCCCGCGCCCAGGGAGCCGCTGCCCGGCGACGCGTCGGCCGACGTCTGCATCGTCGGCGGCGGCTACACCGGCCTGTGGACGGCGTACTACCTCAAGAAGGCCGTCCCCTTCCTCAACATCACCGTCCTGGAAGCGGCGTTCTGCGGGTACGGGGCCTCCGGCCGCAACGGCGGCTGGCTGTACAACGGCATCGCCGGCCGCGCCCGGTACGCCAAGGCGCACGGCCACGAGGCCGCGCAGCGCCTCCAGCGGGCAATGAACGACACCGTCGGCGAGGTGATCACCGTCGCCGCCGAGGAGGGCATCGACGCCGACGTCCACCAGGGCGGCGTCCTCGAAGTGGCGTACACCCCGGCCCAACTCGCCCGGCTGCGCGACTTCCACTCCGTCGAGCTGGCCTTCGGCGAGACCGACCGGCTCCTGCTCGGGGCGCGCGAGACGGCCGAGCGCGTCCGCGTCGCCGGCGCGGTCGGGTCGAGCTGGACCCCGCACGGCGCGCGCATCCACCCCGTCAAGCTGGTCCAGGGCCTCTCCGCCGCCGTCGAACGCCTGGGCGTCACCATCCACGAGTCCACGCCCGTCACCGAGATCAAGCCCAAGCACGCCGTCACCCCCTACGGCACCGTCCGCGCCCCGTACGTCCTGCGCTGCACCGAGGGCTTCACCCCCACCCTCAAGGGGCTCAAGCGGACCTGGCTCCCGATGAACTCCTCCATGATCGTCACCGAGCCGCTGTCGCCCGCCCTGTGGGACGCGATCGGCTGGGACGGCCGCGAGACGCTCGGCGACATGGCGCACGCCTACATGTACGCCCAGCGCACCGCCGACGACCGGATCGCCATCGGCGGCCGGGGCGTGCCCTACCGCTACGGCTCGCGCACCGACAACGACGGCCGTACGCAGCCGGCCACCGTGCTCGCCCTCCGCGACCTCCTCATCCGCTTCTTCCCCCGCCTCGCCGGCACCCGCATCGAACACGCCTGGTCGGGCGTCCTCGGCGTCCCGCGCGACTGGTGCGCCACGGTCTCCCTCGACCGCTCCACCGGCCTCGGCTGGGCCGGCGGCTACGTCGGCTCCGGCGTCGCCACCGCCAACCTGGCCGGCCGCACCCTGCGCGACCTCATCCAGCAGGACTCCGGCCAGGCCGGACCCACCGACCTGACCGCCCTCCCCTGGGTCGACCACAAGGTCC
>NZ_PVLV01000632.1 GCF_002982015.1 Streptomyces solincola
GCAGCCTCAAGTAGGCGTCTGACCCGCCCGCGCCGGGGCGGCCCGGGGTGGGGCCGCCCCGGCGCGGGCGGGTCAGACGCCTACTTGAGGCTGCTGCTGGGTGATGCAGTGGATGCCGCCCCCGGCCGCGAAGATGGCGCGGGCGTCGACCAGGACGACCTCGCGGTCGGGGAAGAGGCGGCGGAAGATCGCGGCGGCCTCCTCGTCGCGCGGGTCGTCGAAGGCGCAGAGGATCACCGCGCCGTTGCACAGGTAGTGGTTGATGTAGGAGTAGTCGACCCACTCGCCGTCCTCCTGGAGGACGGTGGGGGCGGGGATCTCGACGACCTCCAGCGGGCGGCCCTGGGCGTCGGTCTGCCGGCGGAGCAGTTCGACGTTGGACTTGCACAGCTCGTGGTCGGGGTGGCGCGGGTCGGGCTGGGTGTGGGTGACGACCGTGCCGGGGCGGGCGAAGGCGGCGACGATGTCGATGTGCCCGCGGGTGCCGAACATGCCGTAGTCGCCGGTCAGGCCGCGGGGCAGCCAGATCGCCTTGCTGGTGCCGAGCTTGGCGTGGATCTCGGCTTCGACCTGCTCGCGGTTCCACTGCGGGTTGCGCTCGGGGCCGAGCTGGACGGTGTCGGTGAGCAGCACGGTGCCCTCGCCGTCCACGTGGATGGCGCCGCCCTCGTTGACCAGTTCGCTGGAGAGGACGGGGACGCCGGCGAGGTCGGCGACCTGGCGGGCGATCTCGGAGTCGTGCTCCCAGCGGGCCCAGTCGGCGGCGCCCCAGCCGTTGAACACCCAGTCCACGGCGGCCAGCCGCTCGCCGTCGGTGACGAAGGTGGGGCCGATGTCCCGCATCCATGCGTCGTCCAGGTCGCGTTCGACCAGGTCGATGTCGTCGCCGAGCAGGGCGCGGGCCTCCTCGCCCTGGCCGGGGCCGTGCACCACGGTGACCGGCTCGAAGCGGCGTACGGCGCGGGCCACGGCGGCCCATGCCTCGCGGGCCTCACGCAGCTCGTCGTCGCTGGTGAAGGTCGGGTTGGGGCTGGGCCAGGCCATCCAGGTGCGCTCGTGCGGGACCCATTCGGCGGGCATGCGGTACATCGGGTGATCCTCGGGTGTGGGACGACGGGGACGCGTCGGGGGCGGCCATCGCGCTCCCGGCTGCGGCGAAGGCCCGGCGTACGGTCTCGCCGGGCCTTCGCCCTGCCGCGGGCGGCCTCGCGGACGGGGTCCGCGACCAGGGCGGTCGCCTCGGGCACGCCGATCCGCGGGCCCCGCGCCCGGCGGGCCCGGGCGGGCTCGGCGGCGGCCCCGAGGAGCAGCGGCCGGTGGCGCCCCGTCGCGGTCAGTCGCACCTCAGCACACCTCCCTGTTTGAGCACCACTCTAACGGTAGGGCGGAAGCCGTCAAACCGGTGGGCAACGCATGTGGAGTGCGGGAGGAAACTGCTCGGACCTCAAGGGAAACCATTGACGCGGCCCGGACGGATGACGGACATTGAGCGTCGCTCTAACCAGCGGAGCCCCCCGTTCCAGCAGACCCCCGGCAGGGAGGACGCCCATGTCCCCACTCGTGAACAAGCACGGTCTTGAGCAGCGCGGCACCGACACCGTCCCCGACGAGGAACGGACCAGCGGGCCCCGCGACCTGGTCGCCATCCTGCTGGGCTCGAACCTCTGCCTCGGCGTCATCGTCTTCGGCTGGCTGCCGGTCTCCTTCGGGCTCGGCCTGTGGCCGGCCGTCACCTCGGTGCTGGCGGGGACGGTCGTCGGGGTGGCGGTCACCGCGCCGCTGGCGCTGGTCTCCCTGCGTACCGCGACCAACCTCTCCACCTCCAGCGGCGCCTTCTTCGGGGTACGCGGCCGCCTGGTCGGCTCGGTGGTGGGACTGCTGCTGTCGCTCGGCTACACCGCGCTGACCCTGTGGATCGGCGGCGACGTGATGGTCGGCACGCTGACGAGGCTGGTGGGGCTGCCCGACGGGACGGCCGCGCACATCGCGGTGTACGCGCTGCTGGCGGGCTGCACGGCGGTCGCCGCGGTCTACGGCTACAACCTGCTGCTGAGGCTGAGCCGGGTGCTGGCCGTCGGGATGACGGTGCTGCTCGCGGTGGGCCTGGCCGCGTACGCGGGCGACTTCACCGCCGCGCCGCCGCCGGACACCCCGTACCTGCTGGGCTCCTTCTGGCCGACCTGGGCGCTGTCGGCGGTGGCCGCGGGCCTGAGCGGTCCGATCGCCTTCATCACCCTGCTGGGCGACTACACCCGCTACGTCTCACCGCTGCGGCACCGCCCGCGCACGGTGTGGAAGGCCACCTGTCTGGGGCTGCTGGCGGGGCTGCTGGTGCCGCAGTTGTTCGGAACGTTCACCGCGCTGGCCGCCCGGGCCGGCGCGGACTACGCGGGGCCGCTGGTCGCCGCGTCGCCCGTCTGGTACCTGGTGCCGCTGCTGGTCGCGGCCGCCGCCGGCTCGGTGGGCAACGCCGGACTGATGCTCTACTCGATGGGCCTGGACCTGGACGCGATCGTGCCCCGGGCCGGCCGCACCGGCGCCACCCTGGCGGTCGCCGCGATCGCCACCGCGTTCGTCTTCGCCGGGCACTTCGCCTGGGACGCGCAGTCGGCGATGACCTCGTTCGTGCTGCTGCTCACCGCCCTGGGCACGCCCTGGGCGGTGATCACCCTCATCGGGCACCTGCGCTGCCGCGGCGATTACGACGCGGAGGCGCTCCAGGTCTACAACCGGCGTGCGCACGGCGGGGCCTACTGGTTCCGCGCCGGCTGGCACCCGCGGGCCACGGCCGCGTGGGCGGTGGGCGCGGCGGTCGGCCTGCTGGCGGTGGGCACCCCGCTGTACCAGGGGCCGCTGCTGGCGCTGACCGGCGGGGTGGACGTGAGCTTCGTGCTGTCGGGGCTGGCCGGCGGCGCGGTGTACGTCCTGACGACGTCCCGCGCGGCGGCGCCCCGCCCGGCGGAGGCCGCTTCCGCCGCACCGTCACCGGCCCGGTTCGGCCGCTAGCCGCACCCGGCCGGTAGCCCCGCGGTCGGGGCGGGCCGCCCCCGCCGCGGCGGCCGGTCGCGGGGAAGGGCCCAGGCCGCGGCCGCGGGTGGGGCCGGGCCGCCGCCCGATGCGCCGGCCCGACGTGCGTCCCCGTACGACGGCCCGACGTGCGTCCGCGTACGGCGTCAGGCCAGTTCGTGGGTCCAGCCGTGGACGTCCTCGGCGGCGCCGGTCTGAATGTCCAGCAGCGCCTTGCGCAGCGCCATGGTGACCTTGCCCGGCTCGCCGTCGCCCTGGGCCCACTCGCCGCCGGTGGACTTCACGAAGCCGACCGGGGTGATGACCGCGGCGGTGCCGCAGGCGAAGACCTCGGTCAGCGCGCCGCTCTCGGCGTCCCGGCGCCACTGCTCGGTGGAGATCCGGCCCTCCTCGGAGGTGTAGCCGAGGTCCTTGGCGACGCTGAGCAGCGAGTCGCGGGTGATCCCGGCGAGCAGCGAGCCGGTCAGCTCGGGCGTGACGATCCTGTCCCCGTACACGAAGTACAGGTTCATGCCGCCCATCTCCTCGACCCACTTGTGCTCCAGCGCGTCCAGCCAGACGACCTGGTCGCAGCCCTTCCGGGCGGCCTCGGCCTGGGCGAGCAGGGAGGCGGCGTAGTTGCCGCCGGTCTTGGCGAAGCCCATGCCGCCGGGGACGGCGCGGACGTAGTCCTCGGAGAGCCAGACGGAGACCGGCTTGACCCCGCCGGGGAAGTACGGGCCGGCCGGCGAGGCGATCACGATGAACAGGTACTCGTTGGCCGGGCGGACGCCGAGCCCGACCTCGGCGGCGATCATGAAGGGGCGCAGGTAGAGCGAGGACTCGCCGCCGTGCGCCGGGACCCACGCCTTGTCCTGCTGGACCAGCGCGTCGCAGGCGGCGACGAAGGTCTCGACCGGCAGCTCGGGCATGGCGAGCCGGCGGGCGGAGGTGCGGAAGCGCTCGGCGTTGGCGTCGGGGCGGAAGGTGACGACCGAGCCGTCGGGGCGGCGGTACGCCTTGAGGCCCTCGAAGATCTCCTGCGCGTAGTGCAGGGTCATGTTGGCGGGGTCGATGGAGAGCGGCGCGTACGGGGTGAGCTGGGCGTCGTGCCAGCCGCGGCCCTCGGTCCACCGGATGGTCACCATGTGGTCGGTGAAGTGGCGGCCGAATCCCGGGTTGGCCAGGATCGCCTCGCGCTCCTCGTCCGACAGCGGGTGCGAGGAGGGCTTGAGCTCGATCGTGGGCGTCGTCGTCATGAGTGCTTTCGTCCTTCACCGTTGTGTGTGACGGACCGCGCTCACGCCGCTGCGCACCTGCTAGGACGTCCGAGCTTCACCGCATGCCGCGGCCCCGCGTTCGATTATCGCCCGGGGAGCGGTGTGCCGGAAAGCCCGCCCGGCACGGGCCGGGCGCCGGTGGGGTGCGTCGTCTGCGTACGTGCGTGG
>NZ_PVLV01000633.1 GCF_002982015.1 Streptomyces solincola
GGGTGGGACGCCGTCTCGGGCGGTCCCGCCGCCGGCCGCGGCGGTCGCGTCGGCCTCGCGGTCGCCCGACGCGGCGCGGCGGCCGCGGGGGAGCACCCGCAGGGCGTCGGCGATGTCCGCCACCTCGATCACCTTCATCCCGGGCGGGACCTTGCCCGGGTCGCCCGGGACCAGGGCGTGGGTGAAGCCCAGCCGGTGCGCCTCGGCCAGCCGGCGCTGCACCCCGGTCACCCGGCGCACCTCCCCGGCCAGCCCCACCTCGCCGATGGCGACGAGGTTCTTCGGCAGCGGGGTGTCGCTGGCCGCCGAGGCCAGCGCCAGCGCCACCGCCAGGTCGGCGGCCGGCTCCGACAGCTTCACCCCGCCCACCGTGGCGCTGTAGATGTCCCGCTTGCCGAGCGCGCTGATCCGGCCGCGCTGCTCCAGCACCGCCAGCATCATCGACACCCGGGAGGTCTCCAGACCGGAGGTGGTCCGCCGGGGGGAGGGGATCTGGGAGTCCACCGTCAGCGCCTGCACCTCGGCCACCAGCGGGCGGCGGCCCTCCAGGGTGACCGTCAGGCAGGTGCCCGGCACCGCCTCCGCACGCCGGGTCAGGAACAGCCCGCTGGGATCGGCGAGACCGGTGATCCCCTCGTCGTGCAGCTCGAAGCAGCCGACCTCGTCGGTCGCGCCGTACCGGTTCTTCACCCCGCGCACCAGGCGCAGCCGCGCGTGCCGGTCGCCCTCGAAGTGCAGCACCACGTCCACCAGGTGCTCCAGCAGCCGGGGCCCGGCGATCGCGCCGTCCTTGGTGACATGGCCGACCAGCAGCGTGGACATGCCCCGCTCCTTGGAGGCGCGGATCAGCGCGCCCGCCACCTCCCGCACCTGCGCCATGCCGCCGGGCGCGCCGTCGATCTCCGGCGAGGCCACCGTCTGCACGGAGTCCAGGACCAGCAGCGAGGGCTTCACCGCGTCGAGATGGCCCAGCACCACCGACAGGTCGGTCTCGGCGGCGAGGTAGAGGTGGTCGTCGATGGCCCCGATGCGGTCGGCCCGCAGCCGGACCTGGCTCGCCGACTCCTCGCCCGTCACATAGAGGGTGGGGTGCTCCTCGCCCGCCGCCTTCGCCGCCACGTCCAGCAGCAGCGTGGACTTGCCCACGCCCGGCTCGCCGGCCAGCAGCACCACCGCGCCCGGCACCAGCCCGCCGCCCAGCACCCGGTCCAGCTCGGCCACCCCGGTCGAGCGGGCGGTGGCCTGGCGTCCGTCCACCTGGCCGATGGGCAGCGCGGCGCTGGACACCCGCCCGGCGGCGGTGGTCCGCACGGCGGGCGTCCCGTACTCCTCGACCGTGCCCCAGGCCTGGCACTCGGGGCAGCGGCCCAGCCATTTGGCGGTCGTCCAGCCGCACTCGGTGCAGCGGTAGGACGGCCGGTCCTTCGCGGATTTCGTACGGGCAGCCATGCGCCACACCGTAGCCGCCGGCACTGACAGCCGAGGCCGCGGAGACCTCGGGGGCCGGCTCCTTGAGACAGGGCCGCGGTCCGGGAGAGGCTCCGGGCCATGGAGTTCTTCTGCTACCACCGCGACCGTCCCCGTTCCCTGGACCTGCGCCGGGAGACGCTGGAGGAGCACTGGTCCTACATGGACCGGTACGCGAAGGAACTGATCGCCCGCGGGCCGACGTTCGCCGACGACGGGACGCCCAGCGGCAGCGTGCACATCGCCGACCTGCCGGACGCGGCCGCCGCCCGCGCGTTCGCCTTCGACGAGCCCGGTCACCAGGCCGGGGTCTACCGGGACGTGCTGCTGCGCCGGTGGCGCAACCTGTTGGGCCGCACCATGTGGCAGTTCCCCGGCGCGGGCGCGGACGCCCCCGCCTTCCTGGTGCTCGGTCTCGCCGAGCCCCGCCCCGTCGGGCCCGCCGACCTGGCGGCGCCCGCCGACGCCGACCGGCTGATCGCCTACGGGCCGCTGCTCTCGGACGACGGGGCCGCCCGGCTCGGCACGGCCGCCCTGGTCCGGTCCGCTGACCGGGCGGCGGCGCGCGCCCTGCTGTCCCCGCGGGACCACGCCGCCGTCGAGGTCCACGACTGGGAACCCGGCGGACGGCGCTGAGCCCGGCCGCGAACGGCGGGGGCGCACGGAGAACGAGGCGTGAGCTCGTTGTCCCCTTTCGAGCGATAGCTTCACCCGTAAGGAGTAAAAGCGCCCGAGGGGCGCCGGGGGCTCGCCCCGCGCTGCCTACGGTCACCAGGTGACGAGCAGCAGGCTGGATTCCCCGACGCACACCCCCGGCGCGCACCGTGCGCCGCGCCGCGCGCCCCGGAGCGGGCCGCGCACGCTGACCCAGCGCCCCCCGGCGCGGTACGAGCCGTACCTCGACGGGCTGTTCACGTACTGCCTCGCCGTGCTGGGCGACCACACCGCCGCCACCTTGGTGCTCGGCGACGTACTGGCCGTCTCCGAGCGGCAGTTCGGCCGCTGCCCGGCCGCCGAGCCCGACCGCCGGGCCTGGCTGTACGCGCTCACCCGCTGGGCCTGCCTGCGCGAGCTGGCCGAGCGCCGGGGCGCGCGGCAGGGGGCGCACGCCGGGCGCACCGGAGCCCGGCCGGCGTCCGCGCCCCGTGCCGCCGCCCCTGCCGCCACCCGTACCGAAGAGCACCGCGCCGAGGAGCACCGCGCCGAGGAGCACCGCGCGGAGCTGGCACTGCTGGCCTGGCCGGAGGCGGCCGGCACCAGCCCCGAGCAGCGCGAGGCCCTGGAGCTGGCCGTGCGCCACCAGCTCACCGCCGGCCAGGTGGCGGTCGTCCTCGGCCTGGCGCCGCCGGCCGCCCGCCAACTGCTCTCCGCCGCCGCGTGCGAGGTCGAACGCACCCGCGCCGCCCTCGCCGTGGTCCGCCGCGGCGACTGCCCGGCCGTCGCCGCCCTCGCCGGCGACGAGCGGATCCTGCTGTCCGCCGCGCTCCGCCACGAGCTGGTGCGCCACGTGGACGACTGCCCGCGC
>NZ_PVLV01000634.1 GCF_002982015.1 Streptomyces solincola
CTGGGGCGGGGCCGCGGGGCGGTCGGCGGCGGACGCGCTCATGCCGCCCTCGTCCCGTCGTGGAGCCGGTGCTCGTCGTGGACGGTGACGCGGTGGGAGACGGTCGGCTCCGGCGTCGCGGTGTGGCGGGCGCGGGGGATGAGGCTGCGGTTGTCCCAGACCAGCAGGTCGCCCTTCTCGAAGGTCTGTAGGTGGATTCCCTCGTGCTGGAAGGTCTCGTCCAGCTGTCCGGTGGCCAGCAGGAGCCGCCTGAGCAGGTCGTCGCCGAGCGGTTCGCCCGCCGCGTCCTCGATGCCGACGGTGAAGCCCTCGCTGAGGTAGAGGACCGTCTCGCCCGTCACCGGGTGGGTGAAGGTGGTCGGTTGGAGGACGGGCGGCGTCTTCGCCTCGACCTCTTCGATGATCTCGGAGATCGGGCGGTAGACGTCGTGCGGGCGGATCTTGAAGTACTTGCGCACCGAGTGCCGGCAGCGGGTTCCGGCGATCTCCGCCTTCAGCTCCTCGGGCAGCCGCTCGTACGCCCGGCCCATGTCGATGAAGTACGTGCCGCGGTCCACCGCCGGGACGACCTGGGGGTGGATCAGCGTGATGCCGAAGGGGTCGGGCATGAACTGGTAGTCGGCGTGCCAGAACTTGCCGGTCTTCGGCACGCCTACGCGTCTGCCGTTGTGCGGGACGTTGGAGGAGACGAAGATCTCCGGAACCTCGGGGTGCTGGTACATCGGCTCGTAGTAGGTCTCGGGTCGGCCGAGGCGCCGGCCGAGGGCGAGGAACTGCCCGGGCGTGAGGTGCTGCCCCTTCAGCAGGGCGATCTTCTTCGTGTAGACGGTGCGCTTCAGTTCCCGAACGTCCGCGTCGGAGGCGGCGGTGTGGTCGAAGTCCTCGACGATCGCGCCGAGCGAGGCGCCGGGCTGGTCTGTGATCCGCATGGCTGCTGTTCCGTTTCTCAGGGCCGGTGTGGGGGGCGTGTCGTGCGGGCGTCAGACGCCCGTGGTGCGGCGGGAGTCGACGAGGTCGGCGACGTCGGCGAGGGTGAGGTCGGGCTGGAGTTCGTCGTCGCCGACGGTGACGCCCAGATCCCGCTCCAGCCGGATGCTGATCTCGACCGTGGTCAGGGAGTCGACGTCCAGGGCGCCGAGAGTGGCCTCGGGGTGCACGAGACCGGCGGGGACGTCGTGCAGCGCCTGGACGACGGCGGCGACCTGCTCGTAGGTGGTGATGGTGTGGTTCCTTCCGGTTCGGGACGCTCGGGCGGCGGGGCCCGGTCAGCGGACGGGAGCGGGGGGG
>NZ_PVLV01000635.1 GCF_002982015.1 Streptomyces solincola
CGCCCGACCACTGCCGCCGCCCGCCCGCCCGGCGGCGGCCCCGCACCGCCTCCCGGCAGCGCGCCCCGGCCCCGTACGCTGTCCCTCGTGGCAGATCCTTCGGAACCCGTGCGCGTCCCGGACGCGAAGGTCGCCCTGTCGACCGCCTCGGTCTACCCGGAGTCGACCGCGACGGCCTTCGAGGTCGCCGCGCGCCTCGGCTACGACGGTGTCGAGGTCATGGTCTGGACCGACCCGGTCAGCCAGGACATCGAGGCGCTGCGCCGGCTCTCCGACTACCACGGCGTGCCCGTGCTCGCCGTGCACGCCCCCTGCCTGCTGATCACCCAGCGGGTGTGGTCCACCGACCCGTGGACCAAGCTCCGGCGCGCCCAGGCCGCCGCCGAGAAGCTGGGCGCGGCCACCGTGGTCGTGCACCCGCCGTTCCGCTGGCAGCGCCAGTACGCCCGCGACTTCGTCAGCGGCATCTGGCGGATGGCGGACGAGACCGACGTGCGGTTCGCGGTCGAGAACATGTACCCGTGGCGCTACCGGGACCGCGAGATGCTCGCGTACGCCCCCGAGTGGGACGTCACCAAGGACGACTACCGCCACTTCACGGTGGACCTCTCGCACACCGCGACCGCCCGCACCGACGCCATGGAGATGGTGGCCCGGATGGGCGACCGGCTCGGCCACGTCCACCTCGCCGACGGGCGCGGCTCCGCCAAGGACGAGCACCTGGTGCCCGGGCGCGGCACCCAGCCGTGCGCCGAACTGCTGGAGCACCTGGCCCGCTCCGGCTTCGACGGGCACGTGGTCGTCGAGGTCAACACCCGGCGCGCGATGTCCGCCGCCGAACGCGAGGCCGACCTCGCCGAGGCGCTCGCCTTCACCCGGCTCCACCTGGCCTCGGCCGCCCGCGTCCGGTGACCGACGCTCCCCGCCGGCGCGGCCGCCCCGCCAGGAAGGCCGCCGAGGACGGGCCCGTCGCCCGCGAGCGCATCCTGGCCGCCGCCCGCGCCGAGTTCGCCGCCGCCGGCTACGACCGGACCTCGGTCCGCGGCATCGCCAAGGCGGCGGGCGTCGACCCGGCGCTGGTCCACCACTACTTCGGTTCCAAGGACGACGTCTTCGCCGCCGCGATCGAGGTCGGCTTCGAGCCCGCGCTCGCCGTCTCCGCCGTGGTCGGCGCGGGCCCCGAGGGTGTCGGGGAGCGGCTGGCCCGCTTCTTCCTGGGCCTGTGGGAGGACCCGGCCGCCCGCGGCCCGCTGCTCGCGGTGATCCGCTCGGCGATGACCAACGAGGCGGCCGCCACGGTGCTGCGCGGCTTCGTGCTGCGCCGGCTGCTGGAGCGGGTGGCCGCCGAGCTGGACGTTCCCGACCCCCGCTTCCGGGCCGAGCTGGCCGCCTCGCACATGGTCGGGATCGCCATGCTGCGCTACGTCATCCAGGTCGAGCCGCTGGCCTCCGCCGACCCGGAGCGGATCGTCGCCCTGGTGGCCCCCGCCCTCCAGCGCTACCTCACCGACCCGGACCCGTCCCCGGAGCCCGATCC
>NZ_PVLV01000636.1 GCF_002982015.1 Streptomyces solincola
GGGCCTCCACCGCGATGTGCGCCCCCCGCACCCGCCGGGCGGTCGTCGACCGGCGCGTGATGCCGATCGCCAGCCCCCCCTCCCACATGCTCCGGGACAGCACCGTGGCCAGCACGATCGCCAGCACCAGCGCCGGCATCCCCAGGAACCAGTCGGTCCCCCGCATCCCCACGGTGGCAAACCAGCCGCCGAAGTGCCCGGCCGCGATGCCCACCACCGCCCCGATCGCCACCGACAGGCCCGCCGCCAGCAACCCCACCGCCAGCGAGACCCGCGCCCCCCACACCAGCAGCCCCAGCAGCGAGCGCCCGAACTGGTCGGTGCCCAGCCAGAACGCGGCGCTCGGCGGCTCCAGCGCCCCGCCCTCCGCCCGCGTCACGCTCTGCACGTCCCCGCCCACCAGCAACGGGGCCGCCAGCGCGGCCAGCCCGATCAGCGCCAGCGCCGCCAGCCCGTACAGCCCCGAGCGGTGCGCCCGGTAGCCGCGCCAGAACCGCGCCGCCGACTCCCGCCGACGTACCCACGCCAGCGAGGTCCCACCGACCGCCCGCTCCGTCCCCGCCGTCTCGCTCATCGCCCCACCCTCGGATCGAGCACCGGATACAGCAGGTCGGCCAGCAGGTTCATCACGATCATCGCCCCGGCGAAGACCACGAACAGCCCCTGCACCAGCGGCAGATCGGGCACCGAGAGCGCCTGGTAGAACAGCCCGCCGAGCCCGGGCCAGGAGAACACCGTCTCCACCAGGATCGAACCGGCCACCACATGGCCCAGATTGATGAAGACCATGGTCACGGTCGGCAGCAGCGCGTTCGGCACGGCGTGCCGGCGGCGTACGTCGTCGTCCCGCAGCCCCTTGGCCCGCGCGGTGGTCAGATAGTCGCCGCCCATCTCGTCCAGCAGCGAGGAGCGCATCACCAGCAGCGTCTGCGCGTACCCGACCGCGACGAGCGTCAGCACCGGCAGCACCAGGTGGTGCCCCACGTCCAGCACGTAGCCGAGGCCGCTCTCGCCGCCCGACTCCATCCCGCCGGTCGGGAACAGCCCCGGGATCGGGCCCATCCCCACCGAGAAGACGATGATCAGCAGCAGTCCCAGCCAGAACGACGGCACCGACCACAGGGTCAGCGCCACCCCGGTGTGCAGCTTGTCGGCCGGCCCGCCGTGCCGCCAGGCCGCCCGGGTGCCCAGCCACAGCCCGAGCGCCGAGTACAGCACCACGGCCGTCCCGGTCAGCAGCAGGGTGGCCGGCAGCCGCTCGGCGATCAGCTCCCCGACCGGCGCCCGGAACTGGTACGAGGCGCCCAGGTCCCCGGTGAGCGCCCGGCCGCAGTAGTCGGTGAACTGCTGCCACAGCGGCAGGTCGAGCCCGAACTGCCGGCGCAGCGTCGCGAGCTGCTCGGCGGAGGTCGGCATGCCGTGCGTCATCGCCTTGACCGGGTCGCCGGGCACGATCCGGAACAGGAAGAAGCTGGTGACGAGCACGGCGAGCAGCGAGGCCGCCGCCCCGCCGAGCTTGCCCGCCAGATAACGCGGATAGCCGCCGGCCAGCGGCCCCCGGCGGCCCGAGGCGACGGCGGCCGGCGCTCCGGGCTCCTTGAGCGTGCCGGCCGCGGGTGCGGTGGTCACCGGCGCCTACTCGCGCTCGTCGGCGCCCGCGCGCCGGCGCATCGCCAGCACCCCGCCGACCGCCACCGCGGCGCCCACCGCCGCGCCGATCCCGATCAGGACGCCGGTCCGGGAGCCGGAAGCGGAAGCACCGGCGCCGGCCGCGCCGTCACCGGCCGCCGGGACGGCCGACCACCAGCTCCAGTAGCCGTCCTGCCCCCAGATGTTCCCGGCCGCCGCCGGCATCGTGGTCACGGACGCGATCTGGTCGGTGCGGTACGCCTCGACCGCGTTGGGGTACGCCATGACGTTCATGTACCCGGTGTCGTACAGCCGGGACTGCATGTCCCGCACCAGATCCGCCCGCTTGGCGGGGTCGTACTCCACCGCCTGGCGTGCGTACAGCCCGTCGTAGCGCTTGTCGCAGATGAAGTTGTCGGTCGCCCCGGTGTCCTTCGGGGTGGCGGGCAGCGCCGCGCAGGTGTGGATGGACAGCACGAAGTCGGGGTCCGGGTTGACCGACCAGCCGTCGAACGCCAGGTCGTAGTCGCCCTTCAGCCACGGGTCGGACACGTTGTCCAGGCACTGGACCTCCAGGCCGACGCCCAGCTCGCCCCACCACTCCTGGAGGTACTTGCCGACCGCCTTGTCGTTGGGGTCGGTGGCGTGGCACAGGATCCGCAGGTCCAGCGGCCGGCCGTCCTTGCCCGTCCGCTTGCCGGCCGCGTTCTTCCGGTAGCCCGCCTTGTCCAGGAGCCGGGCCGCCTCCGCCGGGTCGTGGCCGATCCGCTGCGCCCCCTCCGGCTTCCAGAAGTACGTCGAGAAGCGCGGCGGGATGTAGCCCTCGCCCTCGGCGGCGTGGCCCTGGAAGACCTTCTCCACGATGGCCCGCCGGTCCACGGCCAGGAACAGCGCCCGCCGCACGGCCGGGTCCAGCAGCGCCGGATGCCCGTTGCCGAACTTCTTCCCGTCCCTGGCCCGGGCCCCCGGATTGGTCGCCAGCGCGTAGAAGCGCCGGCCGGGGGCGTCGTTCACCTTGACGTTCTCCGCCGAGCCCAGGGAGGCGGCCTGAGCGGGGGTGAGGTTGGGGACGAAGGAGACCTCGCCCTTGCGCAGCGCGGCCACCGCCGCGTCGCCGTCCTTGTAGTAGCGCAGCACCAGCTCGTCGAACTTGGGCGCCCCGCGCCAGAACGACTGGTTGGGCGTCAGCCGCACGTACTGGTCGACCTTGTACTCGGAGACGACGAACGGCCCGTTGCCGACGACGGGGAAGCTCTTGTCGTTGTTGTACTTCGAGAAGTCGCCGACCTTCTCCCAGACGTGCTTGGGCAGGATGGGCACGTCCAGCGCGACCATGTTGGCCTGCGGCTTCCTCAGCGTCACCACCAGGGTGCGCGCGTCGGGCGCCGCGACCTTCGCGAAGTTCGCGGTGAAGCTGCCGTTGGCGGTGGCCGCGTTCTCGTCGGTCATCATCGTGTGGAACGTCCACCGGGCGTCCTCGGCGGTCACCGGCTTCCCGTCGGACCACGTGGTGCCCTCGCGGATGGTGAACGTCCAGGTCAGCTTGTCAGCCGACGCCTTCCAGGCGGTGGCGAGCCCGGGGATCGGCCGGGCGTCCTTGGCGTCGTAGTTGGTCAGGTTCTCGTAGGCCAGCTTGTGGATGGTGGTGGAGACCAGCCGCTGGGCGAGGAACGGGCTCAGTGAGTCGACGCTCTGCGAGACGGCGACGGTGAGCACCTTCTTCCCGCTGCCCTTCCCGTCCTCGGGCGCGGGCGATTCCGCCCGCGCCCGAGGACGGGAAGGGCAGCGGGAAGAAGGTGCTC
>NZ_PVLV01000637.1 GCF_002982015.1 Streptomyces solincola
GGGGCGGTGGTGGGCATCGCGGCCGGGCACTTCGGCGGCTGGTTCGCCACCGTGGTGATGCGGGTGACCGACTGGTTCCTGGTGATGCCGTCGCTGGTGCTGGCGATCGTGCTGGCCACGGTGATGTCCCGGAGCATGTGGACGGTGGTGCTGGCGATCGGCATCACGAGCTGGCCGACGACCGCCCGGCTGGTGCGGGCGCAGACCATCGCGGTGGAGTCCCGCCCGTACATCGAGCGGGCCCGGGCGCTGGGCGGCGGGCACGGGCATGTGATGGGCCGGCACGTGCTGCCCAATGTGATGCCGCTGGTGCTGGCGCAGACCACGCTGTGCATCTCCACCGCGATCCTCACCGAGGCGACGCTCGCCTTCCTGGGGCTCGGCGATCCGACGGTCGTCTCCTGGGGCGGGATGCTCCAGGACGCCCGGGAGGCGGGCGCGGTCTCCTCGGGCCACTGGTGGTACCTGGCCCCGCCGGGCATCGCCATCGCGCTGGTGGCGCTCGCCTTCACGCTGTGCGGGCGGGCGGTCGAGTCGGTGCTCAACCCGAGGCTGGGAGCGGGACGTTGAGTCTGCTGGAAGTACGGGACCTGCATGTGGTGTACGGCAGCGGGCCGGACGCGGTGCCGGCGGTGCGCGGGGTGGACCTGTCGCTGGCGGCGGGCGGCAGTCTGGGCGTGGCCGGCGAGTCCGGCTGCGGCAAGTCCACGCTGGCGCACGCCCTGCTGCGGCTGCTGCCGCCCTCCGCGAAGCTGACCGGCAGCGTGCGGCTGGACGGCGAGGACGTGCTGACCATGGGCTGGGGCAGGCTGCGGGCGGTGCGCTGGGCGGGCGCGTCGCTGGTGTTCCAGGGGGCGATGCACTCGCTGAACGCGGTGCACCGGGTCGGCGACCAGATCGCCGAGCCGCTGGCCGTGCACGGCCTGGCGACTGGGGCGAAGGCCCGTACGCGGGTGGGCGAGCTGCTGGAGCAGGTGGGGCTGCCCGCGGCGCGCGCCTCGGCGTACCCGCACGAGCTGTCCGGCGGGCAGCGCCAGCGGGTGATGATCGCCATGGCGCTGGCCTGCGCGCCCCGGCTGGTCGTCGCGGACGAGCCGACGACGGCGCTGGACGTGATGATCCAGGCGCAGATCCTGCGGTTGATCGAGCGGCTGGTCGCCGAGCAGGGCATCGGTCTGGTGATGATCAGCCACGACCTGGCGGTGCTGGCCGACACCTGCGACCGGCTCGCGGTGATGTACGCGGGCCGGGTGGTGGAGGAGGGCCCGGCGCGCGAGGTGTACGGGGCCGCCCGGCACCCCTACGGGCGGGCGCTGTCGGCGGCCTTCCCGCGCGTCGGCGACCCGGCGTCCCGGCGCGCCCCGCGCGGCCTGCCCGGCGACCCGCCCGATCCGGCCGCCCTGCCGTCCGGCTGCGCCTTCCACCCGCGCTGCCCGGACGCCGTCGAGGTCTGCCCCGCCGTCGATCCGCCACTCGTCGAGACTGCCCCGGGGGCCGCCCAGGGGTCCGGCCACCGCGCGGCCTGCGTCCACGCCGCGCCGGGCCTGCTGCCGTCCGGCCCCGGCACCGGGGCGTACGCCGCCGGTCCGGCCGCCGTCACCGACTCCGACCCGACCGCCGGGAGCCGCGCATGACCTCCGTACCGGTGAAGGGCGCCGTCACCGAGCCCGTGACCGCCCCCGCTGCCCTGCTCTCGGCCGCCGGGCTGAAGGTCGCCTTCCCCGGGCGGCGCGGCGGGCCGGCCGCGCGGGCCGTGGACGGGGTGGACCTGGACATCGGCCGCGGCGAGATCGTAGCCCTGGTCGGCGAGTCGGGGTGCGGCAAGTCCTCGCTGGCCCGCGCGCTGCTGGGCCTGGTCGCCCCGGCGGCGGGCACGGTCTCCTTCGACGGCGCCCCGCTCTCGTACGGCGCGCGCGCCCTCAAGGCGTACCGGCGGCGGGTGCAACTGGTGCTCCAGGACCCCAGCGGATCGCTCAACCCGCGGCACACCGTGTACGACGCGGTGGCGGAGGGGCTGCGGGTGCACGGGTACGCCGGGGACGAGCGGGCCGCGGTCGCCGAGGCGCTGGCCCGGTCCGGGCTGCGGCCGCCCGAGCGGTTCTTCCTGCGCTACCCGCACGAGCTGTCCGGCGGGCAGCGGCAGCGGGTGGTGATCGCCGGGGCGCTGGTGCTCGGCCCCGAACTGATCGTCGCCGACGAGCCGGTGGCGTCGCTGGACGCCTCGGTACGCGGGGAGATCCTGGCCCTGCTGCTGCGACTGCGCGACGAACTGGGGCTGTCCGCGCTGGTGGTGACCCACGATCTGGGTCTGGCGTGGAACATCGCGGACCGGGTGGCGGTGATGTACCTGGGGCGGATCGTGGAGAGCGGCACGGTGGAGGAGGTGCTGTCCGCGCCCCGCCATCCCTACACCCGGGCGCTGCTGTCGGTGCTGCCCGAGGCGGGCGGCGAGCCGGTGGTGCTGGGCGGGGAGCCGCCGGACCCGGCGCGGGTGCCGGCCGGCTGCCGCTTCCACGTCCGCTGCCCGGCGCTGGCCTCCGGGGAGGCCGAGCGGGCCGGGGCGGCCACCCGCTGCCGTACGGCCGAGCTGCCGGTGCTGCCGGGCCGGGGCCGGGGCGCGGCCTGCCACCTGGCTCCTGGTCAGGCGGGCTAGGGCCTCTCGTTCGGATCTTGCTGGGCTCGCGACGCTCCCCCGGCTCCGCTGGGAGGTGCCCCCAGGACACCGCACTCCTCCAGACTTCGTCCGGGGGTACCCCCACGCGGCGTTGTCGTCACTCGCCAATGGCCCCCAGGCCCGGGGGCCTGGGAGGTGCCCCCACCGCAGCGGCTCCCTCCTCCGCCTTGCGAATGCACGGCGCCAGACGCCGC
>NZ_PVLV01000638.1 GCF_002982015.1 Streptomyces solincola
CGCCGCGCAGCGGGGCCAGCCTCGCGGCCAGCGCCGGGTGCGCGGCGGCCACCGCGTCGTACCGCTCCAGCAGCACCATGGAGGCGTCGGCCGAGCGGCGGCGCAGCGCGTCCTCGGCCCGCTCGGCGGCGGACGGCCCGGTGTCCTCGCCGGAGCCGCCGGCCGTGCACCCGGCCAGCGGCGCGGCCGCGCCCAGCGCGCCGGCCGCGATGAGCACACGTCTGCGTGTCGTGGTCCCTGAGCGCCCCACGCGCCTCTCCCGCCTCGTCGCCCGCCGGCCGCTCGACCCGGCGGCTGTGCCCGGTGGTGAAGATCACCGCAGGCGAGCGTACCCGCGGCCGGATCGGGGGTGGACGGCAACACCCTCCGCGACCCGATACCCTTCTCATCGACACGCGAGAGACCCACAACAGCACACGCGGCCGAGGAGTCACCCGGATGAGCACCACCCAGAGCGAGCGGCTGCGCGGGCTGCTGGAGCCGCTCGCCAGCGACAGGGGCCTGGACCTGGAGGAGATCGAGGTCTCCCGGGCGGGCCGCCGCCGGATGCTGCGGGTCGTCGTCGACTCCGACCAGGGCGTGGAGCTGGACGCCTGCGCCGAGCTGAGCCGCGAGATCTCCGAGAAGCTCGACGAGACCGACGCCATGGGCGAGGGCGAGTACGTCCTGGAGGTCACCTCCCCGGGCGCCGAGCGCCCGCTCACCGAGCACCGCCACTACGTCCGCGCCGCCGGCCGGCTGGTGCGCTTCCAGCTGCGCGAGGGCGGCGAGCTGTCCGCCCGCATCCTGGGCGTGGACGACGAGGGTGTGGACACCGAGGTGCCGGGCGTGAAGGGCCGCAAGGCCACCGCCCGCCGGATCCCCTTCGCCGACGTCGCCAAGGCGCGCGTGGAGATCGAGTTCAACCGCAAGGACGACAAGGCCGCCGAGGCCGCCGGCACCCCGGCGCACCCGGCCGGCGACGACGAGACGAAGGAAGAGGAGGCGTAGCCGTGGACATCGACGTGAAGCTCCTGCGGGGCTTGGCGCAGGAGAAGGAGATCGCGTTCGACCTGCTGGTCGAGGCGATCGAGTCGGCCCTCCTCATCGCGTACCACCGCACCGAGGGCGCCCGCCGCCACGCCCGCGTCATGCTGGACCGCAACACCGGCCACGTGACCGTGTGGGCCAAGGAGGAGGCCGCCGACCTCGAGGAGGGCCAGGAGCCCCGCGAGTTCGACGACACCCCTTCCGACTTCGGCCGGATCGCGGCCTCCACCGCCCGCCAGGTCATCCAGCAGCGGCTGCGGGACGCCGAGAACGACATCACCTTCGGCGAGTACGCCCGCCGGGAGGGCGACGTGGTCGCCGGCCAGGTCCAGCAGGGCAAGGACCCCAAGAACGTCCTGGTCAGGCTGGACGACAAGCTGGAGGCCATCCTGCCGGTGCAGGAGCAGGTGCCCGGCGAGGAGTACACCCACGGCCTGCGGCTGCGCACCTACGTGGTGCGGGTCGCCAAGGGCGTGCGCGGCCCCTCGGTCACCCTCTCGCGCACCCACCCCAACCTGGTGAAGAAGCTGTTCGCGCTGGAGGTGCCGGAGATCGCCGACGGGTCGGTGGAGATCTCCGCCATCGCCCGCGAGGCCGGCCACCGCACCAAGATCGCGGTGCGCTCCACCCGTTCCGGACTGAACGCCAAGGGGGCCTGCATCGGCCCGATGGGCGGCCGGGTGCGCAACGTGATGGCCGAACTGCACGGTGAGAAGATCGACATCGTGGACTGGTCGGACGATCCGGCCGAGATGGTGGCCAACGCCCTGTCCCCGGCCCGGGTGACCAAGGTCGAGGTCGTCGACCTCGGCGCCCGCTCGGCCCGGGTGATCGTGCCGGACTACCAGCTCTCCCTGGCCATCGGCAAGGAGGGCCAGAACGCCCGGCTCGCCGCCCGCCTCACCGGCTGGCGCATCGACATCCGCCCGGACACCGAGCAGGTCTCCGAGCGGCCCGCCCCCGAGCGCGCCTGACCCGGACGGCCCCCGGGCCGCCGCCAGGGCCGAACGGGTCGGGCGGCCGGCCCCGGGGACGCCGCGAAGGCGCCGCGGGGAATAGATCCCGCCGTGGTCACGTTCGGCAACGACGAGATCACGACAACAACCGTTCGATCTCTACCCCGAAGGGGTGAGGTCGGTGCGGGGAGGTAGACTTAACCGTGTCTGGCCGGACGCATGCCCGCGCACGCCCGGAACGCACCTGTGTCGGGTGCCGGGAGCGAGCGGCCAAGCGCGATCTGCTGCGCATCGTGTTGATCAAGGGCGGCTGCGCCCCCGATCCGCGCGGTACGCTGCCCGGCCGGGGCGCCTATGTGCACCCCGTTCCGGTCTGCCTCGACCTCGCCGTCCGCAGGCGCGCGTTCCCCAGGGCCCTTCGGGCCCAGGGACCGCTCGACACCGCGGAACTGCGGGAGTACGTCGAGGCTCGGTAGAGAAGAAGTACGGCACGGGGACCCCCTGTGCGGTCAGGTACCTCGCGAGATGGAAGTAGGTCGAGATTGCGATGAGCACTCGATGAGTACGCGATGAGTACGCCCATGAAGTAGCGACGGTCCGGCGGTAATCCGGACCTCAAAGGAGCGAAGTGGCTAAGGTCCGGGTATACGAACTCGCCAAGGAGTTCGGTGTGGAGAGCAAGGTCGTCATGGCCAAGCTCCAAGAACTCGGTGAATTCGTCCGTTCGGCGTCCTCGACGATCGAGGCGCCGGTGGTACGCAAACTGACTGACGCGCTGCAAGGGCCCGGCGGCAACGCCGGCCGATCCGCAGCGAAGCCCGGCGCGCCCCGCAAGGCCGCGCCTGCCAAGCCTTCGGCCCCCGCGCCCTCCCCGGCGCAGGGCGCCGGGCTTCGCGGCAGCCGGACGGGCGCCCTCCGCCGGGGAGGGCGCGGGGGCCGAAGGCTTGGCAGGCGCAGCCTTGCGGGGCGCGCCCGGCCCCGCTGCGTAACGGCCGGCGTTGCCACCGGGCCCCTTGCGCGCGTCAGTCCGTTCGCGTACCAGC
>NZ_PVLV01000639.1 GCF_002982015.1 Streptomyces solincola
AGATGTGTATAAGAGACGGGTCCGGCGGGGCGCCGTCGGGGGGCAGCGGCTGCTCGGCCCAGATGACCTTGCCCTGGGGGGTGTAGCGGGTGCCCCACTGCTGGGTCATCTGGGCGACCAGGAACAGTCCGCGGCCGCCCTCGTCCTCGCTGCCCGCGCGCCGCAGGTGCGGGGAGGTGTGCCCGGTGTCGGAGACCTCGCAGATCAGGGTGCGGTCGCGGATCAGCCGGAGCTGGATGGGCCCGGAGGCGTAGCGGATGGCGTTGGTGACCAGCTCGCTGACGACCAGCTCGGTGGTGAAGCCCAGTTCGCCGTCCAGGCCCCAGTCGTCGACCTGCCCGGTGGCGAAGGCGCGGGCCCGGCCGACCGCCTCGGGGTCGTCGGCCAGCTCGCAGACGGCGACCTCGTCGCGGTCCAGGACGCGGGTGCGCACCAGCAGCAGGGCGGCGTCGTCCTCGACCGGGCCCGGCAGCAGGGTGGCGACGATCCGGTCGCAGAGGACCTCCAGCGGGCGGCGCTGGTCGGCGAGCACCGTGTGCAGGGCGGCCACCTCGGCGTCCCGGTCGCGGCCCCGGCCGTAGACCAGTCCGTCGGTGTAGAGGGCCAGGACGCTGCCTTCGGGCAGTGGGAACTCCGTGCTCTGGAACGGCAGTCCGCCCAGGCCCAGCGGCGGTCCCGCGGGCACCTCGGGGTGGTGGACGCCGCCGGTGGCGGGGTCGACCACGGCCGGCGGCGGGTGGCCGGCGCGGGCCATGCTGCACCGTCCCGTGACCGGGTCGTAGACGGCGTACAGGCAGGTGACGCCGAGCGCGTCGTCCTCGCCGGCGTCGGGGACGGCGGTGCGCTCGTGGGCGTCCTGGGTGACCAGTTCGTCCAGGCGGGTGAGGAGTTCGTCGGGCGGCAGGTCGAGCCGGGCGAGCGCCCGGACGCTGGTGCGCAGCCGGCCCATGGTGGCGGCGGCCCGGACGCCGTGGCCGACGACGTCGCCGACGACGAGGCCGACCCGGGTGCCGGACAGGGCGATGACGTCGTACCAGTCGCCGCCGACGCCGGCGCCGGAGTCGGCGGGCAGGTAGCGGTGGGCGACCTCCGCGCCGGTGACCTGCGGCAGGTGGCGGGGCAGCAGGCTGCGCTGGAGGGTGAGGGCGGCGGTGTGCTCGCGGGTGAAGCGGCGGGCGTTGTCGATGCAGACGGCGGCGCGGGCGACCAGTTCGTCGGCGACCGGCAGGTCCCCCGCGCCGAACGGGTCGGGGTGACGGTCGCGGCAGAAGGTGACGACGCCGAGCGCGGCGCCCTCGGTGCGCAGCGGGACGGCGAGCCGGGAGCGGACGGTGTCGCCGGGGCCGGCGTCCTGGAGGACGGGGCGGCCTTCGGCCAGGCAGCGGGCCTGGAGCGAGTCGGGGTCCGGGTCGACGGGGTCGCGGCGGCGGGCGGGGCGGGTGCCGGACGGGCCGGGTCCGTCCCAGACCCGCACTAGCGTGCGGGCGGGCTCGGTGCCGGGGGCGGGCTGGTCGCCGGCGAGCACGGCGTCGAGCAGGTCGACCGCGACGGCGTCGGCGAACTGGGGCACGGTGACGGCGGCGAGTTCCTGGGCGGTGCGGTCCATGTCGAGGGTCTTGCCGACCATGCCGCCGGCCCGCACCAGCAGGTCCAGGCGCCGCTGGGCGAGGTAGCGCTCGGTGATGTCGACGCTCTCCTCGCAGACGCCGAGCGGGTGGCCGACGGGGTCCTGGAGGCGGTAGTAGGAGCAGGACCAGACGTGGTCGTGGGCGGGGTCGGAGGGCGGGCGGCCGCTGTAGTGGAGGTCGGTGACCGCTTCGCCGGTGGCGAGGACCGCGCGCATGGTCTCGGCCAGGGTGTCGGGCCGGCCGGGGTCGAGCACCCGGCCGTCCTCCACCTGCTCGTCGGGGCCCAGGCCGGTGTACTGGCCGTCGCCGCCCTCCTCGAACAGGGCGCGGTTGGTCCACACCACGCGCAGGGCGGTGTCGTAGATGGCGAGGCCGACGGGCGACTGGGTGGCCAGGCCGCGCAGCATCGACTGAAGGGCCTCCCAGCGGTCGGTCTCGTCGGCGTCGGCGAGGACCAGCAGCCTGCCGGGGCCGCCGCCGCGGGTGGAGTCCAGCGGCAGGGAGGCGGTGGCGACGCGGACGACCCGGCCGTCCCGGTGGCGCATGTGGAAGACCTGGCGGCGGGCCTGGGCGGCGCCGGGCACGGCGGTGGAGGGCCGGTAGGGGCCGGGGCGTTCGATGACGAAGGAACCGACGGAGCGGCCGGCGGCCTCGTGGGCGCGGTAGCCCAGCAGGGATTCGGCGGCCGGGCTCCAGCCGGTCACCGTGCCGTCGGCGTCCAGGACGGCCGTCGCCGCTCTCGTGACGTCGAGGGGGCCCCGGAAGTCGGCACCCTCGTCCGCGTGCACCGCGCTCATGGCACCTGCCTTCCCACGCCCCTTCATCGTCGGACCGGCGCCCGGCGGGCACAACCGCGGCTTTCGGTGGGTCAGCGGTGTCATGGCGGTCACGTCCCGGGGCGCGGGCCGTCGGGGGTGCGGGCGGCGAGCAGCAGCGCGATGTCGTCGGGGCGGGCGACGGCGGTGCGGGCCTGGCGGATGAGCTGGTCGGCGGTGCCGGCCAGGGTGGTGCCGCGGATGGCGGCGAGGGTGCCCCGCAGCCGCTCGATGCCCTGGTCGATGTCGGTGCCGGGCTGCTCCACCAGGCCGTCGGTGAACAGGGCGAGGACGGCGCCGGGTTCCAGGGTCAGTTCGGTGACGGGGTAGTGCGCGGTGGCGTCGATGCCGATGACCATGCCGCCGGGCAGGTCGAGGACCTCGGTTCGGCCGTCCGGGTGGCGCAGCAGCGGCTGGGGGTGGCCGGCGCGCACTGCGCGGGTGGTGCCGGTGGCCGGGTCGAGGTCGATGTAGCAGCAGCTCGCGAACTGGCCGGGGTCGAGGTCGATGAGGAGCCGGTTGGTGCCGCCGATGACGTCGGCGGGGTCGTGGCCGCTGAGCGCGAAGGCCCGTACGGCGCTGCGGAGCTGGCCCATGGTGGCGGCGGCGGACACGCCGTGGCCCTGGACGTCGCCGATGACGAGGGCGACGCCGCGGCCGGTCTCGATGACGTCGTACCAGTCGCCGCCGACGTCCATGCCCTCGGTGCCGGGCAGGTAGCGGCCGGTGGTGTCGACGCCGGGCAGCCGCGGCAGCTTGTGCGGCAGCAGCGCGGACTGGAGGCCGCGGGCGAGGGCGGCTTCGGAGTCGTAGCGGCGGGCGCGTTCCAGGGCCTGGCCGATGAGTCCGGCCAGCGCGGTGAGCACGGTGCGCTCCTCGGGGCTGAAGCCCCGGGGGCGGTCGAAGCCGAGGATGCAGGAGCCGACGGGGCGGCCGGAGGCGATCAGCGGCAGGAAGGCGCGGGCGCCGACGTGGGCGTCCATGGGGATGCCGGGGTAGGCGGCGGCGAGGTGCTGCATGGACTCGAAGAAGATGGGCCGGCCGGTGGTGAGGGTCTCCACGCCGGGCAGCCGGGCTTCCAGCGGGACGCCTTCGAAGCGGTCGAGGAAACCGCGGGGGAAGCCCGTCTCCCAGGCGAGGTGGAGCTGGCGTTCGTTGTTGAGGACGTAGATGGCGAGCTGGCGGCCGCCGAACGCGGGCAGCAGCTCGTCGGTCACGACGGCGGACACCTGCCGGGCGGTGACGGCCTCGGTGAGGGCGATGGCGAGGGCGACCGGCCGGTAGAGCACGGAGGCCCGGTCGGCGGGCGAGCCGAGGCCGGCGCCGGGCGAGACGAGGGAGTCGGGGGCGTAGGCCGGTTTGTCGGCGCCGGCGAGGGTGACGGTCAGTCCGTCGTGCCCGGGGTAGAGCGAGACCGAGAGCCAGGTGTCGGGGTCGCGGTGGGCCAGGAAGTGCACGGGTTCGTCGGAGAGGAGGGCGGCCCGGAAGCTGTCCTCGTAGGCGGGGTGCCCGAACCAGGGCAGCACGTCGAACATGCGCCGCCCGATCAGTTCGGGGCGGCCCCGGCCGAGCAGGGTCTCGGCCATGCGGTTGACGAAGGTGACGCGGCCGAGCCGGTCGATGGAGAAGATGCCCCGGGGCAGCCGGTCGGCGGCGGCCGCGACGACCGGGCCGGTGCCGGGGTCGACCAGCGCGCCGCGCACCTGCCCGTCCGGCGGCGGGTCCTCGCCGGGCGCGGCCGGCCGGGTGGACAGCTCCAGCAGGAACGGCCGCCCCTCGCTGCCGCGCACCCAGATCCGCCGGGAGGCGGGCCGGTCGGCGGAGGTGAGCTGCCCGGCCATGGTCCACAGCCCGTAGGAGTCCTCCGGTTCCAGCATCCGCGCCAGTCCGGCGGCGTCCACGGGCGCCCCCGGCGGCGAGGGGGCGCCCTCGCCGGACCCGCCCGCACCGCCCGCACCGGGAGTGCCGGGAGTGCCGGGCGGCGTCAGGACCGGTTCCATCGGGTCGGTCAGCTCGACGGGGTCGGGCCCGCCGTCCGGGTCGGTCAGCTCGACCGGGCCGGACGGGGCGGGGCCCGCTGCGTCCGTGCGCCCGGCCGCGCCGGCCGTCCCCCCGGCCGCGTCCGCCCCGTCGGGCGCGACGTCCGCGGCCGGGTCGGTCAGCACGGGCGGCGGCTTCGGCACGGGAGGGGGCTCGGGTACGGGGC
>NZ_PVLV01000063.1 GCF_002982015.1 Streptomyces solincola
GCCCGCGAGCTGAACCACATGCTCGGCCTCGGCGAGGCCCGCGCCCCGGGCGACTGGCGGCCGCCGATCGTGAAGACGGTCGCCGCGCGCGGGCCTCGCCGAGGCCGAGCATGTGGTTCAGCTCGCGGGCGGTGGCGTCCGCCCCGTCCCGGTCGGCCTTGTTGACCACGTAGAGGTCGCCGATCTCCAGGATGCCGGCCTTGGCGGCCTGGATGCCGTCGCCCATGCCGGGGGCCAGCAGCACCACCGAGGTGTCGGCCTGGGAGGCGATCTCCACCTCCGACTGGCCGACGCCGACCGTCTCCACCAGCACCACGTCGCAGCCGGCCGCGTCCAGGACGCGGATGGCCTGCGGGGCGGCCCAGGCCAGTCCGCCGAGGTGGCCGCGGGTGGCCATGGAGCGGATGTAGACGCCCGGGTCGGAGGCGTGCTCCGACATCCGGACCCGGTCGCCGAGCAGCGCGCCGCCGCTGAACGGCGAGGACGGGTCGACGGCGAGCACGCCGACCCGCTTGCCGGCCCGGCGGTAGGCCGTGACCAGCGCCGAGGTGGTGGTCGACTTGCCGACGCCGGGCGAGCCGGTGAGCCCGACGACGTAGGCGTTGCCCGCGAGCGGGGCGAGCGCCGCCATCACCTCCCGCAGGTGCGGGGACGCCCCCTCCACCAGCGAGATCAGCCGGGCCACCGCCCGCGGCCGGCCCTCGCGCGCCTGGGCCACCAGTTGGGGGACGTCCACCATCTGCGTATCCGCTCCTTCGTCCTCGTACCGCCGGGCAGGCTACTTCGCCGGGACGCGGACGATCAGCGCGTCGCCCTGACCGCCGCCGCCGCACAGCGCCGCCGCCCCGGTGCCGCCGCCGCGCCGCTGGAGCTCCAGGGCCAGGTGGAGCACGATCCGGGCCCCGGACATCCCGATGGGGTGGCCGAGCGCGATGGCGCCGCCGTTGACGTTGACCTTGTCGGCGGTGATCCCGAGGTCCTTCATGGACTGCACGGCGACGGCGGCGAACGCCTCGTTGATCTCGATGAGGTCGAGGTCCTCGACGCCGATGCCCTCCTTGCCCAGGGCGTGCCGGATGGCGTTGGACGGCTGGGACTGAAGGGAGTTGTCCGGGCCGGCGACGTTGCCGTGCGCGCCGATCTCGGCGATCCAGGAGAGGCCCAGCTCCTCGGCCTTGGCCTTGCTCATCACCACGACCGCGGCCGCGCCGTCGGAGATCTGCGAGGAGGTGCCGGCGGTGATGGTGCCGTCCTTGGCGAAGGCGGGGCGCAGCTTGCCGAGGGACTCGGCGGTGGTGTCGCCGCGGATGCCCTCGTCCTTCGCGAAGAGCACCGGGTCGCCCTTGCGCTGGGGGATCTCGACCGGGGCGATCTCCGCGTCGAAGACGCCGTTCTTCTGGGCGGCGGCGGCGCGCTGGTGGGAGAGGGCGGCGATCTCGTCCTGCTCGGGGCGCCGGATGCCCAGGCGGGTGTTGTGCTTCTCGGTGGACTCGCCCATGGCGATGTTCTCGAAGGCGTCGGTGAGCCCGTCGTGCGCCATGGCGTCGAGCATCTCGATCGCGCCGTACTTGTGGCCCTCGCGGGACTTGGGCAGCAGGTGGGGCGCGTTGGTCATGGACTCCTGGCCGCCGGCGACGACGACGTCGAACTCGCCGGCGCGGATGAGCTGGTCGGCCAGCGCGATGGCGTCCAGGCCGGAGAGGCAGACCTTGTTGATCGTGAGCGCGGGGACGTTCATGGGGATGCCGGCCTTGACGGCGGCCTGGCGGGCGGGGATCTGGCCCGCGCCGGCCTGGAGGACCTGGCCCATGATCACGTACTGCACCTGGTCTCCGGTGACGCCGGCCCGCTCCAGGGCGGCCTTGATGGCGAAGCCGCCGAGGTCGGCCCCGGAGAAGGACTTCAGCGAGCCGAGCAGGCGGCCCATCGGCGTGCGCGCGCCGGCGACGATGACGGAGGTGGTACCGGTCGTTCCAGACATGGGCAGGGCCCCTTGGGGTGTGAAGTGAACGAGGGTTTACTTCCAATGTACTGAGCGGTACGCACCCGGGTCATCGGCCCGTCGGTGTGACGGCGCGCACGTTGCGTAACCATCCCGGGCGCGCTGCACTGGGTGCCATGCTGACGCGTATCGATCACATCGGGATCGCCTGCCGGGACCTGGACGCCACCGTCGAGTTCTACCGTGCCACCTACGGCTTCGAGGTGTTCCACACCGAGGTCAACGAGGAGCAGGGGGTCCGCGAGGCCATGCTCAGGATCAACCGGACGGACGACGGCGGGGCGTCCTACCTCCAGTTGCTGGAGCCGACTCGGGAGGACTCCGCGGTGGGCAAGTGGCTCGCCAAGAACGGCGAGGGCGTGCACCACATCGCCTTCGGCACCGCGGACGTGGACGGCGACGCGGAGGCCGTCCGGAGCAAGGGCGTGCGGGTGCTGTACGACGAGCCGCGCACCGGCTCGATGGGCTCGCGGATCACCTTCCTGCACCCCAAGGACTGCCACGGGGTGCTCACCGAGCTGGTCACCTCGGCCGAGGCCGCCGCCGGGCACTGAGCCCGGCCGGGCCGCTCCGGACGGCCCCGAGCACCGGCCCCTCCGCCCGTCCGGAGGGCGAAGAGCACTGACCCGCCTATTCCCGGCCCGGTAGAGTGGGCTGCTCCGGGCCGGGGCCGGATCGGGGCCGTGCCATGTCTCCGAAGGTCATCTGACACCATCTCCCCGGGGGGGGCCGTTCGCCTGCGGGCGGCGGCCGTGCCAAGTCAGTTGCGACCAGGGGACGGATGGGACCGCGCAGTGCGGGGCTACGAACGCGCAGAGAGCCACCGGGCTGACGACCACCTTTCGCGGTTCGAAGCCGAGATGGACCGGCTGAAGACCGAGCGGGAGAAGGCCGTCCAGCACGCCGAGGACCTCGGATACCAGGTCGAGGTGCTGCGGGCCAAGCTGCACGAGGCGCGGCGCACCATCGCCTCCAGGCCGGCGTACGACAGCGCCGACATGGGCTACCAGGCCGAGCAGTTGCTGCGCAACGCGCAGGCCCAGGCCGAGCAGCTCCGGGTGGACGCGGAGCGGGAGCTGCGCGAGGCGCGCGCCCAGACGCAGCGCATTCTCCAGGACCACGCCGAGCACCAGGCGCGCCTACAGGCGGAGTTGCACGCCGAGGCGGTGCAGCGCCGCCAGCAGCTCGACCAGGAGCTGTCCGAGCGCCGGCAGACCGTCGAGGCCCACGTCAACGAGAACGTGGCCTGGGCGGAGCAGCTCCGGGCGCGCACCGAGGCGCAGGCCCGCCGGCTGATGGACGAGTCGCGGGCGGAGGCCGAGCAGTCGCTGGCCGCGGCCCGCGCCGAGGCGCTGCGACTCGCCGAGGAGGCCCGCCAGCGCCTGGGCGCGGAGGCGGAGACCGCCCGCTCCGAGGCCGAGGCGATCCTGCTGCGGGCCCGCCGGGACGCCGAGCGGCTGCTGAACGCCGCCTCCAGCCAGGCGCAGGAGGCCACCAGCCACGCCGAGCAACTGCGTACCGCCACCACGGCGGAGTCCTCCGAGGCGCGGGCGAAGGCCGCCGAGCTGGGCCGGGCGGCCGAGCAGCGGATGGCCGAGGCCGAGGAGAAGCTGCGGGAGGCCCGCGGCGAGGCCGAGAAGCTGGTCGCCGAGGCGAAGGACGCGGCCGCCAGGAGGCTGGCGAGCGCCGATTCGGCCAACGAGCAGCGCACCCGTACCGCCAAGTCGGAGATCGCCCGGCTGGTGGGTGAGGCGACCAAGGAGGCCGAGGCCCTCAAGGCGGAGGCCGAGCAGGCGCTGGCGGACGCCCGGGAGGCGGCCGACAAGCAGGTCGCCGAGGCGTCGGAGAAGGCGCGCACGGCGGCCGCGGAGGACTCCGCGGCGCAGTTGGCCAAGGCCGCCCGGTCGGCCGAGGAGATCCTGTCCAAGGCGTCCCAGGAGGCGGCGGAGGCCACCCGCAAGGCGGCCGAGGAGGCCGAGCGGGTGCGCCGGGAGGCCGAGGCCGAGGCGGACCGGCTGCGCGGCGAGGCGCACGACACCGCCGAACAGCTCAAGGGCGCGGCGAAGGACGACACCAAGGAGTACCGCGCCAAGACCGTCGAGCTCCAGGAGGAGGCGCGGCGGCTGCGCGGCGAGGCCGAGCAGCTCCGGGCCGACGCGATCGCCGAGGGCGAGCGGATCCGCGGCGAGGCGCGGCGCGAGGCGGTGCAGCAGATCGAGGAGGCGGCGAAGACCGCCGAGGAGCTGCTGGCCAAGGCGAAGGCCGACGCGGACGAGGTCCGCACGGCGGCGACCGCGGAGAGCGAGCGGGTCCGCGCGGAGGCGATCGAGCGGGCCACCGGGCTGCGCCGGCAGTCCGAGGAGACGCTGGAGCGCACCCGCGAGGAGGCCGACCGGCTGCGGGCCGAGGCCGAGGAGCAGGCCGAGTCGGTGCGCACCGCCGCCGAGGAGACGGCCGGCGCGCTGCGCGAGGAGGCCGAGCGCGGAATCACCGCCCGCCAGGAGGAGGCAGCGGCCGAGCTGACCCGGCTGCACTCCGAGGCCGCGTCCCGTCTGGAGGCGGCCGAGCAGGCGCTGACCGAGGCCCGTACCGAGGGCGAGCGGCTGCGCCGGGAGGCGGCCGAGGAGTCCGAGCGGCTGCGCGCCGAGGCGGCCGAGCGGATGCGCGCGCTGGGCGAGCAGGCCGAGCAGGAGTCCGAGCGGCTGCGCACCGAGGCGGCGGCGGAGGCGGCGGCGGCCCGCGCGGAGGCGGAGGGCGCGGCGGTCCGGCTGCGGTCGGAGGCGGCCGCCGAGGCGGAGCGGCTGCGCACCGAGGCGCAGGAGACCGCGGACCGGGTGCGCGCGGAGGCCCAGGGGGCGGCCGAGCGGGTGACCTCGGAGGCGGCCGAGGAGCTGGCGGCGGCCCGCGAGGAGGCCAACCGGCGCCGCCGGGAGGCCGAGGAGACGCTCGGTTCGGCGCGCTCCGAGGCCGACCAGGAGCGGAAGCGGGCCCGGGAGCAGAGCGAGGAGCTGCTGGCCTCGGCGCGCAACCGGGTCGAGGAGGCGCAGGCCGAGGCGCTGCGGCTGGTGGAGGAGGCGGACCGGCGGGCCACCGAGATGGTGGCGGCCGCCGAGGCCACCGCCCAGTCGGTGCGCGACGCGGTGGCCGGGCTGCACGAGCAGGCCGAGGAGGAGATCACCGGGCTGCGTTCGGCGGCCGAGCACGCGGCGGAGCGCACCCGCGCGGAGGCGCAGGCGGAGGCGGACCGGGTCCGCACCGACGCCTACGCGGAGCGGGAGCGGGCGGCGGAGGACGCGGCGGGGCTGCGCGAGCGGTCCCGGGAGGAGTCGGAGGCCGCCCGCCAACTGGCCGAGCGGACGATGGCGGAGGCGGTCGCCGAGTCGGACCGGCTGAAGGCGGACACCGCCGAGTACGCGCAGCGGATGCGCACCGAGGCGTCGGACGCGGTGGCCTCGGCCGAGCAGGACGCCGCGCGGACCCGGGCGGACGCCCGCGAGGACGCCAACCGGATGCGTTCGGAGGCGGCGGCGCAGGCGGACAAGCTGGTCGGCGAGGCGGGCGCGGAGGCCGAGCGGATGACCGCGCGGGCCGCCGAGGAGCTGGCGTCGGCGGAGGCGCTGCGGGCCGAGGGCGAGCGGCAGGCCGAGGAGCTGCGGGCGGCGGCCCGCGCGGACGGCGAGCAGGTGCTCGACGAGGCGCGCAAGGCCGCGGACAAGCGGCGCGCGGACGCCGCCGAGCAGGCGGACCAGTTGGTGGCCGAGGCGGCCGGCGAGGCGGAGCGGCTGGGCGCGCAGAGCGCCGAGCGGGCCGAGCGGCTGCTCGCCGAGGCCGGCGCGGAGGCGGAGCGGGTGCGCGCCGAGGCCGGCGCGGAGGCCGAGCGGGTGCGCGGGGAGGCGGCCGGCGAGGCGGAGAAGCTGCGGGCCGAGGCGGCCGAGGCGGTGGGTTCGGCGCAGCAGCGGGCCGAGCGGATCCGCGCCGAGGGCGAGCGGCTGAAGGCCGAGACCGAGGCGGCGGCCGAGCAGATGCGCTCGGAGGCCCGCTCGGAGGCGGACCGGCTCGTGGACGAGGCCCGGCAGGCCGCGGCCAAGCGGCGCTCCGACGCGGCCGAGCAGGCCGACCAGTTGGTGGCCAAGGCCCAGGAGGAGGCGCTGCGGGCGACCGCGGAGGCCGAGTCGCAGGCCGACACCATGGTGGGCGCGGCCCGCAAGGAGGCCGAGCGGATCGTCGCGGAGGCCACCGTGCAGGGCAACGCGGCGGTGGAGAAGGCCCGTACGGACGCCGACGAGCTGCTGGTCGGGGCGCGCGGGGACGCCGCCGCCATAAGGGAGCGGACCGAGGAGTTCCGCCGCCGTACCGAGGGTGAGGTCGAGGAGCTGCACGAGCGGGCCCGGCGGGAGAGCGCCGAGCAGATGCGTTCGGCCGGCGAGCGGGTCGACAAGCTGGTGGCGGCGGCCACGCAGCAGCGCGAGGAGGCCGAGGAGAAGGCCAAGGCGCTGCTGTCGGAGGCCGATTCGGAGGCGAGCCGGGTGCGGATCGCCGCCGTGAAGAAGGCGGAGGGCCTGCTGAAGGAGGCCGAGCAGAAGAAGGCGGGGCTCGGCCGGGAGGCGGAGAAGATCAAGGCGGACGCGGAGGCCGAGGCCGAGAAGCTGGTCGCCGACGCCAGGCGCGAGGTCGAGGTGCTGGTGCGCCGCCGCGAGGACATCCAGACGGAGATCTCGCGCGTGCAGGACGTCCTGGAGGCGCTGGAGTCGTTCGAGGCCCCGGCGGCCGGCGGCGGCAAGGACAACGGCGTCAAGGCCGGTGCGAGCGCGGGCGTTACCCGTACGAGTGGCAAGTCATCCGAGGAGTAAGCCACTCAAAAGGCTGGACATTCTCCGGATTGAACGGGCATCCGCTCGAAGACACGCCGCCGAGGAGCCTAGGATTCCCCCTAACACCTCAACAACTCACCGGTCTCTTTCGACAGGAACCCCATGAGCGACACATCCTCCCCCTTCGGCTTCGAGCTCGTGCGGCGTGGGTACGACCGCGGTCAGGTGGATGACCGCATTACCAAACTCGTCGCCGACCGTGACAGCGCTCTGTCCCGAATCACCTCTCTGGAAAAGCGCATCGAGGAGCTCCATCTCGAAACGCAGAACGCCCAGGCCCAGGTCAGCGACGCGGAGCCGTCGTACGCCGGTCTGGGCGCGCGCGTGGAGAAGATCCTCCGGCTGGCCGAGGAGGAGGCGAAGGACCTGCGCGAGGAGGCCCGTCGCGCCGCCGAGCAGCACCGCGAGCTGGCCGAGTCGGCGGCCCAGCAGGTGCGCAACGACGCCGAGTCGTTCGCCGCGGACCGCAAGGCCAAGGCCGAGGACGAGGGCGTCCGGATCGTCGAGAAGGCCCAGGGCGAGGCCAACACCCTGCGCTCCGAGGCGCAGAAGGACGCGCAGTCCAAGCGCGAGGAGGCGGACGCCCTCTTCGAGGAGACCCGCGCCAAGGCCGCGCAGGCCGCCGCCGACTTCGAGACCAATCTCGCCAAGCGCCGCGAGCAGTCCGAGCGGGACCTGGCGTCCCGTCAGGCGAAGGCGGAGAAGCGGCTCGCGGAGATCGAGCACCGCGCCGAGCAGCTCCGCCTGGAGGCGGAGAAGCTGCGCACCGACGCCGAGCGCCGGGCCCGCCAGACGGTGGAGACCGCGCAGCGCCAGGCCGAGGACATCGTGGCCGACGCCAACGCCAAGGCGGACCGTATCCGCAGCGAGTCGGAGCGCGAGCTGGCGGCGCTGACCAACCGCCGCGACTCGATCAACGCCCAGCTCACCAACGTCCGCGAGATGCTGGCGACGCTGACCGGCGCGGCCGTCGCCGCCGCGGGCTCCCCCGCGGACGACGAGACGGTCTCCCGCGGGGTCCCGGCCCAGCAGACCCGCTGACGCGTCCCAGGACGCGCCCGCGCACCCGCCGGTCGTACGCGGCCGGGGACGACGCCGCCCGTCGTCCCCGGCCGTTTCGCGTGCCCGGGCTCGGGCGTGCGCGGCCCCGATCGCCGCGCGGGGCCTCCGCAATCGGGGGCGGCACGCGATAATCGAGCCATGATCGAGCTTGAGGGGCTTACCAAACGTTTCGGTTCGAAGACGGCGGTGGACCATCTCTCCTTCCAGGTCACCCCGGGCGTGGTGACCGGGTTCCTGGGGCCGAACGGGGCCGGGAAGTCCACCACCATGCGGATGATGCTCGGCCTGGACCATCCGACCAGCGGCACGGTGCGGATCGACGGCCGGCACTACCGGGAGCTGGCGGAGCCGCTGCGCAGCATCGGCGCGCTGCTGGAGTCCCGGGCCATGCACCCGGGGCGCACCGCCTACAACAACCTGCTGTGCCTGGCGCAGTCCAACCGCATCCCGGAGCGCCGGGTCGGCGAGGTGCTGGACCTGGTCGGTCTGAGCGCGGTGGCCAGGCGCAAGCCGAAGGGTTTCTCGATGGGGATGGGGCAGCGGCTCGGCATCGCCGCGGCGCTGCTCGGCGATCCCCGGATCCTGCTGTTCGACGAACCCGTCAATGGTCTGGACCCCGAGGGAATTCACTGGGTCCGCAATCTGATGAAGGCGCTGGCCGCCGAAGGCCGGACGATCTTCGTTTCCAGCCATCTGATGAGTGAAATGGCGCTGACCGCGGATCACTTGATCGTGATCGGGCAGGGCAGACTGCTCGCCGACACCTCGATGGCGGAATTCATCCAGCAGAACTCCCGCAGTTATGTGCGCCTGCGCACCCCGGAGCCGGAGAAGCTGCGGGACGCGCTGGCCGCGGCCGGTCTGCCGGCCGTCGCGGGCCCGGACGGGGCGCTGGAGGTGGACGGCGCGACCACCGAGCAGGCCGGCGAGCTGGCCGGCCGGGCGGGGATCACACTGCACGAGCTGAGCGCCCAGCGGGCGTCGCTGGAGGAGGCGTTCATGCAGATGACGGCGGGCGCGGTGGAGTACCAGGCGCACGGCGGCGCGACCGGCCCGGCCCCGGGCGGCCCCGGCCTCCCGGGTCCCGGCGCCGTTCCCGGCCCGGACACCGGTCCCGGCCCCGGCCCCGGACCCG
>NZ_PVLV01000640.1 GCF_002982015.1 Streptomyces solincola
GCCGGGGGCGGGCCGCGGACGGGGTGGCGGTCTTCCTGCGGGCCTACCTGCCGGTGGCGGCGGAGGCGGCCCGGCACGCCGCCGCCGACCGCCTGGAGCGGCGCACGGCCGCCGGCCTGGCCCTGCGGTGCGCGGGACGGGCGCTGGCCGCGCTGGAGACGGCCGCCGCCGGGGGCAGGGCGCCCGCCTGCTGGCGGCCGCTGCCCGCCGTGCGACGCCATCCCGGCGTACGTCCGGTGCAGTTCGCGCTCGCCGGGTTCAACGCCCAGTTGGGCCACGACCTGCCGCTGGCGCTGGTGGAGACCTGCCGGGCGCTGCGCCGCGCTCCCGAGGAGCTGGCGGACGCCTTCGAGTGGACGGCCGATCTGCTGGTGCTGCTGGAGGAGCGGGTCCGTGAGGAGCTGACGCCGGAGCCCGAGCAGTTGGAGCTGTCCGATCCGCTGGTCCATCTGCTGGGCTGCCGCCGTCCGGAGCGGGCCCGGGAGGCGGCCTGGCTGGCGGCCCGGACGCTGTGGCAGCTCCAGCGGCCGGGCGCGGCGGAGGGCCTGGGCGCGGAGTACGCCGCCCAGTTGGACCGCTCGGTGGGGCTGGCGGGCCGGATACTGCTGACCCCGGCGCCGCTCCCCCGCCCCTGAGCGCGCGCCCGGCCCACGGCGACGGGCCCGGTGTACGGCGGTGCCCCCGGTGTACGCCGACGGGCCGGCCCCCACTCTGGGGCCGGCCCGTCGCCGTCGTACCGAACGGGTCGGTCAGTCCTCCGGCAGCTCGACCGGGGCGATCTCGTCGTAGAGGTCGCCGGGGCCGGGGTTGGTGGCGTCGGTGGCGCCGCCGAAGTGGTGCATCACGCCCCACACGGCGTTCAGCGCGGTCTGCACGGCGCCCTCGGCCCAGCCGGCCGTCCAGGAGATGTCGTCACCGGCCAGGAAGACGCCCCGCTTGTCCTCGGGCAGCCGGTCCTGCATGAAGTGCGTGAACAGGCGGCGCTGGTAGCGGTAGTGGCCGGGCAGGTTGGCCTTGAACGCGCCCATGAACCAGGGCTCGTTCTCCCAGGAGACGGTCACCGGGTTGCCGATGACGTGCTTGCGGATGTCGACGTTCGGGTAGATCTCGCCGAGCGACTTGAGCATGACCTCCATGCGCTCGTTCGCCGACAGCGGCAGCCACTTCAGGCTGTCGTCGCACCAGGTGTACGACAGGCAGATGACGGCCGGCTTGTCGGGGCCGTCGTCCAGCAGGTAGGTGCCGCGGGTCATCCGGTCGGTGAGCGTCATCGACATGGTGTCCCGGCCGGTGGTCTCGTCCTTGTCCAGCCAGAACGGCCGGTCCACCGGGACGAACAGCTTGGAGGACTCCATGTAGTGGGTGCGCTCCATCGCCGTCCAGTGGTCGATGGGGAACAGCGAGTCGTCGCAGGCGATCTTGGACAGCAGCAGCCAGGACTGGGCGGTGAAGATGGCCGCCTGGTAGGTACGGATGTCGCCGTCGGCGTCGGTGACGGTGATCCGGTTGCCGGCGGTGCGGTTCAGCCGGGTGACGGCCGGGCGGGGCGCGCCGTCGTGCAGCGAGGACAGCGAGGTGCCCAGCGGCCAGTGCGTGATCTTCTCCGGCTCGCGCTCCCACAGGCGCACCGGGAGCTGCTGGGAGCCGCCGACGATGCCGCGGTGGTGGTCGTCGGCCTCGGTGTAGACGACGCGCAGGATCTCCAGGATGGAGTTGGGGAAGTCGGTGTCCCAGCCGCCGGTGCCGAAGCCGACCTGGCCGAAGATCTCCCGGTGGCGGAAGGACTTGAACGCCTCGGAGTCGCAGAGGAAGCCGTAGAAGGTCTGGTTGTCCAGCTTCTCCACCAGCCTGGACCAGATCTCGCGGATGCGCGGCACGTCCCGCTCGCGCAGGGCGCGGTTCATGTCGGAGAAGTCGGCGCCCTCCTCCAGGCAGGCGGCCCAGGCGTCGGCGACGTCCCGGTAGACCTGCGGGAGGTCCTCGACGGTCTCCGCGTAGTGCGACTCGCCCTTGAGGTCGACCACCGTGGAGGGGGTGCACTCGGCCAGCGGGTTGGGGAACGGCGCGGTCTTCAGGCCCACCAGGTCGATGTAGTGCTGGAGCGCCGTGGAGGACGGCGGGAAGCGCATGGCGCCCATCTCGGCGGTGAGCGCCGGGTCGCAGCCCTCGAAGCCGACGGTGCGCAGCCGGCCGCCGATCTGGTCGGCCTCGTAGACGACGGGCTTGAGGCCCATCTTCATCAGCTCGTAGGCGGCGACGATGCCGGACAGTCCGCCGCCGATGACGGCGACCTCGGTGCCGTGCTCGGTGGCCGGTATCTGGCCGAGGCCGGCCGGGGAGGCCAGGAAGTCGTCGTAGGCGTACGGGAAGTCCGGACCGAACATGGTGATCGGCGGCTGAGCGTCGGTGTGCTGGACGGCGGTGGGCACCGTGGACGTCATGGGGTGCGGACTCCTTGCGGGCGACGTGGGGGCGGGGCGG
>NZ_PVLV01000641.1 GCF_002982015.1 Streptomyces solincola
CCTGCCCCCGCACACCGCCGCCTTGCTGACCAGCGGCCCGCTGGACGAGGACGGCGCTCTGCCCGCCGACACCGCCGTCTGGCTGCGCGGCTGAGCAGCCCCCGACGCCCCGGGCCCGGACCGTGAGGCCGGGCCCGGGGCACGGCCCTGCGATGAGTTCCCGTGCCGCCCCCGGTCTGCCCGGATGTGGAGAGACTCGATGTGGAGACGACCGAACCGCACGTGCTGCGACTGCCCCCGAGCGTCGGGCCCGCCGACCTGCCCCGGCTCCGCACGGAGCTCACCGCGCTGATGGGCCGCGCCGGCCCCGGCCTCCCCCTGGTGTGCGACGCCGCGGACCTGGCCCGCCCCACCCTGGCCGCGGTGGACGCGCTGGCCAGGCTGCGGCTCACCGCCGGACGCCACGGCCGCACCCTCGTGGTGTCCGGCGCGCCCCCGGAGCTGCGCGCCCTCCTCGCCCTGACCGGCCTCACCGCCCTGCTCGGCGGCCCGCCGCCGGACACCGGGCCGACCCCCTGAGCGGACCCCCCTCGCTCACGCCTCCAGGCGCTCCGGCAGGTCGAACAGCGGGAACCAGCGCTTCACGTCCAGGAAGGACGTGATCCCGGAGACCTTGCCGTCCACGATCTCGATCACCATCAGGGCCCACGGGACGAAGCCGCCCGCCGGGTCCGGGTGGTAGTGGGCGAACGCCGGGGTGCCGTTGGCGACCACCGGCACCAGCTTCGAGCCGCGGCACACCTCGCCCACGCCCAGCATCCAGCCGGTGATGTCGTCATGGCCGCGCAGCCACAGGTCGTACGGCGGCATGGACAGCGTGGCGTCCTCGTGCAGCAGCGCCGTCAGGGCCGTCATGTCGTACCCCTCGAAGGCGGCGACGTACCGCTCCAGCAGTCTGCGCTGCACCTCGTCGAGCGGGTCGGCGAGATCGGTGTCGGCCGGGGCGGACTCGGCGAGCGAGGCCCGGGCCCGCTGGAGCGCGCTGTTGACCGAGGCGACCGACGTGGACAGCAGCTCGGCGACCTCGCTCGCCTTCCACGCCAGCACCTCGCGCAGGATCAGCACCGCCCGCTGCCGGGGCGGCAGGTGCTGGAGCGCCGCCATGAACGCCAGCCGCACCGACTCCCGGGCCACCGCCCGCTCCGCCGGGTCGGCGGTCGCCGGCAGCACCCGCCCGTCCGGCGCGGGCTCCAGCCACGTCACCTCGTCCCGCTCCTGGAGCCGGGCCTGCGCCACCGGCGTCGCCTCGGTCAGGTCCATCGGCCGGGCGCGCTTGTTCCCCGCGTTCAGCGCGTCCAGGCAGACGTTGGTGGCGATCCGGTAGAGCCAGGAGCGCAGGCTCGACCTGCCCTCGAAGCGGTCCAGGCTGCGCCAGGCGCGGACCATGGTGTCCTGCACCGCGTCCTCCGCCTCGAAGGCGGCCCCGAGCATCCGGTAGCAGTAACCGGTCAGCTCGGTGCGGTACTCCTCCAGCCGGGATTCGAGATCCTCCCGGGCCACTGCCACATCACTCATCACGCCACCCCAGTCGTGGAGATGCCTACCTCTCGGAAGCTACCGGACCCCACTGACAACGGCCCCCGGAACGGCGTCACCGCAGGTCGCCGGGGGCTCCGCGGCCGAGCCGGGCACCGGCGGGTCGCCCGGCGCGCCGCTGTGAGCACCGTCACCCTGTGATCTCGCGCCCGGTGTCGACCGGACGCGCCTCCGGGGGCGTAAGCCCGGTGAAGCGACAGACCCGGGAGCAGCTTTTGACCGTCGAGGAGTTCGAAGAGTTCTACGCCCAGACGGTCGCCCGTCTGACAGGGCAGCTTTACGTGATGCTCGGCGACCTGCACGAGGCGCAGGACGTCGTGCAGGAGGCGTACGTCAAGGGCTGGACCCGGCGGGCGCAGCTCGACCGCGCGGGGCAGCCGGAGGCGTGGATCCGCACGGTGGCCTGGCGGCTCGCGGTGAGCCGCTGGCGGTTCCGGCGGCGCAGCGCCGAGGCGTGGCGGCGCGGCGGCGCGCCCCCGCACGTGGAGGCCCCGGGCACCGAGCACCTGGTGCTGGTGGAGGCCCTGCGCGGACTGCCCGCCCAGCAGCGGCGGTCGCTGACCCTGCACTACCTGTGCGATCTCACCGTGGAGCAGGTCGCCGCCGAGACCGGGCTGTCCGCCAGCACGGTCAAGACGCACCTGGTCCGCGGGCGGACCGCGCTCGCCCACCGTCTGCACGATCCCCGCATCGAGGAGGCATCTGATGTCTGAGCCCACGCCCGAGCCGCGCGACCCGCTGCGGTCGCTGTTCCAGCGGGCCGCGGACTTCGGGCAGCTCCGCGCCGACCCCGCGCCGGCGGCCCGGATCGCCGAACGCGGCCGGCGGGCGCACCGCCGCCGCACCGCCGCGCTGGCGGTCACCGCCTGCCTGGCCGTCGCCGGCGGCGGGGCGGCCGCGGTGAGCCTGCTGCCGGACCGCCCCGGGCCCGCCGTCCCGGCCGTCACCCCCTCACCGCGGACCTCGCCGTGGACCGACGCCCCGGACCGTTCCGCGACCCCGGCGCCGCCCTCCGCCATCCCCACCTCCGGGGCCCCGGCGGTGGGGATGGCGGAGGGCGGCGCCGGGGTCGCGGCACCGGCCGGGGCGTCGGCCCACGGCGAGGTCCGCGGTGGGGGGGTGACGGCCGGGACGGCGGGCCCGGGGCCGGGCGGCAGCAGGCTCACCGCGGCCGCCCCTCCGCAGCACCGC
>NZ_PVLV01000642.1 GCF_002982015.1 Streptomyces solincola
CCCCACTTCCCCGGCGCCACGCCCGCGGAGGTCCCGGGGTAAGGCCCCGCCGCCGGCCCCCCGCCCGGCCCCCGCGCGGCCGTGTACGCCCCGTCCCCCCGGGGTTGCGTCCACCCCCGACCGCGCCGGCGGGGCCGGGACCGCCGGCGCGCCGCGCTGGGCGAGCAGGCGGTCCAGGTCCAGCAGGCGCGGCTGGGGGTGGACGTAGTCGCGGTGGGTGGGGGCGTACAGGATCGCGGTGTGGCCGGGCGGGATGCCGAGGGCGGCGCGTTCCCGGGTGACGTCGGCGGCGGTGGCGCGGTGGAAGAGGTCGGCGCGCGGGCTGCCGTACTCCAGCAGCGTGTACGCGGCCGGGTAGACGCGCTGCCAGACCAGGCTGGAGTGGCGGTTGGCGGAGACCAGGTGGTCCCAGTCGTCCACCGAGGCCAGCAGCCGGGCGAAGTCCATCCCCCGGGCGGCGGCCGGGCGGCGTTGCAGGTCCAGGCCCATGTGCTTGAGCGGGGTGCCGTGCTGGGTCTGGAGCAGGACCTGACCGCGCCGCTTGACCAGCCGGCGGTCGAAGTTGACGTTGTTGACCAGGTGGCGGGAGCGGGCCAGCGCGGTCCAGTAGGCGGCGGTGCCGGGCGCGACCCACCGGACCCCGGGCGGCACGGTGTGCGCGTACGCCGGGTCGCAGATCCAGGTGGTGCGGATGTGCGGGGCGAGTTCGCGCACCCGCTCCTCGACGGCGGCCGGCGAGCAGCCGTAGCCGCGGTGCCAGGAGGCGGCGAAGACGGCCGTGTCGGGGTGGACGGGCAGCAGGAGCTGGGCGCGGTAGTGGAGTTGGAGCAGGGCGCCGCGGGCGCGGCGGGCCAGGTACCGGGCGCGGGCGAGCGCGGCCTTGAGGAGGGTGCGGGCGGCGGTCAGGGCGGTGAAGGCGCGGCGGCTGCCGAGCCGGACCAGGGCGTGCCGCAGCCGGGTGCTGGCCTGCGGGGTGGCGCCGGGGGTGCGGTAGCGCCGGTAGTGGGCGCGGGCGCGGCGGAAGAACCGGGCGCGGGTGGAGCGCGGCAGCCGGCCGGGGGCGGTGTAGACGGAGGTGAAGTGGTCGGCCATCCGCCGGAACAGCACCGGTCGCCAGCGGGCCAGTTCGGGCCGCCCGTCCAGGAAGGCGAAGACCCGGTCGTACTGGTCGAACAGCTCGAAGTGGCGGACGCTGGTGGTGCGCAGGATCGAGCCGGTGCGGCGCTGCCGGTAGTGCACGCAGACCTGGTCCAGGGTGGCGATCGACCGGGCCGCCAGCAGCGCGGGATAGGTCCAGGGGGTGTCCTCGTAGAAGCCGGGCGGGAAGGCGAACCGCTCGCGGGTGAGGAAGTCGCGGCGGTACGCCTTGTTCCAGACCACCATCAGGACGCGCAGGAGGCCGGGGCGGTCCGCGAGGACGAAGGGGGCGGGGCCGTCCTCGGTGAGGTGGGCGCGGAAGTCGTGGCCGACCTCGTCGCCGGACCAGTAGACCCGGGTGTAGTCGAAGACCAGGAGCTCCGGGTCGCCGGTGGCGTCGAGCCGGTCGGCGACCGCCTGGAGGGCGCCGGGGACGAAGGTGTCGTCGCCGTCGAGGAAGAGGACGTACTCGCCGGTGGCGCGGGCCAGGCCGGCGTTGCGGGCGGGGCCCAGGCCGGCGTTCTCCGGGAGGTGGACGGCGACGACCCGGCGGTCCCTGGCGGCGTACTCGTCGATGACGGCGCCGCAGCCGTCGGGGGAGCAGTCGTCCACGGCGATCAGCTCCAGGTCGCCGAAGGACTGCCCGAGCACCGATTCCAGGCACTCGGGCAGATAGGTCTGGACCTCGTAGGCGGGAACGATCACGCTGAACCTGGGCATGGCCCCTGAACGCCCCGTGGGCGCGGCCGGTCACGCCGGTCGTGGCAACCGGGGGAAGCGCGTGGTGCATCCGGGGGAGGGGCCACCCGGATGCACCACACCGCCTGCGACCTGCTGCTTCGCGGTCCTCGCCAGGTCGCCGCTACTTCACCGCGCCGGCCATCACGCCGTTGACGAAGTGCCGCTGGAAGGCGAAGAACACCGCCAGCGGGATCACCATGGAGACGAACGCGCCGGGGGCGAGGACGTCGACGTTGTTGCCGAACTGCCGGACCTGCTGCTGGAGGGCGACGGTGATCGGCGGGGACTCGGAGTCGGCGAAGATCAGGGCGATCAGCATGTCGTTCCACACCCACAGGAACTGGAAGATGCCGAGCGAGGCGATCGCCGGGCCGCCCAGCGGCATCACCACCCGGGCGAACAGCCGGATCTCGCCCGCGCCGTCCAGCCTGGCGGCCTCCAGCAGTTCGCGCGGGATCTCCGCGAAGAAGTTGCGCAGGAGGAAGATCGCGAACGGGAGGCCGAAAGCCACGTGGAACAGCACCACGCCGGCGGTGGTCTCGAACAGGCCCACCGCGCCGAACAGTTCGGACACCGGGACGAGCGCCACCTGCACCGGCACCACCAGCAGTCCGACCACCAGCAGGAACCACCAGTCGCGGCCGGGGAAGTCGATCCAGGCGAAGGCGTAGCCGGCCAGCGCCCCGATCACCACCACCAGCACGGTGGAGGGCACGGTGATCGCGACGGTGGAGAGCAGTGAGCCGGTGACGGTGTCGTCGGAGAGCAGGGCGGAGTAGTTGGCGGCGGTGAGCTGGGCGGGTTCGGTGAACACCGTCCACCATCCGTCGGCCGCGATGTCCGCCGGGTCGCGCAGCGAGGACAGCAGCAGCCCGACGGTCGGCATCAGCCAGAACAGCGCGACCAGGATCAGGAAGACCCGCAGCGCCCCGCCGCCGGCGCGGGCGGCGACCCGGGCGGCGAGCGAGGGGCGGGCCTTGCCGGACCTGGGAGCGGGGGCCGCGGCGGGCGCGGCCGTCGCCGGCAGTGCGTCGCTCATCGGCGGTTCTCCTTCCGGATGCGCCGGATGTTGAAGACCATCACCGGGATGACCAGCAGCAGCAGCAGTACCGAGATGGCGCTGCCGACGCCCAGGTCGGCGTCCGCGCCGAAGGAGGAGCGGTAGAGCTGGAGGGCGAGCACGTTGGCGTCGTCCTGCACCGAGCCGGGCGCGATGATGAACACCAGGTCGAAGATCTTCAACACGTTGATCATCAGGGTGACCAGGACGACGGCGAGCACCGGCGCCAGCAGCGGCACGGTGATCCGGCGGAACACCTGCCACTCGCTCGCCCCGTCCACCCGGGCGGCCTCCAGCAGCTCGCGCGGCAGGGCGGCCAGTCCGGCGGCGATCAGCACCATCGCGAACCCGGCCCACATCCACACGTACGAGCCGATGATCGCCGGGGTGACCAGGGACGGGCCGAGCCAGTCCACGCCGTTGTAGCGCTCGCGGAAGTTGTCCGCGGGCAGCCTCAGCAGCGCCCCGTCGGCGGCGGCCGGCAGGGTGAACACCCCGTCCGCGCCCGCCTTCGCGGTGGCCACCACCTTCCCGTCCTTGACCGCCTCCACCGACATCCCGGGCAGCCCGCGCTCGGTGGCGTCCACGGTGTTGGGCGTGCCGCCGCCGCCCCGGGTGAAGTCCAGCCAGGTGGTCCCGGTGATCCCGTCCGGGGAGGGCGCGGGGGCCTTCGCCGGGCGGGCGTCGGAGGGGAGGTCGGTCGGGGCGACGCCGACCAGCGGCAGCAGCGCCGGCGTGCCGGCCCGCACCGGCTCCCTGGTGACGAACGCCCCGCCGCCGGCCGCCTTCAGCGGATGCACCGGCAGCGGGCGGGCCTTGGGGTAGCCGGCCGACTCGGCGAAGGTGTCGTGCACCCCGACCCAGACCGCGTTGGCCACCCCGCGCTCCGGGTCCTGCTCGTACACCAGCCGGAAGATGATCCCCGCGGCCAGCATGGAGATCGCCATCGGCATGAAGACGACCAGCTTGAACGCCGTTCCCCAGCACACCCGTTCGGTCAGCACCGCGAAGACCAGCCCGAGCGCGGTGGCCACGGTGGGGGCCACCACCACCCACACCGCGTTGTTCCTCACCGCGGTCAGGATGGTGTCGTCGGAGAAGATCTCCACGTAGTTGCCGAACCCGCCGCTGCCGGCGAGCGAGTCGCCGGAGGCGTCGAAGAACGACCGGTAGACCGAGAAGCCGATCGGGTACAGAACCAGCGCGCCGAGCAGCAGCAGCGCGGGCAGCAGGAAGCCCGCCGCGACCACGCCCCGCCCACCGTTGACGCTCTTGCCCCGCCTGGGCGGCGGGGCCGCCGTGCCCCCGCCGCCGCCCGGGGCCGCCGCCGTGCCCCCGCCCGGGGCCGCCGTCGCCACGGTGTCAGTCCTTCCCGTACGCCTTGGCCGCGTCGGCCTCCAGGCGGGCCTGGACGCCCTTGACGTCCTTCGGGTTCTTCAGGAAGTCCTGAAGCGCCTTCCACTCGCCCTTGCCCGGCGTCCCGCCGAACGACTGCGGCATCTGGTCCGACATGTCGAACCGGAAGTCGTCACCCGCGTCGATCAGCGCCTTGCCGATCTCCTTCTGCACGTCGTTCGGATAGGCGGAGCCCTCCAGCGACTTGTTCGGCGAGACGAACCCGCCCTGCGAGGCCCAGATCCGGGCCGCGTCCGGGGAGGCCAGGAAGGTCAGCAGCGCCTGGGCCGCCGGGTTGTCGGTCAGCGCCACCGCCACGTCGCCGCCGGTCACCACCGGCGCGTCCGCCCCGACCGCCGGGAACGGGAACGCCTTGGCGTCCTGGCCGACCTTCGCCTCGGTCTCGGCGATGTTGCTGGCCACGAAGTCGCCCTCGAAGACCATCGCGGCCTTCGGGGTGTCGCCGCCGGTGAACGTCTGCGTCACCGACGCCGGGAACTCGGTCTGCAACGCGCCGCTCGCGCCGCCCGCGATCAGCTCCGGCCGGCCGAACAGCTCGGCCAGCGTGGTGAGCGCCTGTGCCACCGACGGGTCGGTCCACGCGATCTCGTGCTTCGCCAACTGGTCGTACTTCTCCGGCCCGGCCTGCGAGAGGTAGACGTTCTCGAACCAGTCGGTCAGCGTCCAGCCGTCCGCGCCGCCCACCGACACCGGCGCCACCCCGGACGCGGACACCGTCTCGGCGGTGGAGAGGAAGTCCTTCCAGGTCTTGGGCTCCGACACGCCCGCCGCCTCGAAGACGGCCGTGTTGTACCAGACCAGGGATTTGTTGGCGGCCTTGAAGTACACCCCGTACTGGGTGCCGTCCACCGCGCCCAGCTCGCGCCAGCCGGTGCCGTAGTTCTTCTGGAGCTGCGCCTTCGCCTCCGCGCCCGCGGGCTTGGCCCACTTGCGCTCCACCGCCTGCTTGAGCGCGCCGACCTGCTGGAGCATCGCCACGTCCGGCGGCGAACCGCCCGCGATCTTGGTGCCCAGGTAGTTGAGCATCGCGTCCTGGGTGGGCACATAGCTGACCTTGGCGCCGGTGCGCTTCTCGAACTCGGCCAGCACCTTGCCGAACGACTCCTGCTCGGGGCCCGTCCACACGGCGACGACCTGCACCGACTTGCCGTCCAGCTTGGGCAGTTCGACGCTGGGCTGGGCGTTGCCCGGGCTCTGGTCCGGGCCGGTGCCGTCCTTGCCGCCGTCACCCCCGCCGCCGTCCCCGCAGCCCGCCAGGGCCAGCGCCCCGACCGCCGCGAGCGCCACCGCGGCTCTGCGCGAGCGAAGAGCCGTGCGGGTGGTGTGAGTTGTACGCATCAATGCCCCCGTCCTTGCCGGACCCGTCTGGGTGTTGCTCAGGTGTACGCCCGGCGTAACAGCCCCGCAATACCGCCTCCGGCGGTAACCCCCGCATCGTGATCCGGTCGTGACGTCCGCCTCGCAACTCCCCTGTCAGAGGCTTGATTTACGGTGGTGGGACGGGTGAACAGGGGAGACGGGGGTAGCCGCATGGGTCGGGCGCGGGAGGACGAGCGCGAGCTGCTGGCCGCCGGTCTCGGCGCGGTCGGCGCGGGCGTCGGCGGCCGTGCGGGCGGTTGGCTGACCCGCCGGGTCGCCCGGCTGATGCCGGACGACGTCCATGAGGCGGAGATCGTGCTGCCGCTGCACTGGGCGGAGGCGGTGCGCCGGGTGCGCACCGTGGTGGGCGGGGCCGGCCCCGAGGTCGCGCCCGCCCCCGCGCCGCCCGGGGACGCCCCCCGGGACCGGGTCATGCGCGTGCTCACCGGCGGCGGCTTCGCCGGGATGAACCCGGTCGTGCTGACCGCCACCGTCGTCCGCCCCTCGGCCAAGGACGACGCCGGGCGGGCTAACGGGGGCGAGGCCCGGCCCCCGGGCGAGGGCGAGGGCGAGGGCGAGGC
>NZ_PVLV01000643.1 GCF_002982015.1 Streptomyces solincola
GTGGGGGAGGGCCCGGGATCGGGCATCCGCGACTCCTTGCTGGGTGGGGCCGGACGGCCGGGTCAGGCGGCCCGCCGGGCGATCTGCACGTTCTCCAGCACGCCGAGCGCGTTGGGCACGAGGATCGCGGCGGAGTGGTACGCGGTCACGAGGTACGACATGACCGCCCGCTCGTCGATGCCCATGAAGCGCACCGAGAGGCCCGGCTGGTACTCCTCCGGCAGGCCGGTCTGGCGCAGCCCGACCACGCCCTGGTTGTCCTCGCCGAGGCGCATGGCCAGGATCGGACTGGTCTGCTCCGGCGTGACGGGGATCTTGTCGCACGGCAGGATCGGCACCCCGCGCCACGCCAGGACCGGCCGCCCGTCGACGTCGGCGGTCTCCGGGTACAGCCCGCGGGCGTTCCACTCGCGTCCGATCGCGGAGATCGTACGAGGGTGGGCGAGGAAGAGCCGAGTGCCCCGGCGGCGGCAGAGCAGCTCGTCGAGGTCGTCCGGGGTGGGCGGGCCGGTGCGGGGCTGGATCCGCTGCTTGTAGTCGGCGTTGTGCAGCAGGCCGAACTCCGGATGGTTGACCAGCTCGTGCTCCTGGCGCTCGCGCAGCGCCTCGATCGTGAGCCTGAGCTGCTGCTCCGTCTGGTTCATCGGGTCGTTGTAGAGGTCGGCGACCCTGGTGTGCACCTTCAGCACGGTCTGGACGACGGACAGTTCGTACTCGCGGGGCTTCAGCTCGTAGTCCACGAAGGTGCCGGGCAGGGCGACTTCACCGGAGTGGCCGGCGGACATCGCGATCTCCGCCTCGCCGTGGCGGTTCTGCCGCCGACTCCGCAGCGCGGCGAACCGCTCGACGTGGTCGCGGAGTTGCGGCGCGGTGGCGAGCACGGCGGCGAAGTCGGCGCGGGACAGGGTGAGCAGGGTCCCCGCGGTCTCGGCGGTGGCGGTGTAGGGCCAGGCGCCCTCGCCGTCCAGCAGGACCTGGTCGCCGAACCGGTCGCCGTCGGCCAGCACCGCGCCGCCGGCCTCCTCGCCGTACCGCCCGGGCGTGCTCTGCCCGATCCGGCCGCGGGCGATCAGATGGATCCGCTGCGCCGGCGTCCCGTGCTCGACCAGCACCTCGCCGGCGCGGAAGTCGCGCCGGACGCACCGGTCGGCGAGAGCGGTCAGCACCTGGAGGTCCTCGAAGCCCCGCAGCAGGGGCAGTTCGGCGAGCTTCCGGGGGATCACCCGTACCTCGGGGCCGTCCTGGACGAACTCCACCCGCCCGTCGCCGACCGCGTGGCTCAGGCGGCGGTTCACCCGGTAGGCGCCCCCCTTGGTGTCGATCCAGGGGAGCATCCGCAGCAGCCAGCGGTCCGTGGTCTCCTGCGTCTGCGGCGCGGTCTTGGTCGTGGTGGCGAGGTTGCGGGCGGCCGCGGCGCCGAGGCTGGACTGCCGGGCCGGCGTCCCCTCCGCCTCCGCCTCCGGGCCGGTCGTAACGGTCATCCGACGAGGTCTCCTCACGCGGTTCGGACTCCGGACTCCGGTGAACAGTAGGGCGGCGTCCCCCTGGTCACCCACGGATCCGGCGGTCATTACCTCGATGAAGTGACCTTGGTCCGCGGTGTGTTTATCCGGCCGACCGATGACAACGAGCCACCTGACCGACAACAGTCCGTCGGAGCACGAAAAGGCGGCGGCCCCCACCCGGGGTCCGCCGCCTGTCCCGCACCAGCTCTCCGCCGGCTACCGCGCCGGCGGCTCGGAAGTCCACCGCCTACCGCACCGGCGTCGTGAACTCCATCGCCTACCGCACCACCGGCGTGAACTCCACCGGCAGCGCGGCCAGTCCCCGCATCCAGATCGACGGACGCCAGGCCAGTTGCTCCGGCTCCACCGCCAGCACCAGGTCGGGCAGCCGCTCCAGCAGCGTCTCCACCGCCGTGCGCGCCATCACGTCCGCCAGCAGCGGCGCCGGATACGGGCAGCGGTGCTCGCCGTTGCTGAACGACAGGTGCGCCGCGTTCTCCGCGCCCACGTGCGCCTCCGGCCAGATCTGCGGGTCGGTGTTGGCCGCGGCCAGCCCCAGCACCACGCAGTCGCCGGCCCGGATGTGCCGCCCGCCGAGCTGGGTGTCCCGCACCGCCCAGCGGCCGATGAAGTTCTGCGTCGGGGTGTCCAGCCACAGCACCTCGTTGAGCGCCTCGCCCACGCTCAGCCGGCCGCCCGAGACGTTCACCGCGAACCGCTCGTCGGTCAGCAGCAGCCGCAGGGTGTTGCCGATCCAGTTGCCCGTCGGCTGCTGCGCCGCGGCGATCACCGAGATCAGGTCCTGCACGATCTCCTCGTCGGTCAGCCCCGCCGGGTGCAGGATCATCCGCGAGGTGACGTCCGAGCCCGGCGCGGCCCGCTTGTCCTTCACCAACTGCCGCAGCCGCTCGCCCACCCGCCCGTAGGCGGCCACCGGGTCGTCGCCCTCCCCGGCGTCCAGCGAGATCCGCAGGTCGTCCACGAGCTGCCGGGTGTCGTCGCCCGAGGTCGGCATGCCGCACACCTGGACCACCGCGCGCATCGGCAGGGCGTGCGCGTAACCGGACATCAGCTCCGCCTGCCCGCTGCCCGCGAACTCCGCGATGAGCTGCTCGGCGATGTGGTGGCAGTCCCGCCCCAGCTCGAACTGGTCCACGCCCTCCAGCGCCTCGGTGATCACCGAGGCCCGCCGCCGGTGCTCGTCGCCCTCGGTGAACAGCACCGACGGCTGGTAGCCGACGAACGGCATCAGCGGCCAGTCCGGCGGGATGCGCTCCCACTGGTTCCAGCGCCGCGAGTCCCGCGCGAACAGCTCGTCGTGGCTGGTCACATAGGACACCTCGGAGTAGCCGAGGACCAGCCAGGCCGGGACGTCCGCGTCCAGCAGCACCGGCGCCACCGCGCCGTGCTCCCTGCGCAGCGACCGGTACAGCTCCGACGGCGTCTGCTGGTACGAGATGCCCGCCAGCTTCACCGCGTCGGTGCTGACGGGGCAGCCCTGGCCGGCCGGCGTACGGGGTTCGGTCACGGTGTCGCCTCCTGGGCCGTCGCCATGTCGTACAGGTGGTCGACCAGCGTGATCAGCACGTCCTTGCCGGACTGCCGCAGGCGTGCGTCGCAGTCCACCATCGGCACGTGCGCGGGCAGCGCCAGCGCCTGCCGGATCTCCTCCAGCGAGTAGCGCCGCTCGTCGTCCTGGAAGCGGTTGACCGCCACCACGAACGGCGTGCGGTGGTGCTCCAGCCGGTCGATCGCGTACCAGGAGTCGTCCATCCGGCGGGTGTCCACCAGCACCACCGCGCCCAGCGTCCCGGAGAACAGCCGGTCCCACAGGAACCAGAACCGCTCCTGCCCCGGCGCGCCGAACAGGTACAGCACCATGGTCGCGTTCAGGCTGATCCGCCCGAAGTCGAACGCCACCGTCGTCGACGTCTTCGACGCCACCGCGCCGTTCTCGTCGACGCCGACGCCGGCCTGCGTCATCACCTCCTCGGTGTTCAGCGGCCGGATCTCGCTGACCGAGCGGACCAGCGTCGTCTTGCCCACGCCGAACCCGCCCACGATGACGATCTTCAGGCCGGTCTCGGCCGTGTCGGTCAGCGGTATGCGCTGCTGGGGCAGCTCAGAGGTTGTGGAGCCCATGGAGCACCTCCTTCAGAAGGGCGGAGTCGGGGAGGGCGGCGAGGCTGCGCGCCGCGTGCGGATGGCGGGCGGTGATCCGGCCCGTGCCGAGCAGGTCGCCGAGCAGGATGCGGACCACCGTGATCGGCAGACCCAGCTCCGCGGCGATCTCCACCACCGCCGTCGGATGCCGGCACAGCTCCAGGATCCGCGCGTGCTCCGACTGCATCCCCGACGACGGCCCGGACTCGGCGACGATCAGCGTCACCAGGTCGAAGGAGTCGTCCGCGCGGCTGCGCCCGCTGGTGACCGTGTACAGCCGGTCCGGGGAACCGGTGTCCACCGGTTTGCGGGGGGTCACGGCGCCACACCCCCCGGTACGTGGCCGCGCGGTTCGGCCGACAGGTGCTCGCCGATCTGCTCGACCAGCTCCGTCATCCGGTGGCCCACCACACCCGGGTCGGCGTCCTCGGCGGCCACCACCGCCAGGTGCGCCCCCAGACCGGCGCCCACGATGAACAGCAGCCCGCCGTGGTACTCGGTCATGGAGTGCCGTACGCCGCCGGTGCCGTCGCCGAACTCCACGGAGGCGCCCTGGGCCAGGGCCTGCATGCCGGAGCAGATCGCCGCGAGCTGGTCGGCCTGGTCGAGCGTCAGGTGCTCGGTCCAGCACAGCTTCAGTCCGTCGCGGGACAGCACCAGGGCGTGCAAGCTGCCGGGGGTCTGCTCCAGCAGCCGCTTCAGGAGCCAGGTGAGGCTGTTGTCGGTGGTCTGCATGATGGGTGACGGGCCGGTACCGGCCGGCTGACCGGCGATGGCCCGTTCCTCCAATCCTGTACGCGTGACGAGGCGCGCCCGAGGGCCGGACGCGGCGTGGGCGGGTGCGGTCAGAAGGTGTCGAAGGCGTCCGGGAAGTCCGGCCGGGCGGCCGGCCCGGAGGCGTCGGGCGAGCCGTCCGCGGCGCGGCGCCCCCGGTGGAAGGCCCCGAACCGCGAGCCGGCGTCCCGTCCCGGACGCCGCTCCGGGGCCTCCTCGCGGGCTTCGGGCACCGGCCGGGCCCGGCCGCGCTCGGCCTCGCCCATGGTGCGACCGGGCCGGCGCACCGGCAGGCCGTTCGGCGTGGACCCGGCGGAATCCCGGCGCGGGGGCGCGGCCGGGTCGTCGGCGGCGGCCGCCGGAGCCGGCACGGCCCCCGGCCGGTACGCATCGGCCGGCTGCCCGAAGTCCACGGACCGGACGGCGTCGCGCTCACCGGCAGGGATCGGCGCGGGCGCGGTCGCCGCGGCCGTACGCCCCGCTCCGGCCGCCCGGCGCGGCTCACGGTGCTGCTGCTGGGCGAGCAACTGCCGGGGCAGCAGCACGACCACACCCGTGCCGCCGCGCGACGACGGCCGGTAGTTGACGCTGATCCCGTGCTTCGCCGCCAGCCGCCCCACGACCGCGAGCCCGAGCCGGGTGCCCTGCAACGACACCAGGTCGTTCATCCGGCCGGACACCGCCTCGGCCGCGCGCCGCATCGCCGCGTCGGCCATCTTCAGGCCGCTGTCCTCGATGGTGACCACGATGCCCGCGCTGCGCTCCTCGACGTAGACGTGCACCTCGTCGATGGGCGGCGAGAAGTTCGCGGCGTTGTCCATCAGCTCGGCCAGCAGGTGCATCACGCCCTCGGCGGCGTACCCGGAGATCGCCACCGTCGTCGAGCAGTGCAGCCGCACCCGCTGGTACGCCGCGATCCGGCCGACCGCGCCGCGCAGGATGCTCTCCATCACGATCGGCTTGTTCCACGCGCGCGAGGACCGGCCGCCCATGAGCAGCGCCAACCGGTCGGTCATCAGACCGAGCTGGGAGGTGGCGTGGTCCAGCTTCAGCAGGTCCCCGAAGACCTCCTCGCCGTGCCGCTCCTGCATCTCCCGCAGGTCCGCCAGCATGCTCACCGACTTGGCCTGCACCCGGCTGAGCGCCTTGGCCGAGGCGGCCTGCGCGGCCGCGGCCCGCCGCTCACTGTGGGCCAGCTCCTTCAGGAACACCTCGGCCGGCGCCCGCAGCACCGGCAGCTCGGGCAGGACCACCTCGCCGCGTACGGTGTCGGCCGAGCGCCCCTCGCGCAGCCGCGCCACCGCGGTCGGCAGCGTCTCCCGGGTCAGCCGCTCCAGCTCCGCGGCCACCAGCTCCAGCTCCCGCCGGGCCTGCCGCCGCTCGGCGTCCAGCCCCGCCGCCCGCCGGGCGCTCTCCTCCGCCGTCGCGGCGAACAGGTCCTGTACGCGGCGGAGCTGCGGGTCCCGCGGCGGGGCCACGCTGCCCAGCGCCTCGGCGGCGCCCATGCCCTCGCGCAGCCGCTCGGTCAGCGCCGGCAGCACCACGTTCACCAGGTACGCCGCCTCCGAAGCGGACTGGCCCGCCGCGGCCCGGAGCTGCTCCACCTCGACGTCGCGCGCGGCGGCCTCGCCCCGCGCCCGCCGTACCGCCCGCCCGGACACCGTTATCGCGGCGGCCAGCGCCACCCAGGCGACGGCCGCCACCCCCAGCGTCCAGCTCCGGGCCCCGTCCGGCACCAGCACGATCGCCACCCCGGCGACCACGGCGCTCACCACCAGCACGGCCACGGGCGCCGCGGCCGGGGACTTCTGCGGGGCCTTCCCCCGACGTTGCTGAACGGGCGGTGCGGGCACTGACATGCGGCGGGTCCCTCGGTCGGTGACGGCGGGCGGCGGGCAGGCGGCCACCACACCAGGCGACCACCTGTCAGGGGGTGATCACCAACGGCGGCGACCACCCGTCAGGGGGCGGCCACCACGCGGGCGACCACCCGCCAGAGGGTGGTCACCAGGCGAGGCGACCACCCGCCCAGGGGTGATCACCGTGCGGGCGACCACCCGTCAAGGGGACGGTCGCCGTCGGAGGCGATCACCCGTCAGGGGGAGTGATCGTCATCCGGTGGGCGATCTTCCTCCCGGGCAGGATCTCATGCTAGCCAGCCTGCCCCACGCCCAGATCGAGCGGGCCGCACACTCCGCCACCCACCCCACTACGTCCCGAACGCACCTGCCCCACACCTCAGTTGTGATAATGGAATCCCGCACTCCCCTTCCCCCGCTGACCAGCCCTCCTGCCCTC
>NZ_PVLV01000644.1 GCF_002982015.1 Streptomyces solincola
CCCCGCACGGGGCGAGCGCCTGGGAGGACCGCGCCCGCCAGAACCTCGGCACCGAACTGGACCTGCTGACCAGCGGCGGCGGCGCGGTGTGATCCCCGGGCCCCGGGCCCCCGGCGTCCCCCGGCCCCGTACCGGCGCGGCCGATTCCCGCCGACCCGTCAGGAGGACTCGTTCAACGCCTCAGCCGGTGGCTGGAAACAGGCCATCACCAGCTTGCCGTCGGCACACGGCCGGGCCTGCCAGGTGTCGGCGAGCGCGTCCACGATGAACATCCCGCGCCCGCCCAGGCGTTCGGTGCTGGGCGGATGCGCCTCCGGCAGCCGGTCGGAGGAGTCGTGCACGGCGACATGCAGGCAGCCGGTGTCCCAGGTCAGCACGAGCTGCGCCGAACTGTGCGCGTGCACATGGGCGTTGGTGACCAGCTCGGAGATGGCGAGCAGCACCGAGTCGACCGTGTCCGGCGCCTTCGCCGTCCAGTCGAGCGACGCCAGGTGCGCCCGCGCCCAGTCTCTGGCCTCCTTGGCCGTGCTGGTCATCGGCAGGGATCGCGCCCAGCCCACCGCCCGTACCGACGATCCGCCCATCGTGGTCCTCCCTGCCCGTCATCCGACAACCGGTCGGTCTGCGGATGCGTCTACCCGGAGGCCCGCCGGGCATCCCGGCCCGGGGGCCGGGCCACTCCGGCTGCCGGAGTCCTACCGCCGGTCGCCGCTGCGGTGCTTGGGGCGGCGCAGGCCGGCGGCCGTCAGCCGGCGCACCAGCTCCTTCGAGCCGACCTCCACCGCGCCCGCCGCCACCGCGTCCCGGTAGCGCTCGCTCGGCACGTCGTAGTGGTCCCGGTCGAACGCCCGGGCCGGCGCGCCGATCAGGGCGGCGAAGGCGTGCAGCTCCTCGTAGGAGACGTCGCTGACCAGGTGCGACCACATCCGCCCGTGCCCCGGCCAGTTCGGCGGGTCGATGTACAGGGTCACGTCAGGCCGCCGACGGGGGCGACCACCACGCCCGCCTTGCCGCACACCCAGTGCGGGTCCTCCCCCAGCTCCGGTTCGACGTCCAGGGCGTGCGGGTCGCCGGAGGCGCAGACCGGGCACAGCGGCCAGCGGCCGTACCGCTCCAGCAGGGCGTCCTGCACGTCCTGGGCCACCAGCCCGGCCACATAGGCGACGCCGTCCGGCCACTGGCCCACCCACCACCGCCGGTGCGTCACCGCTTCCTCGACCAGCGACACCACCTCCGCCTCGGCGACCTCGCGCGCCATCAGGTCGGCGAGGCGGAGGTGGTGTCGCTGGTCG
>NZ_PVLV01000645.1 GCF_002982015.1 Streptomyces solincola
GTTGTGGCTGGGGGGTGGGCGGCGGGAAGCCGTAGCCCACCGGGGGTACGGCATCGGGCTGCTGGGCCGGCCATGGCTGCCCCGGCCCGGGGTTGGCCGCCGGCGCGGGAGCCGGGAAGCCGTAACCGCCGTGCTGCGGCGCCGGAGGCTGGGGAGCCGCCGGCGGGGCCGCCTGTCCGTGCTGCGCGGGCCACTGCGGGGCGTCCGCCGGGGCGGCCGCTGGGGCGGCCGGCTGGTACGCCGGAGGCAGCGGCGGCAGCCCCGCACCGTACTCCTCGGGCGCGGGCTGGGGCGACGGCTGGGCGGTCGGCGGTACGGCGTGAGGAGCCGGGGCCCCCGCGGCGGGCGGAGCCGGCGGGGCGACCGGCGGTACGGCGTCGGCGACCGGGGCCGGCGCGTCCTCGGTCCTGGCCCTGGTCTCGCCGTCGCCGTCGCCGGTGCTCGTCCCGGCCGGGGCCTGCGGCTCCTGGGCGGACCCGTGGCCCGGCTCGGCGGCGGCCGGGGGCGCGTCGGCGGGCGTCGGGGCCGCCTCGCGGTCGGCGACCCGCTCCATCTCCCGCTTCAGCGCGGCGGGGGAGAAGCGCATGGTCGCCCCGCTCTCCACGTCCCCACTGCCGAACGGCCCGGTGTCGGGCGTGGCGGCGGGGGAGTCCGCGGCGCGGTCGGCGGAGCTGCTCCGGGCCGGGGCGTCCGGCCCGTCCGGCCCGTCCGGCGCGGGGGCGCCGTCAGCGGCCGCCTCCCGCTCGGCGGGGTCGTCCGCGGGCGGGGCGCCCGCCAGCGNNNNCGCCTCGGGGCGGGGGCCGCTCTCCGCGCCGCTCGCGTCCGCGTCGGCAAGCGGCGCGGTCTCCTGCGGCAGCCCGGGCGCCGGCACCGGCACCGCGCCGTGCGGCGGCGGAGGGGGCGGCAGGGACCCGGCGGGGCCGGCCGGCGGCACGGCGGGCGGCGGGGTCTCGGGCGCGGTCTGCGTGTACCAGGCGGGGGGGGTGGAGGCGGTAGTGGAACCGCCCCGCACCTCCGCAGGATCCGCGGCGGACCCGGCGGCGGGAGGGCTCCCGCGCCCGTG
>NZ_PVLV01000646.1 GCF_002982015.1 Streptomyces solincola
CCCCGCGAGCCCGGCCGGATCCACGCCGTCCACCCCGGCCATCAGCCCACCCCCGTACCGCACGTACCGCACGCACCGCGCCGCCGACTCGCGCCGGGCCGCCTGACACCCGGTTAGGTTAACCTCACCTGACTGCCGATCAGCGCGCCCACCCCGAACTCCCCCTCCGAGCCACCGGGATGCCCTGCCGCCGCACACATGTCCGACTGTCGAAAAAAGATGTCCCGGTTTGCCGCGTATCGGATGGAGCACCCGTATCCGTACGAGATCCCTACGAGCACCGCGAAGGAGGAGAAGCCGGATGAAGCAGACGGAGCCGGCGCTCAGCCCGCCGCCAGCAGCTCCGCCAGGAACACGTCCAGCTCGTCCAGGTTCTCCTGCCCGGCCGGAACGGCCGCGTAGGAGGCAGCGAGGAAGCGCTCCAGCGACGGCGCCCACACCGAGAAGACGGTCTCACCCAGCAGCTCGATGCACAGCTCCTGGCGGCTGCCGTTGAGCGAGGGCCACATCCGCACATCGCCCTCGCCGACCGGGCCGCGCATCCCGTCCCAGAGCATGTCCCGGTCCAGCCGCCACTCGGCGTAGACGCAGCCGCCGTGGGTGAAGCCGACGATCACCGCGTACGGGTCGCGGGCGTCGTACGTCAGATGGGCGAGCACGGGCACCTCGTGCCCTTCGGCGGAGACCAGGCGCATGAAGACCTTGTCGCGCTGGACGGGAGTCATCTCGTCCTCCATGAGTGGGGGAGATCGGGCAGGAAAGCGACTCCTTCCCGGTGCCCGCGCCCACGCGCCCCATGCGGAGGTTCACCCGTGTGTACTCCGTCCGGCCGCGTCTCACCGCGCGCGGCGGCCCGGGCGTTCTTAACGTGACTGAATGATCGTCAGTTCGTTCGCCGCCGCCGCGCTGCCCGCCGTACTGCTGCTCGCCCCCGCCGCGCCCCGGCCCGTGGAGCCGATGGAGCCGATGCCGCCGCGCCCCGCCGCGGCGGTCGGCGCCGCGCTGCTGCACCGCCCCGGCACCCACGTCCGGGTGCCGCCCGGCGTCGCCGGCCCGCCCGCGGTGACGGCGAGGTCCTATCTCGTCGCCGACGCGCGCAGCGGCGACGTGCTGGCCGCCCGGGACGCCCACGCGCAGCTGCCGCCCGCCTCCACCCTCAAGGCGCTGTTCGCGCTGACCGCGCTCCCCGGGCAGTCCCCCGAACGGCGGCACACCGTCAGCGAGCACGAACTGCGCGGCGTCGGCGACGGCTCCAGCCTGGTCGGCGTCCGCGAGGAGGTCACCTACAAGCTGGCCGACCTGTGGCGGGGGGTCTTCCTCAGCTCCGGCAACGACGCGGTGCGGGTGCTGGCCGGTCTGAACGGCGGCTGGGAGCGCACCGCCCGCGAGATGGAGGCCAAGGCCCGCTCCCTCGGCGCCCTCGACACCCGGGTGAAGTCCCCCGACGGCTACGACACCGAGGGCCAGGTCTCCTCCGCGTACGACCTGGCCGTCTTCGGCCGCGCCGGACTCCAGAACCCGGACTTCGCCCGCTACGCCGCCACCGCCGAGGCCGACTTCCCCGGCGGCGGCTGGTCCTACGGCATCCGCAACACCAACCGCCTGCTCACCGGCGACGACGGCGTGGGCCGCTACCCCGGCGTCCTCGGCATCAAGAACGGCTACACCACCAACGCCGGCCACACCCTGATCACCGCCGCCCGGCACGGCTCCCGCACCCTGGTCGTCACGGTCATGAACCCCCGCAGCGGCGGCGCCTTCGACGTCTACGACGAGGCCCGCCGGCTCCTGGACTGGGGCTTCGCCGCCGCTGCGGGGGTTCATGACCGTGACGACCAGGGTGCGG
>NZ_PVLV01000647.1 GCF_002982015.1 Streptomyces solincola
CCCCGCGCGCGGGGTGAACCAGTAGCATGCGGCGCCATGAGCACCCCCACAGGGCCCGACAACGGCCTGCCCGTACGAATGCCGCGCCCCCGCCAGCCCGGGCGGCACCGCCGGCCCGAGCCTGCCGTGGCGCCGGAGGGGGCGCCCGCGCTGGTGCTCGCCGTACCCGGCTCCCCCTCACCCGCCGTACGGTCGGTGGCGGAGGAGATCGTGAGCATCGCCCGCTCCGAGCTGCCCGGCCTGGAGGCGGCGGTCGGCTTCCTGAACGGCGACGACGTCGAGTTCCCGTCGCTGTCCTCGGTGCTGGCGCAGGCCGCCGCGCTGCGCGGCGAGCGGTACGAGTTCGCGCTGGCCGCCGGCCGCGAGGCGGCCGAGCCGACCGGCCCCGCCGCCGTCGTGGTGCCGCTGCTGGCCGGCCCCGACAGCGAGCTGACCGGCCTGATCCGGGACGCCGTGGCCGCCGCCGGCGCACCGGCCGAGCTGACCGACGTGCTGGGCCCGCATCCGCTGCTGGCCGAGGCGGTGCACGTGCGGCTGTCCGAGGCCGGGCTGGCCCGCGCCGACCGGGCGCGGCTGTTCACCGTCGCCACCGCCGCGGACGGCATCGTGCTGGCGACCACCGGCGGCGATGAGGCCGTGCAGGCGGCCGGGATCACCGGCATGCTGCTGGCCGCCCGGCTCGCGGTCCCGGTGATGGCCGCCGCGCTGGACCAGGAGGGCTCGGTGGCGGCGGTCGCCGAGCAGCTTCGCGGCTCGGGCTCGCAGTCCCTCGCCCTCGCCCCCTACCTGATCGGCCCGGAGCTGGCGGAGGGGCTGCTGGAGCAGGCCGCCGAGGCGGCGGGCTGCGCGGTGGCCGAGCCGCTGGGCGCCTACCCGGCGGTGGGCAAGCTGGTGCTGTCGCAGTACACGACGGCGCTGGGCATCGCCCCGCAGCCGCAGGGCGCGGCGGTGCGCTGAAGCCGCCCGCGCCGAAGGGCCCGCACCGGCGTCGTCGAGCCGGTACGGGCCCTTCGGGCTGTCACGGGAGGCCGAGCGGTCAGGCGAAGACCACGCAGGTGGCGGCCGGGGCCTCGACGGAGCCGGCCCGGGTCGGGACGCCCGTCTCGGGGTCGACGTCGAACCAGGTCACGTCGCCGGAGCGCTCGTTGGCCGCGTACAGCCACCGCCCGGAGGGGTGCAGCACCAGGTCGCGGGGCCAGACGCCGCCGCAGGGGACGGTGGTGAGCAGCTCGGGCTTCTCCCCCGACTCGTCCAGGGCGAGGACGGCGATGGAGTCGTCGCCGCGTACCGCGACCCAGGCGAACCGCCCGTCGGGGGCGACGGCGATCTCGGACGGGTAGCCAGCCGCGCGGCCGTCCTCCGGGAGCAGCGGGGTCTCGGCGGTGGGGACGAGGACGCCCTGCTCGTCGTCCCAGCGGCAGACGGTGAGCGTGGGCCGCAGCTCGCCGACGACGTAGAGGTGGCCGCCGGCCGGATGGAAGGCCAGGTGGCGGGGGCCGGTGCCGGGGCGTACCGCGGTCTCGGCGTGCGGGGTGAACCGCCCGGTCGCCGGGTCGAGCACGGAGATCCGCACCGAGTCGGTGCCGAGGTCGACGCTGAGCACCCAGCGGCCGGTGGGGTCGGGCAGCACCTGGTGGGCGTGCGGTCCGTCCTGGCGCTCCTCGTCGGGTCCGCCGCCCTGGTGCTGGACGACGTGTATGGCGGGCCCGGGCCGGCCGTCGGCTCCCAGCGGCAGGGCGCTGACGCTGCCGGAGCCGTAGTTCGCGGTGAGCACGTGGCCGTGGGCGAGCGCGAGATGGGTGGGCGAGTCGCCGCGCACCGGGGCGGGCTCGGCGACCGGCCTGGGCGCGGGGCCGTCGAGCGCGAAGGCGGCGACCGCGCCGCGTTCGGTCTCGGAGACGGCGTACAGCAGCCTGCCGCCGGGGGCGAGCGCCAGATACGAGGGGTCGGGCACCTCGGCGCAGGCGCCGGTGGGGGTCAGCGCGCCGGTGTGCGGGTCCACGGTGGCGGCGAGTACGCCGCGGCCGCCGGCCGAGGTGAACGATCCGATGTACGCGCGTCCGCCCTCGCGCCGTGACTGGTCTGGTCGATCCACCACCGTGCTGCCCCTTCCGGACGGCTGCCGGCGGCCGGGGTCGGCGCCGCGCGCCCCGACGCTAGCAGGTCTAGACCAGGCAGGGGGCGGCGGCGGGGCGGGCGGTCCCCCCGATCGGCCGTGCGGCCGCGCCTCGCCGTGCCGGTTCAGGCGCCGATCAGCGGGGCGCGGGTGGGGCTGCGCAGCGGGGCGGCCAGCTCCACCAGCGCCTTCTCCAGCTGGTGGAGGTGGGCGAGCGGGGCGGGCAGGTGCTCGGCGGCCTCGGCCGCGGCCGCGGCATCCGGTTCACGGGCCGCCTCCGGCGTGGTGAGCGCCTCGACGGCGGCCTCGACCCGCCAGCAGGCCGCGGCGAGCCGGGCGTCGTGCGAGGCCTCCGGGTCGGCGGCGACGGAGGCCAGGCCGCGCACCTCGCGGGCGCAGTCGTCGAGCAGAGCGAGCACGTGGCGGGCTCGGGCGCGGCGGGCGCGCAGCGGGCTGAGCGGGTGGACCAGCGGCGCGAGCGACAGCCGGACCCGGCCGAGCAGGGCTTCCAGGTGGGCGACGTGCGGGGCCGGGTCGGCCTGCGGGTCGCCGGAGAGCCGGGCGGCGGCCTCGGCGGTGCACTGGTGCACGCAGCGCAGGGCGCGGGCGATCCAGGCGTCGGTGGTGGCGTGGGTGGTGACCGGCAGCACCAGCAGCACCGCGAGGACCGCGCCGAGCGCGCCGACGCCGGTCTCCAGCATCCGCAGCGCGAGCAGGGCCGGGTCGAGCACGCCCAGCAGCCCGTACAGCCCGCCGGCCAGCAGGGTCACCGAGAGCATCATCCAGGTGTAGGAGACGGCGGCGGTGTAGAAGATGCCGAACACGCACACCGCGGTGAGCACGGCGGTCGGGGCGGGCGCGCCCTTGAGCGGGACGACGACGACCAGGCCGACGGCGATGCCGATCAGGGTGCCCAGCACCCGGCGGAAGCCGCGGACCAGGGTCTCGCCGCGGGAGGCGGTGTTGACGAAGATCCACCAGGTCGCGCCGACCGCCCAGTACCAGCGCTCCCCGGACAGCGCCTGCCCGACCACCAGGGCGACGGCGCAGCCCAGCGTGGCCTGGACGGCCTGCCGGGTGGTGGTGCGGGCGAGCCCGCGCCCCTCCGCGTACGCCGGCGGGGCGGGCAGCGCGACCCGGCGCTCGTAGCACCAGGCGCCGAACCGGACCGCCGAGCAGGTCAGCAGGGACAGCGTGACCGCCGCGTACAGCTCGGGCAGTCTGCCGGGGGCGGTGTGCAGGAACTGCGTGACGAAGAAGGTCATGAAGGCGAACACGCCCAGCGCGTGGCCGCGCGGCCCCCAGCGGCGGGCGTAGACGCCGGTGCCGACGATGGCGAGGAACGCCAGGTCGCGGGCCAGCGGGTGGTCGTGCAGCACGGCGGCGAGCGCCAGCACCGGGAAGCCGACGACCGGCAGCAGCGCGGTGGTGGTCAACTGGCCGCGGACAGTGGCGTCGGTGACGGTGAACAGGGCGAGGAGGGCGGCGAGGCCACCGGTGACGGCGGCGCTCAGGGAGTGGCCGGCCAGGCCGGTCACGGCCACCGCCGCGCCGATGCCGAGGACGGCCCGGGAGGCGGCGCGCAGCCGCAGCTTTCCCGGGTCCGGCGCCGCGAACATCCTCTTCAGCACGCTCTCCCCGCCCCTTCCGCACCCGCCCGGTGCGCCACATGAAAAAGGCGCCGCGGAGTTCCGCAGCGCCATCGACTCCCCCATGAGACCACTGAGGGCACCGGTGGCTCAACCGGCGGCCGGAAGGCTGGACCATCGGCCCAGCGGGACGCCGTCCGGGTGGGCCGGGCGAGTGCCATTGGCCCGGGCGGGCGATCCGGAAGGACCGGGACGGGTGGGGCG
>NZ_PVLV01000648.1 GCF_002982015.1 Streptomyces solincola
CCCGCCACTTCCAGCCCGCCCGCTACCTGCACCGCCTGATCGACCTGCTCGCCCTGCACCGGATGAACGTGCTGCACCTGCACCTGACCGACGACCAGGGCTGGCGGATGCCCGTCGCCGCCTACCCCAAGCTCACCGAGATCGGCGGCCACCGCGCCCGCACCGTCGTCGGCCCCGGCGGCAGCGGCGTCTACGACGACACCCCGCACGGCGGCTCCTACACCCGCGCCGGACTCACCGCCCTCACCGCCCACGCCGCCGCCCGCGGCGTCACCCTGCTGCCCGAGATCGACCTGCCGGGCCACACCCGCGCCGCGCTCGCCGCCTACCCCGAACTCGGCGCGGACCCGGGCCGCCACCTGCCCGTCTGGGACGACTGGGGCGTCAGCCCGCACATCCTCGGCGTCCACGACCGCGCCCTGGACTTCTGCCGCACCGTCCTGGACGAGGTCTGCGACGCCTTCCCCGGCGCCCCCGTCCACATCGGCGGCGACGAATGCCCCGACGACGCCTGGCGCACCAGCCCCGACGCGCTGCGCCGCGTCGCCGACGAGGGCCTGACCGGGCCGCGCGCCCTGCACCCCTGGTTCGTCGGCCGGCTGGCCGACCACCTGCACGGCCTCGGCCGCACCCCGGTCGCCTGGGCCGAGGACGACCGGACCATGCCCGAAGGCACCGTGCTCATGCCCTGGCGGGACGCCGCCCACGGCCTGCCCGCCGCCCGCCGCGGCCACGACGTCGTCGCCACCCCCTTCCGCACCACCTACCTCGACTACCCCGAGACCGACGACCCCGCGGAGCCCCGGGCCCAGGCCGGCGACCCGCTGACCCTGCGCGCCGTGCAGGCCCACGACCCCGTGCCGGCCGACTGGGAGCCCGCCGCGGCCGCCCGGGTCACCGGCACCCAGGCGCAGTTGTGGAGCGAGTACCTGCCCACCGCCGCGCACCTGGAGTACCGCGCCTTCCCCCGGCTGTGCGCCCTCGCCGAGAGCGCCTGGTCGGGCCCGGCCGCCTGGCCGGACTTCGTCCGCCGGCTCGGCCCCCACCGCGTACGCCTGGACGCCCTGGGCGTACGTCCGCACCCTCCCACCCGAGAGGAAACCGTGTGATGATTCCCGCCGCCACACCCCCGCGCAGGGCCCGCCGGCTGCGCGCCGCCGCCGCGGCGGCCGCGCTCACCGCGACCGCGACCGCCGCCGCCACCCTCGCCGCGCCGCCCGCGGGGGCCGCCGCCGAGTCCCTCGCCGTGCAGTACAGGACCGGGGCCACCGGCGCCACCGCCGACCAGAGCGAGCCCTGGCTGAAGGTCCGCAACACCGGCACCACCTCCGTACCGCTCGGCGAGGTCAAGCTCCGCTACTACTTCAAGGCCGACACCCCGGCCGCCTCCTACCGCTTCGCGTGCTCCTGGGCGGTACGCGGCTGCGCCCACGTCACCGGCGTCTTCGGCGTCCTCGCCAAGCCCACCGCCACCGCCGACCGCTACCTGGAGATCGGCTTCACCCCCGGCGCCGGCAGCCTCGCGCCCGGCGCCGGGGGTGAAGCCGATCTCCAGGTAGCGGTCGGCGG
>NZ_PVLV01000649.1 GCF_002982015.1 Streptomyces solincola
CCCCACACCCCTCACCCCCTGGGAGCGGTCCGCCCGCACAGCCCCCCGCCCCCCCGCCCGCACCGCCCTCGTCGCCGCCTCCCCCACCCTACCCTCCGCGGCGCTGCGGCCCCCCGCCGAGCCGACCCCCCCCCCTCCCGCCTCACCCGGCCCCCCGCCCCGCCGGATCGCCCTCCTCGCCCGCCGCACCCCCGCCACCTACGCCGCCTACCTCGCGATCCAGCGGCTGGGCGCCGCCGCGGTGCCGCTCAACCCGGCCGCCCCGCCCGACCGCAACGAGACCGTGGTGCGACAGGCCGGCGCCGGTCTGGTGCTGGCCGACGCCGCCATCGACGCCACCCCCGCCGGGCGCGCGGCCCCGCTGGCGCCGGCTGGCCTCACCGGCACGACCGACCCCGCCCGCCTCGACGGGGTCCCCGGCCCGGCACCCGAGGACACCGCGTACATCCTGTTCACCTCCGGATCCACCGGGCGCCCCAAGGGCGTGGTCATCCGGCACGCCAACACCGACGCCTACCTCCGGCACGCCGTCGAGCGCACCGGGGCCGGACCGGACAGCCGCCTCTCGCAGACCTTCGACCTCACCTTCGACCCCTCCGTCTTCGACATGTTCGTGGCCTGGAGCACCGGCGCGGCCCTCGTCGTGCCCACCCGAGACGAACTCATGGATCCGGCCGGGTTCACCGCCCGCCACCGGCTGACCCACTGGTTCTCCGTGCCGTCGGTCGTCTCGCTCGCCGCCCGGCTGCGGCGGCTGCCACCGGACTCCATGCCCACCCTGCGCTACGCCGCCTTCGCCGGAGAGCCCCTCACTCTCCGCCAGGCCGAGGCGTTCGCCGCCGCCGCCCCCGGCGCCCGGTTGGAGAACCTCTACGGCCCCACCGAACTGACCGTCACCTGCACCGGCCACCGCCTGCCGGCCGACCCGGCCCACTGGCCGCATACCCCCAACGGCACTGTGCCCATCGGCTCCGCCCACCCCGGTGCGCAGACCCTCGTCGTCGACGAGCACCTGCGCCCCGCCGACCAGGGCGAACTGCTGGTACGCGGCGCCCAGCGGTTCCCCGGCTACCTCGACCCGGCCGACGACGCCGGCCGCTTCGCCACCGGCGAGCCCGCCACCGGCCTGAGCGCCCACCACGGCGGACCGCTGCCCGCGGACGCCTGGTACCGCACCGGAGACCGGGTGCAGCTCCAAGACGGCCGACTGCTCCACCTGGGACGCCTGGACAGCCAGGTGAAGATCAGCGGCTACCGGGTGGAGCTTGGCGAGGTCGAGCAGGCGCTGCGCTCGCACCCCGGAGTCACCGACGCCGTCGCCGTGGCGCGCACCGACCGCTCCACCCCCGTCCTGCAGGCCGCCTACACCGGCGAGGCCCCCGACCCCGAGCCGCTCCTCGCCGCCCTGCACGAGCGGCTGCCCGACTACATGGTGCCGCGCACCCTGCTGCGCCTGCCCGAACTGCCGCTCAACCTCAACGGCAAGACCGACCGCGCCGCCGTCGTCGCGGCCCTGGACACCGCCCACCGGGCCCCGTCCGCCACCACCCCCGCCGACGCCCGCCGTCGCATACCCCTCACAGAAGGAACCCGGTGACATGACCGTGACCACCGCCGCCCAGACGGCGACCCGCCGGGGCGCCCCGCGACTGCCCGACCGGGACGAGTTCTGCTCCGCCATGGCGCACCTGGCCACCGGCGTCGCCGTCATCACCACCGGCGGCCCCGACGGCCCGACCGGATGCACCGCCAACGCCGTGCTGTCGCTGTCCACCGAGCCGCCCTCGGTCCTCGTCTCCCTCGCCAGCGCCAGCCGGACCGCCCGCCACGCCGGCGACCACGGCGGCTTCGCGGTCAACATCCTCAGCTGGCAGCAGCGCGACCTGATGGACCGATTCGCCCGACTGCCGGCCGCCGAACGCTTCCAAGACGTCGACTTCGGCTACGAGGAGGGCTGCCCCGTCCTGGCCGGCACGGCCGCCACCGTGGTGTGCCGCCTCGACCAGGCGCCCACCGCACTCGACCACACCCTGCTCATCGGCCGCGCCCTGTGGACCCGGCAGGACCCCGGAGCACCGGCGCTCGTCCTCTACCAGCGCCACCAGCACGCCGTCCCCCACTGACCCCCGCGCCCCGACCGCCGCCACCCGCAGCAACGCCCGCAGCAGCGGACCCACC
>NZ_PVLV01000064.1 GCF_002982015.1 Streptomyces solincola
GGTCGGGGGTGGGCGCGGAGGGCGGTCGCCTCTCGGCGAAAGGCTCCATGGGGCTTCAGCCGGACGATCTTCCCCATGAGCGGTGGGTGAGGCCCGGGGACACTGTCCCCTCCGCGGCCACACCCTCTCCAACGGCGTACCGGAGTGAGGTGTTCCCGGGCGTCCGCGGGCGGGAGTGTGAGCTGCCCCACCCGGTGCGGCGGCAGGTCGCGGCGGGCGGCCGTCGCGACCGGGCCTCGGCGATGTTTTCCGGGCACCCACCGGGGAAGTCGGCGATTTATGGTGCAAATCGGATACACGATGATGACCGAGCAGGCCGGCCCCCGGGACCTGGTGGAGCACGTCGTCCGGGCCGAGGCCGTCGGCTACGACTTCTCGGTGACCTCCGACCACTACTTCCCGTGGCTGCGGTCGCAAGGCCACTCCCCGTACGCCTGGGCGGTGCTCGGCGCGGCCGCGCAGGCGACCTCGCGCATACCGCTGATGACGTATGTGACCTGCCCGTCCTTCCGGTACCACCCGGCCGTCATCGCCCAGAAGGCGGCCACCCTCCAGCTCCTGTCCGAGGGGCGGTTCCGGCTCGGGCTGGGCTCCGGGGAGAACCTCAACGAGCACGTGGTGGGCGGCGGCTGGCCGGCGGCGGACGTGCGCCACGAGATGCTGGAGGAGGCCGTGGAGATCATCCGCGCCCTCTTCGGCGGCCGTCACGTCAACCACCGGGGCACCCACTTCGACGTCGAGTCCGCCAAGCTGTGGGACCTGCCCGACGAGCCGCCGCAGATCGGGATCGCGGTCTCCGGGAAGCAGTCCTGCGAGCTGGCCGGACGCCTCGCGGACCTGGTCATCGCCACCGAGCCCAAGGCCGACCTGCTGGAGTCCTTCGACCGCCACGGCGGCGCCGGCAAGCCGCGGGTGGGCCAGCTCCCGGTCTGCTACGACCCCGACCGGGAGGCCGCGGCGCGGCGGGCGCACGACCAGTTCCGCTGGTTCGCCAGCGGCTGGAAGGTCAACTCCGAGCTGCCGCATCCGGACGCCTTCGACGCGGCCACCCAGTTCGTCACCCCCCAGGACGTCTCCGAGTCCATCCCGTGCGGGGACGACCCGGACGACTTCGTGGCGGCCGTGCGTCCTTACGCGGAGGCCGGGTTCACCGAGATCGCGCTGGTGCAGATCGGGGGCGGGTCCCAGCCCGCGTTCCTGGACTGGTCGGAGAAGACCCTGCTGCCCGCGCTGCGCCAGGCGCTGGGCTGAGCCGATGGCGACGCACGCGCACGGCACCGGCGCCCATCAGGACGGTGACGGCCGGGTGCCCGCCGGGGCCCGCGACCGCGCCGAGGAGCAGGCGCCGGCCGGTGACCGGGACGGCGGCGGCGGCGGTGACCGGGACGGCGGCGGCCGTACCGCGCTGATCGTCGTCGACATGATCAACTCCTATGAGCATCCGGACGCCGACCTGCTGCTGCCGTCCGCCCGCGAGGCCCTGCCGGTCCTGGTGGAGCTGCTGGGACGGGCGCGGGAGCAGGGCGTCCCGGTGATCTACGTGAACGACAACTTCGGCGAGTGGCGCTCGCACCACGGCGAGATCCTGGAGACCGCCCTCGCCGGGCCGCACGCCGAGCTGGTGGAGCCGATCCGGCCGGACGACGCCTCGCTGTTCGTGGTGAAGGCCCGGCACTCGATCTTCTTCGAGACCCCGTTGGCGTACCTGCTCAACCAGCTCCGGGTGCGGCATGTGGTGCTGTGCGGCCAGGTGACCGAGCAGTGCGTGCTGTACTCCGCGCTGGACGCGCACATCCGCCACTTCGAGGTGACCGTGCCGGTCGACGCGGTCGCCCACATCCACGCCTCGCTCGCGGACGCCGCGCTGGAGATGATGCGGCGCAACATGGGCGCCCGCACGGTGCGCGCCAAGGAGGTCGACTTCGCGGACGGCGGGTGAGGACCTCGTACCGCGCCGGTCCCGCCCCTCTTCGCAGGGGGCGGGACCGGCGCGGCGTGGTGTGCGGTGCGCGGCGTCAGCGGGGGCCGAGCTGGAGGCGGGCCTCCCGCTCGTGCTCACCGCTGACCGACTCGGTCGAGTGCACCTCGAAGATCCGGGCCAGCGCCTTCTCCACCTCGTCCACCGCGTGGGCGTCCCCGGTCAGCAGGGCGTTCACCCGGGTGCCGAGGGCGGGCGGCTCCCCGCCGGACCCGCCCTCGCCGCGGGCGGAGCCGCTGTCGAAGGTCGCCATCCAGACGGTGGGCTCGGCGCCTCCGGTGTGGGTCTCGCCGGGGTCGACGGGGTCGCAGGCGGCGAAGACGCGGTCCAGGGACGCGAACACGGCGTGCGCGTCCTGCCGGCCGCAGTCGCTGAGCTGCACGGTGACGTCGCAGTGCGCCGGGTGGTTGCTGGTCTCGTTGGTTGCCACGTACTCCACTCCTCATCGTCGGTGGTGCGGTCACGGTCCGGCCGCCCGAGGGGGCCGGCGTCCGTCACCACAGCACGGGTACCGCGCCACGCGCCCGTCGAACCAGAATCGGCGGGAACGCGTTTGCGGGGGTGGACGGCAGGTACCAGGGTGTGAGGAACCGGGACCAGCCGGGAGGATCCGGCCGCCGGAGTCCCCTTTCGACGGCGGCCGCCGAGGACGAGGAGACGCACCGATGCCCGCAGGGTCCAACGCCAAGCGCGAGCGGCAGTACGAGCACATCAAGGACAGCGCCGAGGATCGCGGCGCCGGCAAGGAGCGGGCGGAGGAGATCGCGGCCCGGACGGTCAACAAGGAGCGGGCGCGGGCCGGCGAGTCGAAGACGGCGAGCCGGACGTCCACCGAGGACATGTCGTCCGGCAAGCGCGGCGGGCAGCGCTCCGGGAGCGGCGGCCCCAAGGGGCCCACCTACGACCAGCTCTACCAGGAGGCCAAGCGGAAGGGCGTCGAGGGCCGGTCGTCGATGAACAAGGACGAGCTGCGCCGCAGGCTCGGCAAGTGACGGCACGGAGAGAGGGGGCGGGCTCCGGCGACGGACCCGCCCCCTCGCTCGTCGGCCCGGCTCAGCGGCCGAACGGGCCGTCGGCCAGGTGGGCCAGCAGGTCGGCGGGGTCGTCGTGCACGTGAGCGGCCCCCGCCTCGGTGAGCGCGTCCCGGGGGATGCCGCCGCACAGCAGGCCGACGCAGACGGTGCCGGCCCGGGAGCCGGCCGTCATGTCCCACACGGTGTCGCCCACGAACACCGAGCGCCCGGCCTCGGCGCCGGCCAGTTCCAGGGCCAGCTCGACCGGCTCCGGCGCTGGCTTGCCCTCCTCGACGTCGTCGGCGCTGGCGGTGGCGGCGATGGCGTCGTCCGCGTCGATCGCCCGGCGCAGCGCGGACAGCTCGGGGCCGCCGGCCGAGGTGGCGAGGACCACGGTCCAGCCCTCGGCGGCGAGCGTCCGCAGCAGCTTGCCGGCGTCCCGGAAGGCGGGCAGCCGGTCGTAGAAGGCGCCGTAGAGCGCCTTGTGGCCGGCGCTGATCGCGGCGTCCTGGTCGCGGTCGCGGTCCTCGCCCAGCAGATGGGCGATCAGGTCGGTGGAGCCCAGTCCGACGGACCGGTGGATGGCGTGCATCGGCACCTGGTGGCCGGCCTGGCGGAACGCCTCCCACCAGGCCGTCACGTGCAGGTGGTTGGTGTCGACGAGCGTTCCGTCGACGTCGAACACCGCGGCTCGGGTCATCGTCTCCTGCGCTTCCTTCGTTCCCGCGTGGCTCTCTTCGGTCTTCTGCCCGTATACCGGTGACCCTCCGAGGCCCCGGCCAAACAGCGGCGGACGGGGCGGTGGCGACCCTCCTGGTTGGACCGGTCACCGCGGGTTAGAAGACCAGTGCGAGTCGATGGGTGGGAGGATCGCATGACTGCACAGGGCAGCATTGACGCGCCGGAGGGCGGGAGCGCCGGCAGAGGCGGGCGCAACGAGACGATGGACGAGCGGGCCGACCGCCGCTGGACCGAGCTGATCCAGGAGATCAGGGTCGCCCAGACGGGGGTGCAGATCCTCTTCGGCTTCCTGCTGACGGTGGTGTTCACGCCCACCTTCGAGGAACTGGCGGACACCGACAAGGCGATCTACATCGTGACGGTGGTGCTGGGCGCCGCCACCACGGGCGCGCTCATCGGGCCGGTGGCGTTCCACCGGATCGTGTCGGGGCGGCGGATCAAGGAGCACGCGGTGGTGTGGGCGTCCCGGCTGACCTTCGCCGGGCTCGTGCTGCTCCTGCTGACCCTGGTCTCGGCGCTGTTCCTGGTCCTGCGGGTGGCCACGCACGACGGCTTCGTGCCGTGGCTGGTGGCCGGCATCGTCGCCTGGTACCTGGTGTGCTGGTTCCTGCTGCCGATGTGGGCGCGGGTGCGCTACACCACCGGCGACTGACGGTCCGACGGCGCCCTCCCGGGCCACGCCGGCGGGCCCGGCGCCCCGGTCACTCAGGCCGGGGCGCCGGGCTCATGCGCAGCACCTGCTCGATGGTGTCGGCCTCGGCCGCCGTCTTGTCCGGGCGGTGGCGCAGCACCCGGGCGAACCGCAGCGCCACTCCGGCCGGGTAGCGGGAGGAGCGCTGGAGGCCGTCGTAGGCGATCTCCACCACCAGTTCGGGCCGCACCCGGACGGTGTAGGCGTCCTCCTCGACGGCGAGACCGCGCAGGTGCTCGGTCTGCCAGCGGAGCATCACGTCGGTGAGGCCCTTGAAGGTCTTGCCGAGCATGACGAACCCGCCGCCGTCGCCGGCCGCTTCGGGGCCCTCGGCGGCGCGGGCGCCCAGGTGCAGGTTGGAGAGCAGTCCGGTGCGCCGGCCGTGGCCCCACTCGGCGGCCAGCACCACCAGGTCCAGGGTGTGCACCGGTTTGACCTTCAGCCAGGAGCGGCCGCGGCGGCCGGCGCTGTAGGGCGCGTCGAGCGCCTTGACCAGCACGCCCTCGTGGCCGCGGGCGAGGGTGTCGGCCGAGAACGCCTCGGCCGCCTCGACGGCGGCGGGGTCGGCGGGGTCCTCGACGACGGTGCGGCGCACCCGCATCGGCTCGGGCACCAGCTCGGCCAGGGCGGTGTGCCGCTGGCGGCCGGGCAGGTCGAGGAGGGACCGGCCGCCGGTGGCGAGCACGTCGAAGAAGACCGGTGAGACGGGCTGCGCGGCGGCGGCGGTCGCCACGTCGGTGCGGGAGCCGACCCGGGAGGCGGTCTCCTGGAACGGCCGGGGGCGGCCGTCCGGGCCGAGCGCGATGACCTCGCCGTCCAGGACGAAGAGGTCGCCTGGCAGTTCGCGGGCGGCGGCGGTGACCTCCGGCAGCCGGGCGGTGATGTCGTCCAGGGAGCGGGTGTAGACCCGGACCTGGTCGCCCGAGCGGTGCACCTGGACCCGGATGCCGTCCAGCTTCTCCTCGACGGCGCAGGGGCCCACCGCGGCGACGGCCTCCGCCACGGTCTTCGCGGTGTGCGCCAGCATCGGCTGGACCGGGCTGCCGACCCTGAGCGCGAACCGCTCCAGCACGTCCGGCCCTGCGGCCAGCAGCGCTTGGGCCACCCGGGGCAGCGAGCCCTCCAGCATCACCGCCCGGCGTACGTCGGCGGGGGCGGCGCCGGCCGCCTGGGCGACGCCTTCGAGGGCGACGGCGTCCAGCGCGCCCTGCCGGATCTCGCCGGTGAGCAGCCGCGTCAGCAGGTGCTGTTCGGGGGCGGTGGCCGCCGCCATCAGCTCCCGCACCCGCTGTCGCCGCTCGGCCTGCGAGCCGGGTCCGGCCAGTGCGGCCAAGGCGGTCAGCGCGGCGTCGGCGTCGGCGACGGTCAGCCGGGGCTCCTCGGCGGGCGGGACCCGCTCCTTCAGGCTGCTCCAGCCGACGCCGATCCGGCCCTGCGGCAGGCGTCCGGAGAGGTAGGCGATGACCAGCGGCGCCTCCTCGGGGGACGCGGCCGAGAACAGCCCGGCCAGTGCGGCGATCTTGCGCGAGCGGGCGGAGGTGGCGGCGACCTGGTCGGAGACCTCGGCGAGACGGGCCAGCAGCATGCCGCCATCGTGCCCGCCGCGGGGTGCTTTCGCACCCGGGACCTCGCGCGCCGTGCGCCACGCGCCGCCCGCGTCCGGCCGCGAGTTGGCGCCACGGTCAGCCGCACCTCTCCCCCTGGCCATCCAACTCCCCTACTCTGCGGACGACTTCATGACCTCGTGCCGATCGCACGACGACTTGGGAGGCAGGTCCCCATGGGGATGGTGTCGCGTACCGCAGGGACGACCGCGCTGGCGGCGGTGCTCGTCTGGGGAGCGGGGGCGGGCACGGCCCGCGCCGCCGACCCCGGAGCGGCGTCCTATGCGGCGACGACCGGTGTCGGGGTGCACAACGCCTACGAGAAGTCGGCCTACCCGTACTTCGCGGACGCGCTGGACTCGGGCGCCGCCATGCTGGAGCTGGACGTGTGGACCAACGTCTTCGGCCGGTCGTGGCGGGTGTCCCACTCCAACCCGCTGGGCAACGACAACAACTGCGTGAACGCGGCAAACGCGGCCGGGCTGCGCGCCGGGCCGCGCGACCAGGACCTGGCCGGGTGCCTGGCGTCCGTGCGGGCCTGGCACGACGCCCGTCCGGGGCACCGCCCGGTGGTGCTGAAGCTGGAGCTGAAGGACGGCTTCCAGGGCAAGGCGGGGCGCGGCCCGGCGGCCCTGGACGCGCTGCTGTCGGCGAAGCTGGGCGACGCGCTGTTCCGCCCCGCGGACCTGGCGGGCGGGCATCCGGACCTGGACACGGCGGCCCGAGCCGGGGCGTGGCCGGCGCGCTCGGCGCTGGCGGGGAAGTTCGTGGTGGAGCTGATCCCGGGGACGGTGGAGCGGGACAACCCGCTGGACACGCTGTGGACCGACCGGGAGTACGCCCAGCATCTGCGGGGCCTTGCGGCGGCCGGCAGGCTGCGGGAGGCGGCGGCGTTCCCCGCGGTGCTCGGGGCCGCGGCGGGTGATCCGCGCACCCGGTACGCGGACGCCGGGCTGCGGCCGTGGTTCGTGGTCTTCGACGGCGACGCCTCGGTCTTCGCGGGCGGCTCGGTGGACACCGGGTGGTACGCGCGGGGCGGCTACCTGGTGGTGATGACGGACGCGCACAAGGTGGCGCCGGCGATCGACGGCGTACGTCCGAGCGAGGCGCAGGCCCGGGAGCGGGTGGCGCTGCTGGCGGGCCGGCACGCCACCGTGGTCTCCGCCGACTGGCACGGGACGCCGGCGGTGCTGCCGCTCGTGGTGCCGCGCGCCGCAGGGGTGCGCTGACCCGGCGGGCCGGCCCGGCGGTGCGGGTCTGCGCCGGCGGTCCGGCCCGCCGGCCGGCGGCTCAGTGCTCGGTGGCCGCGAGGTCGGCGGGGCGGCGGGTGTCCACCGCGAGGTGCTCGCCGACCCGGTTGACCATCAGCGTCATCTCGTAGGCGACCTGGCCGACGTCGGCGTCGGCGTCGCTGAGCACGCACAGGCAGCTTCCCTCGCCGGCCGCGGTGACGAAAAGCATGGCGTCGTCGAACTCGACCATCGTCTGGCGGGCGCGGCCGGCCTGGAAGTGCCGCCCCGCGCCGCGCGCCAGGCTGTGCAGCCCGGACGAGACGGCGGCCAGGTGCTCGGCGTCCGCTCTGGCCAGCGCGGTGCTCGCGCCGGTGACCAGCCCGTCGCTGGACAGCACCAGGGCGTGGCGTATCTGTTCGACGCGCTGGGTCAGGTCGTCCAGGAGCCAGTCGAGTCGCTTGTCCAGAGCCATGTCCGGTCCTCCCCGTAGCAGTCCGAGCCCCGCCGGCTCCAGACTTCCGTACGGAAGGGGGCGGGGCAAGAACGCCTCCCGGCTGGTTCCGGCCGTATCCCGGCGGCTCCGCGTCGCCCTCGGGGGCCGGTGCGCGCCGGGGCGGCGCGAGGGCCGCAACCGGGCCGGCCTGAGCGCTTGCCGCTGCGGTTCTTTGTCGACCTTGACGGTGCTGGGCTAGCCTTTGGCAGATTTGCCGCCCAAGTGAGTGAAGGGTGAAGGAACCGCCGGGGCCCCCTCCACGGCCGGCCTCCTCTCCCCCGCCGCCCGCGCCCGGCCCCGTGGTTCACCGGACTCCAGTGAGGTTGACGATGACTGACACCACCGAATCGCGGCCGGTGGTCGGCAGGGCGGGCCGCTCGGCCGGCCGGGTGAGCGAGCCGGAGCTGCGCCAACTGCTGGCCGGGCTGACCGCGGTCCGGGACGGCGACTTCGGCACCCGGCTACCCGGTGGGGGCGACGGGCTGATGGGCGAGATCGCCGACGTCTTCAACGGCATGGTCGACCAGTTGTCGCTGTTCACCTCCGAGGTGACGCGGGTGGCCCGCGAGGTGGGCACCGAGGGCACCCTGGGCGGTCAGGCCGAGGTGCCGGGGGTGTCCGGGACCTGGGCCGACCTGACGGACTCGGTCAACGCCATGGCGGGCAACCTCACCACCCAGGTGCGCGACATCGCCCAGGTGGCGACGGCCGTTGCCAAGGGCGACCTGTCGCAGAAGATCGACGTGGACGCCCGGGGCGAGATCCTGGAGCTGAAGAACACCGTCAACACCATGGTCGACCAGCTCTCCGCGTTCGCCGACGAGGTCACCCGGATGGCCCGCGAGGTGGGCAGCGAGGGCCGGCTCGGCGGTCAGGCGGAGGTGCCCGGGGTCGGCGGGGTGTGGCGCGAGCTGACCGACTCGGTCAACTTCATGGCGGGCAACCTCACCAACCAGGTCCGCAACATCGCCCAGGTGACCACCGCCGTCGCCAAGGGCGACCTGTCGCAGAAGATCACCGTCGACGCCCGGGGCGAGATCCTGGAGCTGAAGAACACCGTCAACACCATGGTCGACCAGCTCTCCGCGTTCGCCGACGAGGTCACCCGGATGGCCCGCGAGGTGGGCACCGAGGGCGTGCTGGGCGGCCAGGCGGACGTGCGGGGGGTCTCCGGCACCTGGCGCGACCTCACCGACTCGGTGAACTCGATGGCCGGAAACCTCACCAACCAGGTGCGCTCCATCGCCCAGGTGGCCACGGCGGTCGCCGAGGGCGACCTGTCGCAGAAGATCACCGTGCAGGCGCGCGGGGAGATCCTGGAGCTGAAGAACACCATCAACACCATGGTCGACCAGCTCTCCGCGTTCGCCGACGAGGTCACCCGGGTGGCCCGCGAGGTGGGCACCGAGGGCAACCTGGGCGGGCAGGCCGTGGTGCGCGGGGTCTCCGGCACCTGGAAGGACCTGACCGACAACGTCAACGTGATGGCGTCCAACCTGACCGGACAGGTGCGCTCCATCGCCCAGGTGGCCACCGCGGTGGCGCGCGGCGACCTGTCGCAGAAGATCACCATCGAGGCGCGCGGCGAGGTGGCCGCGCTCGCCGAGGTCATCAACACCATGGTGGACACCCTCTCCGCGTTCGCCGACGAGGTGACCCGGGTGGCCCGCGAGGTGGGCACCGAGGGCCGGCTCGGCGGCCAGGCGCACGTGCCGAACGTGGCCGGCACCTGGAAGGACCTCACCGACAACGTCAACTCGATGGCCAACAACCTCACCAACCAGGTGCGCAACATCGCCCTGGTGACCACCGCGGTGGCCAACGGCGACCTGTCGAAGAAGATCGACGTGGACGCCCGGGGCGAGATCCTGGAGCTGAAGACCACCATCAACACGATGGTCGACCAGCTCTCGGCGTTCGCCGCCGAGGTGACCCGGGTCGCCCGCGAGGTGGGCAGCGAGGGCCGGCTCGGCGGGCAGGCCGAGGTCGAGGGCGTCTCCGGCATGTGGAAGCGGCTGACCGAGAACGTCAACGAGCTGGCCGGCAACCTCACCCGGCAGGTGCGCGCCATCGCCGAGGTGACCAGCGCCGTCGCCATGGGCGACCTGACCCGGTCCATCACCGTGGACGCCTCCGGCGAGGTGTCCGAGCTGAAGGACAACATCAACGCGATGGTCGGCTCGCTGCGCGAGACCACCCGGGCCAACCAGGAGCAGGACTGGCTGAAGACCAACCTGGCCCGCATCTCCGCCCTGATGCAGGGCCACCGGGACCTGGCGGTGGTGGCGGAGACCATCATGGACGAGCTGACCCCGCTGGTGAACGCCCAGTACGGGGCGTTCTACCTGGCCGGGGACGGCGACGGGATGGTGGAGCTGAGGCTGGTCGGCTCCTACGGGCGGCCCGCCGGCTCGCCGGCGGACGTGCGGTTCCGGCTCGGCGAGTCGATGGTGGGGCAGGCCGCCCGCAGCCGCCGGGTGATCGCGGTGGAGGGCGTCCCGGACGGCTACGTCACCCTCTCCTCGGGCCTCGGCCGGGCCACCCCGTCCACCCTGCTGGTGCTGCCGATCCTGGTGGAGGAGCAGGTGCTGGGCGTGATCGAGCTGGCGTCGTTCACGCCGTTCCCGCCGGTGCACCGGGACTTCCTGGAGCGGCTGATGGACTCCGTCGGCGTCAACGTCTCCACCATCATGGCCAATTCCCGCACCGACGAGCTGCTGGTGGAGTCGCAGCGGCTGACCGCCGAGCTCCAGGCCCGCTCCGAGGAGCTGTACGTCCAGCAGGAGGAGCTCCAGCGCTCCAACGCCGAGCTGGAGGAGAAGGCCGCGCTGCTCGCCGCGCAGAACAGCGACATCGAGGCCAAGAACCTGGAGATCGAGCAGGCCAGGGGCGAGCTGGAGGCCCGCGCGCAGCAGTTGTCGCTGGCGTCGAAGTACAAGTCGGAGTTCCTGGCCAACATGAGCCACGAGCTGCGCACCCCGCTGAACAGCCTGCTGATCCTGGCGCAGCTCCTGGCGCAGAACCCGACCCGCAACCTCACCCCCAAGCAGGTGGAGTACGCCGGGATCATCCACTCCGCCGGCTCCGACCTGCTCCAGTTGATCAACGACATCCTGGACCTGTCGAAGGTCGAGGCGGGCAAGATGGACATCAACCCCGAGCGCGTGTCGGTGCGCGGGCTGCTGGAGTACGTCGAGGCCACCTTCCGGCCGCTGACCACGCAGAAGAGCCTGGACTTCTCCATCACCACCGCCCCGGGCGCGCCGGCCGACCTGCTGACCGACGACGCCCGGCTGCAACAGGTGCTGCGCAACCTGCTGTCGAACGCGGTGAAGTTCACCGAGCGGGGCAGTGTGGAGCTGCGGATCGAGCCGGCCACGGACGCGGAACTGCCGGCGTCGATGCGCGGGGTGGGGCCCTCGGTGGCGTTCCGGGTGAAGGACTCGGGGATCGGCATCCCCGAGCAGCAGCTCGAAGTGATCTTCGGGGCGTTCCAGCAGGCGGACGGCACCACCAGCCGCAAGTACGGCGGCACCGGCCTCGGGCTGTCCATCAGCCGGGAGATCGCCTATCTGCTGGGCGGTGAGGTGACGGCGGAGTCCACCCCGGGGCTCGGCAGCACCTTCACGCTGTTCATGCCGGTGCGCCGGACCGACTTCGAGGGCCTGGCGCCGGCGGGGGCGCTCGGCGCCGGGGACCCGCGCCGGCAGGCGGCCCCGCGTCCCGCGCTCGCCCCGGCGGCCCCGGCGGCGCCGGAGTCGGCGGCGCCGCAGCGCCGGCGGCTGCTGGTGATCGAGGACCGGCCGCGCGGGCTGATGTCGCTGGTCGCGGAGAAGGCGGTGGCGGAGATCTCCGACAGCCCCGGCGGGCTGTCGGCGGACGGCGACGTGGTGGTCGTGGACGTGATCGGCGCGCTCGGCGCGCAGGAGGCGGCCGCGGCGCTGGCCGCGGAGGCCTGCCACTGCGTGGTGCTGGACCTGGACATGTCCGAGGCGGAGGCGCTGCGCTTCCTGGACGCGATGGACGGCGACGCCGGCGCGCAGAACGTGCCGGTGCTGGCGCACAACAGCCGCCGGATGGGCATCGGTTACGAGCGGGAGCTGCAGATGCGCTCCCGGATGCGGCCGCTGGAGCTGCTGTCCAGCCTGGACGAGCTGCGGGAGCGGATCACCCTGCACCTGTCGGCGGAGGAGCCGGGCGACGTGCTGCCGCTGATGCGGACCGAGGACGCGGTGGAGGCGCCGCCCCGGGACGCCGACGCGGCGCTGGCGGGCCGCACGGTCCTGGTGGTCGACGACGACGCGCGCAACCTGTACGCGCTCAGCGGCATCCTGGAGCTGCACGGCATCCGGGTGCTGCACGCGGAGAACGGCCGGCAGGGCATCGAGGCGCTGGACGAGCACCCGGACATCGACCTGATCCTGATGGACGTGATGATGCCGGAGATGGACGGGTACGCGGCGACCGCGGAGATCCGCCGGATGCCGGCGCACACCGCCCTGCCGATCATCGCGGTGACCGCCAAGGCGATGCCCGGCGACCGGGAGAAGTGCCTGGCGGCGGGGGCCAGCGACTACGTCACCAAGCCGTTGGACGCCGACGACCTGATCGCCTGCGTCCGCCGCTGGGTGGCCGCCCCGTAGCGCCGCTCCCGCGCGGAGAGCCGGCCGTACCTCCCGACGGCCGGCCGCCCGCCCCTCCCCCTGTCTCTTATACACATCTCCCC
>NZ_PVLV01000650.1 GCF_002982015.1 Streptomyces solincola
CGCCCGGCGCCTCGAACCGGTCCAGCAGCCAGCCCCGGGCGTACGGATGGGCCAGCGCCTCGTCCAGCGCCGCCGAGTCCCGCTCCGCCTCGCCGGCCCGTCGCCACGCCTCGGCCCACTGCGGGCCGCCGCGCCCGTCCAGCGCGCTGTGCAGCTCGGCCAGGACCATCCGGGTCAGTTCGAGCTGCTCGGCGGCGAGCGCCGCGGGCCCGGCCAGGGCGGCCGGGGCGCCGCGCGCCGCCGTGCGGTCCTCGACCCCCTGGATCAGCGCCGTCAGGTCCGCGCAGTACACCGACGGGTGGTCGAAGCCGCCTGCCGCCGCGTACCGGTGGGTGTAGAGCCCGCCGCCGCAGGAGCGGACCAGCGGGCAGCGCCGGCAGGTCCCGCTCACCCCCGCCAGGCCGAGCTGCCGGGCCCGTACACCCGGATGGGCGGCGACCTCGTCCAGCGCGTGGCGCCGCACGTCGAAGCCGGTGGCCGCGGCGCCCTCGTAGGCGCTCTTGAGCGAGTCGACCTGCTCCAGGGCGCCGTCGGTCTCCACCACCACCAGGTCGGTGGGCGCCAGGCCCAGCGACTCGGTCAGCGCGGGTCCGCCGCCCAGGGTGGAGAGCACCGAGTCGAACAGCCGCACCGGCACCGGGCGGCCCTGCCCGTCCCAGCGGTCGAACACCGTCAGCAGCCAGTCGGCGTACGCGGTGGGCGAGCCGTCCGGGCGGGCCGGCGGCTGCTCCCAGGTGGCGTGCGGCAGCAGGAAGTCGATGCGCGGCGGGGCCAGCTCCAGCAGCGCGTCGTACACGGCCACCGGGTCGTTCTCGGTGTCCACCGTGCACAGCAGGCCCAGGTCCAGGTGGCGGTAGCGCTCCTCGTGCAGCAGCTGCACGGCCCGGAGCACCAGGGGGTGGCTGGAGCGGCCGTCGGCGAAGCGCCGGTGCCTGTCGTTGGCCGCCCGGTCGCCGTCCAGGGAGATGCCCACCCGGACGCCGAACTCGTCGAAGAGGTCGAGATAACGCGGCGAGAGCTGGAGCCCGTTGGTGTGGACGCGCAGGTCCAGGCGGGTGGGCAGCGGCGCCAGGGCCGCGGTCAGTTCCTCGCAGACCCGCCGCAGTCTCGCCGGCCCCGCCAGCAGGGGCTCCCCTCCGTGCAGGATCACCGTCACGGAGGGCAGTGCGTGGGTCTTCGCGTGCTCGGCCAGACGCCGAGCCGTCCACGAGACGGCCTCGTCGGTGATCGCTTTGGGGCGGGTGCGCCAGCTCTGGTCGACGTGCTCGTAGACGTAGCAGTGATCGCACGCGAGATCGCAGCGGCTGTGGACCTTCAGGACGATCTCGCGGAAGGGGACCAGGGGTCCTGTCATTCCGCCAGTCTAGGGCGGTCGATGACCTTGTACGGCGTTCTCGGCGGTATGCGCCGAGCCCTGGTCAGACGGCCGAGTTGAAGGTGGGGACGCGCTCGGAGCGGGCGCCCACCGAGGGCAGCAGCCGGCCGAGGCTGCGCTCCGCGGAGGCGCCGCGGACGTCGATCTCGGCGAGGGGGACGCGGGGGGGCTTCGCGGCGGCGAGCGCGGCGGGGAGCTGAGGGGTCACGACAGCCGTCCTAGGGGAGTGGGGTCGATCATGGGTGGCGGCACCGTTGCAGTGTCGGCGGCACGACTTTACCCTCATGGCCACCCACGGCAAATCATGGCGTGGAGGGGTGGTAGAGCGCGCCGAACGCCGTTCCCGACCGGCCAGGACCCGGCCTCCCACCAGGTGGAACCGGGCCGCTGCACCGTCCGGGTGACGGCCGGGGCCCGACGTACCGGGAGCAGACGATGACGCAGTCTCAGGACCGGACGGGGAGCATGGTCTTCCGCGGCACGGACCTCCCCGAGTTGTTCCACCGCACCGACGCCACGGCCGTCGCCCGGCAGCGCGACGCGGTGCACGACACCCGGTTGCAGTTATGGCTGCTCATCGCCGGGGCGCTGCTGTTCGCCCTGCCCTTCCGGGCCGCCGGCGCGCTGAGCGCCGCCGCCTACGCGGGGGTGCTGTGGGCCACCTGGCGCGCCTCCCGCCGCCGGGCCGCCTCGCAGTGGCAACTGAACCGCTCGGCGGCCGAGTTCATCAAGTCGCTGTGCTGGCGGTACGCCGTGCACGGCGCCCCCTTCACGGCCGACCGGGGCGACGCCGACGGCGAGTTCCTCTCCCGCCTGGAGCAGGGCCTGGCCGAGCTGCGCAAGACCGGCTGGGCCGATCCCCGTAGCGCCGACGCGCCGGACGGACCGGGTGAGCTGATCACCCCGGCCATGCGCCGGCTGCGCGAGCGGCCGTTCCGGGTACGCAAGGAGACGTACGTCCGGGACCGCCTGATCGAGCAGCGCAACTGGTACCACCGCCGTACCGTGGTCTCCCGCCGCGCCACCACCCTGTGGTCGGCGACCATCTCCCTGCTGACCGTCCTCGCGCTGCTGCTCGGCGTGGGGCGGGCCCTGTCGGTGGACTCCCCCGCGGTGGCCGCCGGGCTGCTGTCCGCCGCCGCGGCGGCCTGCGTGGCCTGGAGCGAGATCCGCCGGCACCAGCCGCTGATCGCCGCGCACTCCCTGGTGGAGGAGGACCTGGCGGCGATGCACACCGCGATGGAGACCACCGTCGGCGAGGACCGCTGGGCGGCGGCGGTCTACGAGACCGAGCGCATCGTCTCCCCGCAGCACACCGACTGGCTGGTCCAGCACCGGAGGTAGCCGGCCGGACGGGCCGTCAGACCCGGCGCACCCCCTCGCGCCAGACGACCGTCACCGGCCGGCCCCGCTCGCGCGCGTAGGCCACGATGTCGCCGGTGCCGCCCAGGCCGCGGGCGGGGCGGCCGTCCCAGACGGCGACCAGCCGGTCGCAGTGGTCGGCGATGTACGCGCCGGCCGCGTAGTACGCCTCGTCGGTGGAGTGCGGGTAGTCGAGCCGCACCTCGCGCGTGGCCCGCGCCAGCAGGCAGTGGTAGCGGGCCAGCTCGACCGGGTCGGCGAACCCCTGCTCGTAGTCGCCGCTGGGGATGACGGCCGTCAGCTCGGCGCCCCAGGCCAGGGCGATGTCGGCGAACAACTGGTCCGCGCCGGTGGCCAGACTGCTCAGCGCCTCCAGGCCGGCGCCGCCGCCGTGGCCGCGGAAGGTCTCGTGGATGGCGGCCCGCACATGGGCGTGCAGCTCCGGCGGGATGTCCCGGTGGCCGGTGACCCCGATGCGCTTCATACGCTCCCCGTCCCCCCGAAGTCGGCCCCGCGTCCCATGGTGGCAAACCGGGCGGCCCCGGGGCAGGGCGCGAACGGCACGGGCCGGGGGCCGCCCGGTTGGCCACCATGGGACGCGGGGCCGACTTCGG
>NZ_PVLV01000651.1 GCF_002982015.1 Streptomyces solincola
CCCGGCGACCGATGCCGCCCGGCCGGGCGGCATCGGTCGCCGGGACGCTGCGGGACCGGCCGGACGTGGATCCGGCCGAGGTGCTGGTGCGGGACGAGGTGGCGGCCAAGCTGGCCGGTGACCCGCTGGGCGCGGCCCCCCGCACGGCGCTGCGGGCCGCGGCGGCGGCCGCCGCGCTGCTGGCCGCGGTGGGGTACGCGGTGGGCGTGGTGGGCGCCGCGCGGGCCCGCCGCACCGAGCTGGCCGCGCTGCGGGCGCTGGGCGCGAGCCGCTGGACGCTGGCCCGGCACACGGCGCTCGACCAGGGCGTGCTGATCGGGGTGGCGGTGCTGACCGGTCTCGGGCTGGGCGCGGCGGTCACCCGGGCGGTGGTGCCGCTGCTGGTCCTGGACGACCGGGGTGCCGCACCGGTGCCTGCGGCGGTGGTCGCGCTGCCGGTGGCGGAAGCGCTGCTGCTCGCGGCCGCGGTGGCGGTGGCGCCGCTGGTCGCGGCGGTCGCGCTGACGGTGCGGCGGACCCGCACCGCCGAACTGCTGCGGCGCGGAGGCGAGACGACATGACGGCACGCGAACCGACAGCCGGCGGCACCGGCGGGTGGGTGGGTACGCGGTTGCGGGCCGCTCCGGCGGCGGCGCTCGCGCTCGGCGTGCTGGTGCTGCTGACGGCGTGCCTGGCGGCCGCGTTCCCCCGGGCGGTGGAGGGCAACGAGACGTCGGCGCTGCGCCGGGCGGTCGCCGGGGCCGACCCGGCGCGCACCGCGCTGGCGGTGACCGGCGGCGAGCCGGGGCTGAACGTGCCGGAGGACCAGCGCCGCCGCGCGCTGGGCCCCGAGGCGCTGGGGGCGGCGCACCGACGGGTGCTGGCGGCCGTGCCGGAGCCGCTGCGCGCGGACCCGCGCCAGTCGGCGTACGGGGTGCGCACCGGCACGCTGGTGGCGGCCCACGACACCTGGCTGCCGCGGCCGGACGGCGTGCCGCCGCAGATCGCGCTGGCCGCGCAGTCCGGGCTGGCAGGGCATTCGGAGGTCCGCGCCGGGAGGCTGCCGTCCGCGGCGGCCCGTGCGACGGCGGGCACCCTGCGCCTGGAGGCGGCCGTCACCGCCGACACCGCCGCGAGGATGCGGATCCGGGTCGGCTCGGTGGTGCACGCCGGCGGCAGCGGGGACCGGCCGGCGTACGCCGTGCGGATCACCGGTGTCGTCGCTCCCCGCGAGCCGGAGCGCGGCTACTGGTCGGCCGAGAAGCTGCTGCGCACGCCGGGCCTGGCCGTCACCGCGGGCGTCCCGCCGCAGTCGTTCTGGCGGGCCGCGCTGCTGCTGGACCCGGGTGCGGCGCCGGCCCTGCTGGGCACCGAGGGCCGCCCGCAGCCGTACTGGGCGGTGGCCCCCGACCCGGCCGGCTTCACCGCCGCACAGGTCCCCGCGCTGACCGGGCGGGTGGCGTGGCTGGAGAGCGGCCCGGGGCTGATCGCGCTGCGCGAGGCGACCGGGCCCAACACGGTGCTCACCACCGAGCTGGAAGCGGTGCTGGCCGAGCACCGCGGGGTGGCCGACGCGGTGTCGCCGCTGGTGGCGCTGGCCGGTGTGTCCACCGGGGTGGTGGCCGCGGTCGCGGTGGCGCTGACGGCCGGGCTGTTCGCCGGCCGCCGCCGCGCCGAGCTGGCGCTGCTGCGGGCCCGCGGCGGCTCCCTCGCCGGAATCGGGGCGAGGCTGCTGGCGGAGTCCGCCGCGGTCGCCGTGCCGGCCGCCGGCCTGGGCCTGTGCGCCGCGCTGTGGCTGGTGGACGGCGGGCGGACGGCCGCCTCCGTCGCGGCGGCCGCGGTGGTCGCCGCGCTGGGCTGCGCGGCGCTGCCGGTGTCGGCGCTGGTGTCGCTGCGCGGCGCCGGGACGCTCGCCGGCCGGGCGGACGCGGTGGCGGCCCGGCCGGGCCGCCGCCGGACCGTCGCCGAGGCGACGCTGCTGCTCCTGGCGGCCGGCGCGGTCCTCGGGCTGCGCAGGCGCGGTGCGCAGGACGGCGGCGACCTGCTGCTGAGCGCGGCCCCGGTGCTGGTGGGGCTGATCGCCGCGCTCGTCCTCGTGCGGCTGTATCCGCTGCCCCTGCGGTGGGCGGCCCGGCCGGCGGCCCGCTCCCGCGGTCTGCTGGGCTTCCTGGGCCTGGCCCGGGCCGGGCGGACCCGGCAGACCGGGGTGCTGCCGCTGCTGGTGCTGCTGGTGGCGCTGACCACCGCCGGGTTCGGCGGGTCGGTGCTCGCGTCGATCGCCGACGCCCGCGACCTTCTGGCGCTGCGGACCGTGGGCGCCGACGCCCGGGTGGCCGCCGAGGACCGCGCCGCCCCGCTGCCCGGCGCACTGGTGGCGCGAGCCGCGTCGCTGCCCGGGGTGCGGGCGGCGGCCGCGGTCCGGGTGGAGGAGTCGCTGACGCTGCCCGGCGACCACCGCCCCTCCCCCGCCCTGGTCACCGTCGACCCCGCCGCCTACGGGCGGTTCGCCGCCGACTCCGGCGGGGGCGGGTCGGCCGCGCTGACGGCGCACGGCCCGGTGCGGGACGGGGGCGCGATTCCGGCGATCGCCTCCGCGAAGACCGCCGAGGCCCTGGGGCGCGGCGAGCAGACCGTCGTCACGGGCTCCGGCCCGCTGCGGATCCGCGTCACCGCCGTGCACGCCCGCACCCCGGCCGTGCCGGACGGCGAGTTCCTCCTGGTCGACGCCGCGGCGGTGCGGCGGCAGGCCCCCGCCACCGCCGCCCGGACTCTGACGGCCCCCACGCTGCTGCTGGCCGCCGGCGACGACGACGGCCGCCTGCCCGGGGCGGCGCTGCGGGACGCGGTCCGCGCCGCCGATCCCGGGCTGCGGCTGACGCTGCGCTCCGAGGCGCGGGCCGCCTTCGCGGACGCGCCCCTCCAGCGGGGCGCCGAGCGGATCTTCGCCGCCGCCGTGGGGGCCGGCGCGGCGTACGCGGCGCTGACCCTGGTGGTCGCCGCCCTGCACGGCGCGCCCGAGCGGACCGCGCTGCTGGCCAGGCTGCGCACCATGGGGCTGACCCGGCGGCAGGCCCGGGCGCTGCTGCTGGTCGAATCGCTGCCGGTCGCGGTCCCGGCGGTGCTCGGCGGGCTGCTGGTGGGCTGGGCCGCGGTGGAGCTCCTCGCCCCCGGCCTGCCGCTGGAGCGCCTGGCGTTCGCCGCGGGCCGGACGGCGGCGCCGCCCGGCGCGGCGCCGCTGCGGGCGGACGGCTGGACGCTGCTGGCGGCCTCCGGCGGGGTGCTGCTGCTGACCGCGTTGGTCGCGCTCGTCCAGGCGTGGCGCGCGGCCCGGCGCGGCCCGGCCGCCGAGCTGCGCGCGGGCGAGCAGGGCGAGGGGTGAGGGCGCGGTGCACCGCGGCACACGGGCCGACGACGACGAACGGAAGGCGCCAGGGACGATGACGGACACCACGACCACGCTGACGGAGCTGGAGCGGCGGGCGGCGGCCCGCCGCGAGCAGCCGGCGTACGGGGCGGACGCGCTGGTCGTGTGCGACCGGCTGGTGCGGATCTTCACCGCCGACGGCGTGGAGGTGCAGGCGCTCCAGGGCCTCGACCTGCTGGTGCGCGCGGGCGAGCTGACCGCGCTGGTGGGCGCTTCCGGCAGCGGCAAGTCGACGCTGATGAACATCCTCGCCGGACTGGACGTGCCCACGGCCGGCGCGGCCCGGGTGGCCGGCCGCGACCTGCTCGCCATGGGCGCCCGGGAGCGGCTGCGCTACCGGCGGGACGTGGTGGGCTTCGTCTGGCAGCAGACCGCCCGCAACCTCCTGCCGTATCTGACGGCCGCCCAGAACACCGTGCTGCCGATGACGCTGCGCGGCGGGCGCGGCGGACGGGCCGGGGCGCGGCGGCGAGCTGAGCGGTGCCGGGACCTGCTGGCGATGCTGGGCGTGGACGACTGCCGGGACCGGCTGCCGCGCCAGATGTCCGGCGGCCAGCAGCAGCGGGTCGCCCTGGCGGTGGCGCTGGCCAACGGCCCGGCGCTGCTGCTGGCGGACGAGCCCACCGGGGAGCTGGACTCCGTCTCCGGGCAGCAGGTCTTCGCCGCGCTGCGCCGGGCCAACGAGGAGCTGGGCACCACCGTCATGATCGTCACGCATGACACGGCGGTGGCGTCCGAGGTGAGCCGTACGGTGGCCGTCCGCGACGGGCGGACCTCCTCCGAGGTGCGGCGCCGCACCGAGGTCGACGCCGAGGGCCAGGAGACCACCCGGGCCTACGAGTTCGTCACCCTGGACCGCGCCGGGCGGCTCCAGTTGCCCGCCGAGTACGCGGCGAGACTGGGGCTGGTGGACCGCGCCCTGCTGGAGCTGGCCGAGGACCACGTGAAGGTCCGCCCCGACCGCACGGCCTGACCCCACTGGCCTCGCCGCCTGGCCTCACGGCCGCCGCCGCGCCCCGCCGCGGCGGTCCTGCCCCGCTCGGCTCCTCAGCTCCCGCGCACCGACAGCGGCGGGAGCACGCCCCGGCGCACCAGGCGGCGGCGGACGGCCATGACGACCGCCGCCGCCGCGAGGATGACCACGCCGCCGACCCGCAGGATCAGGTCGTACGCCTCCTCCGGCGGCCGCTCGGGGGTCAGCGCGGTGAGGGCGGAGGCGGCCGCCGCGAGGGCGATCGCGCCGAGGGTGACCAGGAAGGTCAGCAGCACCCCGGACGCCTCGCCGGCCCGGGCCGGCGGCACCACCTGCTGGGTGGCCACGCTGGAGAACGTCCAGCCCAGGCCCAGGCCCAGGCCGCACCAGGCGAAGACCGGGACGTACAGCCACCACGCCTCGACCACGCTGAGGGCGAGCATGCCGGTGCCGGCCACCACGCCGGCCAGCGCCATCACGGCGGTGGGGCGGACCCGGGGCGAGAGCCAGCCGCCGAGCGGCCCGGTCAGCGCCACCAGCACGGCGGGGGCGAGGAAGACCACCCCGGCCGCCAGCGGCGAGAGCCCGCGCACGCCCTGGAGGTAGAGGGTGGCGAGGAAGACCGTCACGCCGTAGCCCATGTTGGCGATCGATCCCATGCCGGTGACCAGGACGTAGGGGACGTTGCGGAAGAGGCCGAGGTCGATCAGCGGGTGGCGGGCCCGGCGCTCGCGCAGCATGAACAGCGCGCCCGCGAGCACGGCGATCCCGAAGGCGACCAGGGTGCGCGGGTGGTCCCAGCCCCAGGCGCTGCCCCGCTCCACGGCCAACGTGAGCGCGGCCAGCCCGACCACGACCGTGAGGCAGCCCGGCAGGTCGAGCTGGCGGGGCGCGTCCGGGTCGCGGGAGTCGGGCACCTTGAGCAGCGCGATCAGCAGAGACAGCGCGCTGAGCGGCGCGACCAGCCAGAAGATCCAGCGCCAGCCGGGTCCCTCGGTGAGCCCGCCGCCGACGAACGGGCCGAGCGCGGTGCCGATGTTGGCGACGCCGAACACCGCGCCCAGCGCCCGTGCCCGGCCCGCCTCGGGGAAGACGTTGGTGATGACGGAGACGGAGACCGGGAAGACCAGTGCGGCTCCGATGCCCTGCACGATCCGGGCGGCCACCAGGGCGCCCAGGCCGGGCGCGAGGGCGCAGGCCACCGAGCCGGCGGTGAACAGCGCGGCCCCGGCGAGCAGGGTGCGCCGCCGTCCGAAGACGTCGCCGAGCCGGCCGCCGACGATGAAGAAGCAGCCGACGGCCAGCATGTAGGCGGAGAGCGTCCACTGGGCGGCGGCCGGGGTGACGGCCAGTTCCGCGGAGATGCCGGGGATGGCCAGGTTGAGCGCGAAGAAGTCGACCTGGATGCAGAACAGCGCCAGCGCCACCGCGGCGAACGCCCCGCGCCGGGCGGCCCGGTCGCCCGGCCCGGCCCCCGCGCCGGAGGCGGGCACGGCCGGGGCCGTGCCCCCTGCGTCCGGACCGGGGGCGGCGGGTCCCGCGGGCAGGGGCTCGGCGGAGGGAGATCCGGCGGAGGAAGGATCGGTGGGCATGGCTGCCTCCTGCGGACGGGCGGGGTCGGCGCCGGGGTGCGGCGTCCCGCGCCGCGCCCCGTCCCATGGTCTGTGCGGGGGGCGGCGCCCGCACCCGGTGGGGGCTCAGGGGTTGGCGGCGGCCGAGGCGGACGGCGAGCGGCCGCGGGGGTCGCCGTCCGCCCCGGGCGGGCGGTCGCGGCGGCGCAGCAGGCGGCCGAGCGGGCGGCGGCGCGGGCGCGGGCCGGGGCGCCGGCCGCTCCCGGCCCAGCGGGCGGCGAGCGGGCCCGCGATGACCAGGATGAGCACGTACGCGGTGGCCAGCGGCCCGATCCTGGGCTCGGTGGCGGCGGCGAGGCCCGCGATGACGACGGAGAACTCCCCCCGGGCCACCAGCGCCCCGCCGGTGCGGAGCCGGCCGCGCCGGCCGATGCCCGCACGCCGGGCCGCGTACCAGCCGGTGGCGATCTTCGTCATCGCGGTGGCGGCGGCCAGCAGCAGGGCGGGCAGCAGGACGGGCGGGATCGCGGTCGGGTCGGTGGACAGCCCGAAGAAGACGAAGAAGACGGCGGCGAAGAGGTCCCGCAGCGGGCTGAAGAGGCGGCGGACGCCCTCGGCGACCTCCCCGGACAGCGCGATGCCGACGAGGAACGCGCCGACCGCCGCGGAGACCTGGAGGCGCTGGGCGAGCCCGGCGACCAGCACCGTCGTGCCGAGTACGACGAGCAGCAGCATCTCGGGGTCGTCGGAGGAGACCGCGCGGCTGATCAGGCGGCCGTGGCGCAGCGCCACGTACAGCACCAGCCCGACCGTGCCGAGCGCGACGGCCAGCGCGACGCCGCCGCCGGCCAGGCCGACGCCGGCCACCAGCGCGGTGAGCAGCGGCAGGTAGAGCGCCATCGAGAGGTCCTCGATGACCAGCAGTCCGAGGATGACCGGTGTCTCGCGGTTGCCGAGCCGGCCGAGGTCGGTGAGGACCTTGGCGATGACCCCGGACGAGGAGATCCAGGTGACGCCGGCCAGGGCGACCGCGCCGACCGGCCCCCAGCCCAGCAGCAGCGCGGCGACGGCCCCGGGGGTGGCGTTGAGGACCAGGTCGACCAGGCCCGAGGGGTACTGCGTGCGCAGGCTGGTGACCAGGTCGGAGGCGCTGTACTCCAGGCCCAGCATGAGCAGCAGCAGGATGACGCCGATCTCGGCCCCGGCGGCGACGAAGCCCTCGCTGGCGTACAGCGGCATGAGGCCGCCGTGCCCGAAGGCGAGTCCGGCGAGCAGGTAGAGCGGGATCGGGGAGAGTCCGATCACGCCGGCGAGGCGGCCGACCAGGCCGAGGGCGAGGATGACGCCGCCCAGCTCGATCAGGAGCGCGGTGGTGCCGTGCACGTCAGCCACCCCCGCGGGCGGGGCGTACGGGGGCGGGCCGGGGC
>NZ_PVLV01000652.1 GCF_002982015.1 Streptomyces solincola
CTCGTCGGCGACCACGGTGGTGGGGATGCGGTGGTCGGGGCCGAGGGCGGAGAGCGCGGCGACGGTGGTGGCGAGCTTGATGGTGGAGGCGGGGGTCATCGCGGTGGTGGCGCCCTTGGCGTACAGCACCCGGCCGGTGCTCGCGTCGATGACGGAGGCGGTGCGGCGGGCGCCGAGCGCGGGGGCGGCGAGCAGCGGGTCGAGCCGCTTGCCGAGCGCGGCGGGCGAGGGGGCGGCGGCCTTGGCGGCGGCGCCGGCGCCGAGCGCGGCGAGCACGCCGGGAGCGCTGGGGGCCGGCTCGGGCCCCGGGCGGCCGGGGGCGGCGTCGCCCGGGCGGCCGGAGTCGGGGCGCGCGGAGCCCGGCTCTCCGGTCGCCGGGTCGCCGGGGCGGCCGGGACCGGGGCGCGCGGAGCCCTCCGGCCCGTGATCTGCGCCACCCGTACGGGGGTGGGCGACCGCCGCGACCCGTTCGGCCGTACGCTGACCCGAGTCCCAGGGGCCGGCCAGGGCGACCACCCCGGCCGACAGGACGAGGCCGAGCGCCGCGGAGGTCGCGGTGAGCCGCAGCATCTTCGGCTCCAGCACGGCTGACCAGCCCCTTTCGCGAGCACTCGGTTGCGTGAGGGACACTTAACCACCGAGCTGTGCCGCGAGCACGGCACCCCCGGGCAGCACGGCGGTCCGAATCGGCCGGGGGCGCCGCCGAGGCGCGGCGTCACCGTCGTTTTGTCCTGTGCTGAATCATGGAGGAACCACCCGTGGAGTTCGACGTCACCATCGAGATCCCGAAGGGGTCGCGGAACAAGTACGAGGTGGACCACGAGACCGGCCGTATCCGGCTGGACCGCCGCCTGTTCACGTCGACCAGCTACCCGGCCGACTACGGCTTCATCGAGAACACCCTCGGCGAGGACGGCGACCCGCTGGACGCGCTGGTGATCCTGGACGAGCCGACCTTCCCGGGCTGCCTGATCAAGTGCCGCGCCATCGGCATGTTCCGGATGACCGACGAGGCGGGCGGCGACGACAAGCTGCTCTGCGTCCCGGCGTCCGACCCGCGGGTGGAGCACCTGCGCGACATCCACCACGTGTCGGAGTTCGACCGCCTGGAGATCCAGCACTTCTTCGAGGTCTACAAGGACCTGGAGCCCGGCAAGTCCGTCGAGGGCGCCAACTGGGTCGGCCGCGCCGAGGCCGAGGCCGAGATCGAGAACTCCTACAAGCGCCTGGCCGCTCAGGGCGACCAGCACTGACGCACCGGCCCCGGGCATCCTCACGCCCCGCGCCTTCCGCCGAACGGGCGGCGCCCCTGCCGAAAGGCGGGCGGCGCCGCCCGTTCGCATACCCCGGACGCCTCGGCTCCCCGGTGGTCCTGCCGGGCGGGCCCCGGGCCCTGCGCGCGCCCGGCGGGCCGGTGGCCCCGGGGCCGTTGAAGGCGCCCATACTGGGCAGGCGGGTCTGGTGGGCCGGATGCGTCCGGTGGGGCGGGCCGGCGGGCACGGGCGGAGTCGGACGGGAGTAGGAGCGAGCACGGTGGCGGCGGAGTGGGACGGTCAGGAGGACCGCAAGCCTCAGTCGGACGAGGCGCACAGCGCGTTCACGCCGCCGCTGGGCGTGGAGCAGCCGCCGCTGCCTGAGCTGGACCAGCCGACGTCCGAGTTCGCGATGCCCAAGGGGTACGCGGCGGAGGCCCAGGCCGCCGAGCCGGAGGGGTCGGCGTTCGCGGTGCCGGCGACGTACTCGGCGCGGCAGTCGCCGCCGGCGTTCACCCCGGCGCACGGGTTCCCGGCGGTCACGCTGTCGCGGGACGCGCCGTGGCAGGACCGCATGCGCACGATGCTGCGGATGCCGGTGAGCGAGCGGCCGGTGCCGGAGCCGGCGCAGAAGCAGGAGGACGACACCGGGCCGGCCGTGCCGCGCGTGCTGGACCTGACCCTGCGTATCGGGGAGCTGCTGCTGGCGGGCGGTGAGGGCGCGGAGGACGTCGAGGCGGCGATGTTCGCGATCTGCCGTTCGTACGGGCTGGACCGGTGCGAGCCGACGGTGACCTTCACGCTGCTGTCGGTCACGCACCAGCCGTCGCTGGTGGACGATCCGGTGACGGCGAGCCGGACGGTGCGGCGGCGGGGGACGGACTACACCCGGCTGACGGCGGTGTACCTGCTGGTCGCGGACATCAACTCGGCGGACCAGGAGGTGTCGCTGGAGGAGGCGTACCGGCGGCTGGCGGAGATCCGGCGCAACCGGCACCCGTATCCGGGGTGGGTGCTGACGGCTGCCGCCGGGGGGCTGGCCGGGTCGGCGTCGCTGCTGCTGGGCGGCGGGCTCGCGGTGTTCCTGATCGCGGCGGCCGGCGCGATGCTCGGCGACCGGCTGGCCTGGCTGGCGGCCGGGCGCGGGCTGCCGGAGTTCTACCAGTTCGCGGTGGCGGCCGCGCCTCCGGCGGCGCTGGGGGTGGGCGCGAGCCTGCTGCACGCGGGGTTGCAGCCCTCGGCGGTGATCACCGGTGGACTGTTCGCGCTGATCCCGGGGCGGGCGCTGGTGGCGGCCGTGCAGGACGGGCTGACGGGCTTCTACATCACCGCGTCGGCCCGGCTGCTGGAGGTCGGGTACTTCTTCGTGGCGATCGTGGTCGGGGTGCTGTCCGTGCTGTACGGCGGGCTGCGACTGGCCGGCACGTCGCTGAACCCGGAGGGGGTGCTGAACACCGAGGAGCGGCCGGTCATCCAGATCCTGGCGGCCGTGCTGCTGTCGGTGACCTTCGCCGTACTGCTCCAGCAGGAGCGGATCACCGTGCTGTTCGTGGCGCTCAACGGCGGGGTGGCGTGGGTGGTGTACGCGTCCATCGCGGTGACGGCGGGCGGGTCGTCGGTGATGGCGACGGCGACGGCGGCGGGCACGGTGGGCCTGTTCGGGCAGTTGATGGCGCGCTGGGAGCACACCTCCTCGCTGCCGTACGTGACGGCGGCGATCGGGCCGCTGCTGCCCGGTAGCGCCACCTATCTGGGTGTGCTGAACATCGCGCAGAACAACATGGACGACGGTTTCACGTCGCTGGCGCGGGCGGCGGCGCTGGCACTGGCCATCGCGATCGGGGTGAACCTCGGCGGGGAGCTGGCCCGGCTGTTCATGCGCTCCCCCGCGTCGGCGTCGCTGCGCCGGGCGGCGAAGCGGACCAGGGGCTTCTGACCGCCTCCCCCCTGGGCGTTTTGTCCGTTTCGGGTTGAGGATGGGGAGGGACGGCCGTCCGGGAGCGGGCGGTCGCGCCAACCTTCCGGAGGCCGCTCATGGTGTCGCTGCCAAGTCTGCCCCTGCTGACGGCCGGTCTGGTCGGGCCGGTGGCCGGCGGGGTCGGGTACGGGATGGCGGCCGGGGCGCGCGGCGCCGCGGAGGTCGCGGGGGTGCTGCTCGGGGTGCCCCGGCGCGGGGTGTGGTGGCGGGAGGGCCGCTGCCATGTCGCCGCGCACGGGCTGCACGGGCCGGGCGGCACTCTGCTGGCCGCGCGGATCGAGGAGGCGCTCCAGGCGCACCCGGGGGTGGAGTGGGCGCGGGTCAACGGACCTTCGGAGCGGGTGATCGTGGCGGTCACCGACGCCCCGCCCAGTGAGCGGGAGCTGGTCGCGCTGGTGCGGCGGGCGGGGGGGGCGGCCGGGGAGGACGAGGCGGAGCCGCACCATCCCAGCGAGGGGCCGCGGACCCGGCAGACGCTGCCCGCGCTGGCCGCCGACTCGGTGGCCCTGGGGATGACCGCCGTGCGCCGGCTCGCGCCGTGGCTGAGGCTGGCCCCCGAGGTGGCCGGGCTCGCCGGCGTACTGCACCACCATCCGGCGCTGCGCCGCCTGGCCGCCGGGGTGTCCACGGCCGAGCAGGCCGAGTCGCTGCTGCCGGTGGTGCACGCCCTCGCCCAGGGCGCCGCGACCCGGGGCGGCGGGCTGGTGCTGGACGTGGTGGAGCGGGTGGCGCTGTGGCGGGAGGCGGCGGCCGAGCGGGCGGCGTGGGAGGAGGCCGAGCCGAAGCTGGTGCGGGGACCCGAGCACGCGGCGGCCGACCCGGTGGCGGCGGCCCGGCCCGGCCCCGAGCCGTCGGACCGGGCCGACCGGTACGCCGAGCGGGCGATGGCGGCCGGGCTGGCGGCGGGCGCGCTGGCCGCGCCGTTCGCCGGACCGCGCAAGGGCTTCGCGGTGGCGCTGGCGGCGCTGCCGAAGGCGCCGGGGGCCGGCCGGGAGGGGTTCGCCACCAGTCTGGGCCGGGCGCTGTCGCTGCGCGGGACGGTGGTGATGGACCGGACGGTGCTGCGGCGGATCGGGCAGATCGACACGGTGCTGCTGGACGAGGCGGCGCTGCGCGGCGAGCGGTACGAGCCGGTGGACCTGGAGCCGGTGGGCGGGGCGGACCCGGAGGCGGTCGCCGAGAAGCTGTTCGCGCTGTTCGAGGCGGACGAGCCGCTGAGGACCCGC
>NZ_PVLV01000653.1 GCF_002982015.1 Streptomyces solincola
GCATCCAGTGCGCGAGGTTGACCACCATGAACGGCAGGAGCAGCAGCCACAGGGCGCCCGAGCGGTTCGCCGACGGCCTGGTGCCCGAGGCGTACTGCTGGTCCGGCCTGACCTCCGGCAACGGCTCGCGCGCCCTGTGGCTGCTGCTCCTGCCGTTCATGGTGGTCAACCTCGCGCACTGGATGCGCCCGCCGGCGACGCGGCACTCGGCCGCCGTCCGCGCGTACGGGACGCTGGTGCGCCTGGTCGCGCTCAGCCTGACCGTGCTGCTCACCGCCGCCGCCTGCGAGGTCGCCCTCGACCTCGTCGCCTGGCAGTGCGCCGGATCCGCCGCCTGCGCCGGGTCCCGGTCCTGGCTCGGCTTCCTCGCCGCGGACGGCGGCGGCTGGTGGTCCCAGCCCGGCCGCCGGCTCGCCCTCGCCGCCGTGCTCCCCACCGCGCTGGTCGCCCTGCTGTGGTTTCTCTCCCACCGCACCTGGAGCGCCTACGAGGCCCAACGCCCTCCGCGCGGAAATCCGGAGCCCGACGCGGCCGAACAGGCGCGGCCCCCGCTGGGCCGGCCCGGGTTCTGGTACGGGCGCCGGCTGGTCGCCCGGCTGCGCGCCGCGCACACCGCCGCCGGGCTGCTCACCGTGGCCGCCGCGCTGAGCGGCGCCGCCGCCCGCCACGACCGCACCCTCACCGGCTCGCTCCTTCAGACCGCGCTGCTGCTCACCGGGGTGCTCGTGGTGGGGGTGGTGTGCCGCCGGGGCCGGGGCGAACGCCGCCCGGACGACCGGGTCGACCGGGCCCTGGTGAGCTGGCTGCCCGCCGCCGCCACCGCCCTGCTGCTGCTCTCCGCCCTGTACGCGGGCTGGTCCCGCCCCGCGTGGCGCTCGGCCGGCACCCTCCCCGGCGACGCCGCCTTCAGCGTGCTCACCCTCGCCCAGGGCGCGCTGATCCTGGCGCTGGCCGCCACCGCCTGGGCGCTGCACCGCCGCGCCCCCGCCGGCCGCACCGTGCTGGGCGGGCTCGGCGGTCCGGCCGTCGCCACGCTGGCCTGCGCCCTCGGCGGGGTGATGACCGGCGGCGTCTCCCAGCGGGTCGCCGACTGGCTCGACGGGCCGGCGACCCCCGGCGCCGGCGAAGGGCCCATCGCCGGCCCGCCGGTGCTGCTGAGCTGGCAGGCCTCGGTCATCCCGGTGCTGCTGGCCCTGCTCCTCGTCCCGCTGCTGCACCTCGCGGTGCGCACCGCCGTCACCGCCCGCCGGCTCGGCCCGGTCGTGGAGTCGCAGTACCCGGACGAGCGGCCCGACCCGGTGCGCACCCGCCGGATCGCCGCCACCCGCGCCCGGGCCGCCCTCACCGACGCCGCACCCGGACTGGTGGGCCTGGTGTCCGGCGCCACCGTGCTCCTCGGCGCCGGCGCGGTCGCCGGGGCGTGGGCCGAAGGGGCCGTGCCGGGGCAGGCGTTCGCCGGGGCGCACGCCTTCGTGCGGGCCGTCGCCGAGACGGCGCAGGCCCTCGGGTCCTGGCTGGTCGGCCTCGGCTTCGTGCTGCTGGTCACCTGGGGCCGCCGGGCCTACAAGGACGCCTCCGCCCGGCGCACCATCGGCATCCTGTGGGACGTCGGCACCTTCTGGCCGCGCGCCGCGCACCCCTTCGCCCCGCCCTGCTACGCCGAGCGGGCGGTGCCCGACCTGGCCTGGCGGATGGCGTCGTGGACCGGGCGCACCGGCGGCCGGCTGGTCATCTCCGGCCACTCCCAGGGCAGCGTGCTGGCCGCCGCCGCGGTGTGGCAACTGCCGGCCGGCACCCGCCGCCGGGTCGCGCTGCTCACCTACGGCTCCCCGCTGGAGCGGCTGTACGGGCGGTGGTTCCCCGCCTACTTCGGGCCCGCCCAACTGGGTGCGCTGCACCGGGAGCTGTACTGCTGGCGCAACCTGTGGCGGCACACCGACCCGATCGGCGGCCCGGTCCGGGTGCCCGCCGAGGGCGGCAAACCGGAGGTGGACCACCGCGCGCTGCGCGACCCGGTGGCCTACGGCCGAACCCCCGACCACCCGCTGCCCGAACCGGTGCTCGGCCACAGCGACTACCAGGCCGACCCGGTCTTCGCCAAGGAGCGCACCGTGCTGCTCGACCGGCTGCCGCCGGCCCTGCCGCTGCCCGCCCCGCGCACCCCCGGCGGCTACGCGGACGGCGCCCCCGACAGCGGCTCCGGGACGCCGCCGGGAAGCGCGGGCAGGTCCTCCGGGTAGAGCAGGGTCAGGTCGTCGGTGCTCATCTCGGCGAGCCCGGCGACCCGGCCCGCGTGCCGCTCCACCATCGACTCGAAGGTCTGCCGGGCGGTGCGGCCGTTGCCGAACGCCGGGCCCTTGGGCAGCTCGGTGAAGTACTTGGCCAGCGCCTCCGCGGTGCCGTCCGCCAGCGCGTACTCGTGCTCCTCGGCCTGCTGCTCGACGATCCGCACCAGCTCGCCGGGCAGGTAGTCGGTGAAGGTGATGGTCCGCGAGAACCGGGACGCGACCCCGGGGTTGACGGTCAGGAAGCGCTCCATCTCGGCGGTGTAGCCGGCGACGATCACCACCACCGCCTCCCGGTGGTCCTCCATCAGCTTCACCAGCGTGTCGATGGCCTCCCGGCCGAAGTCCCGCCCCGAGTCCTCCGGGGAGAGCGCGTACGCCTCGTCGATGAACAGCACCCCGCCGCGCGCCCGGTCGAACGCCTCCTGGGTGCGGATGGCGGTGGAGCCGATGTGCTCGCCGACCAGGTCCACCCGGGACACCTCGACCAGGTGCCCGCGCTCCAGCACGCCGAGCGCGGCCAGGATCTCCCCGTACAACCGGGCCACCGTGGTCTTGCCGGTGCCGGGGGAGCCGGTGAAGACCAGGTGCCGGCGGACCGAGGCGGCCTTCAGCCCGGCCTCCTGCCGCAGCCGGCCGACCTCGATCATGTTGGTGAGGGTGCGCACCTCGCGTTTGACGCTGTCCAGGCCGACCAGCGCGTCCAGTTCGGCCAGCACGTCCTGGGCCGCGCGGATCTCGGCCGGATCCGGTGCGGGGGCGGGGGCCGCCGGCTGGGCCGGGACCCGGCCCGTGGCCTGGACCGGGGACACCTCGCCGAGCAGCCCACCCTGGGACGGCGCCAGGGCCGGCTCCGCCGGCAGCGCGGCCGCCGCCCGCGTCCCGCTCTCGTCCCCGGCGCAGTCCTCGGCCACCGGCCCGTCCTCTCCCAGCTCGTACCCGCCGCGCGCGCACCGCTCGGTGCGGCACCGGCGCAGCACCGTGCGGCAGCCGTCCATCACATGGAAGCCGTAGCCGCCGCTGCCGGTGACCCGGCAGCCGCTGAACGTGCCGCGCCCCTCGGCCGAGACGTAGAACCCGGCCTCGGCGGGCGAGCTGACGGTGCAGCGCTCCACCGACGGGTCGGCGCCCTTGGTGACGATCACCCCGGTCTGCACGCCGTCGAAGGTGCAGTCGGCCAGCGTGCCGCCGCTGCCGTGGTCGCGGAACCAGGCCCCGGTGGACGCCTCCCGCACCCGGCAGTCGTCCAGTTCGGCCGTCGCCCCGTCGCTCACCGACACCGCCGTGTTGCGGACCTGGGACAGGTCGCTGTCCACCACGTTCACCCGCGAGCCCCGGTCCAGCACGAACAGCGCGTCCGGCACGTCGTGCACCCGGCAGGACTCCAGCACGGCCGTCGCCCCGTCGCTCACCCACACCGCCGGGTAGTCACCGGAACTGTCGTGGATCTCGCAGCCGTTGGCGTCCACCCTGGTCCCCGGGTCCCACACCGAAAGGCCGTTGCGCCCGAAGCGGCGCACCGTGGAGCGGGTCAGCGTCAGCACCGAGCGGGAGCGCAGGTCCACCGCGTTCTCCGGCACGTCGTGGATGTCGCAGTCGGCCAGGGTGAGCACCGCGTCGGTGTCCAGCACCACCCCGTCGCCAGTGGTGCGGTGCACCCGGCAGTCGGTGAGGTGCGCGGCGGCGCGGGCGGCGATCCGCACGCCGCTGCCCTGGATCTCGTACACCTCGCAGCCGACCGCCTCCAGACCGCTGCCCTCGCCGGTGACCGCCAGGCCCGCGCCGGCGGCGTGGTGCACCCGGCAGCGCTCGAGGCGCGGGTGCGCCCCGCCGCCGACCACCACACCGGACTGCCCGGCCGCGACGACCTCGCACTCCTCGAACACCCCGCCCGCGCCGTCCAGGACGCCGATGCCGACGCCCGCCGGGTTGTCCACGGTGCAGCGCCGCAGGGTGGGGCGGGCCGCGCCGCGCACCTCCACCCCGGCCGCCGAGCGGGTGGTGATCCGCAGGCCGGTCAGCTCCGGGGTGCCGTCCTCCACCAGGACGGCCGGCGCGGAACTGTCCTGCCCCTCCACCTGGAGGTCCAGCACCACGGCGGAGGCGCGCACGGTCAGCGGCACCCCGTCGACCGGGGCCAGCCGCACCGGACCGGCCGCCCCCTCCGCGCCGCGTACGGTCACCGCCCGGTCCAGCACGAGGTTCTCCCGGTAGGTGCCGGGGGAGAGGGTGAGCACGTCGCCGTCGCCGGCCGCCTCCAGGGCCGCGGCGAGGGAGGCGTACTCGCCCGTGCGGCGCCGCCACCGCGATGTGCCGGTGTGCGTCACCTGGACCGTGCCCTGTGCCATGGTGCTGCTCTGCCCCCACCTCGTCGTGCCGGCGGCCCCGCGAGGGCCGCCTGTGGAACGGTCGCACCACCGTAGCGTGCGGGGCGGGGCGGACGTGGCCGGTCGGCCGGGGCCGCGGAGGCGGTCAGCTCCCGGCGCCGGTGCGCCCCCAGTCGGGGCCCGTCCCGGCCCACTCGCGGTCCAGCCACGCGTACCGCCGGCGCACCATCCGCCACACGGTCAGCCGGCGCGCGCCCTCGACCAGCCCGGCCGCCAGCAGGGCGGTGCCGATCCCGGCGAGCACGGCCTGCTCCCGGGCGTCGTCCGGGCTCATCGGCCGTCCGACCGGGCGCCCCCGGCCGTCCGTCCACAGCGCGAAGGTGTCGCCCGGCTGCCAGGAGTCGGCGCGAGCGGCGGGCAGCGCGCCGGTGACCCGGTCGCCGCCCGGTGTCGCCCAGTACGCCTTGACCATCGGCCGCACCTGCCGGGTGAGCGCCGCGTCCGGGTCGCCGGCCGGGGCCTCGCCCTCGACGGGCCCGATGACGTGCGCGGTGGTGAGGTGGTGGCGCGCGCTGTGCAGCTCCGCCGACTGCTGGAGGGAGGCGCCGGTGGCCGCGCCCACCGCCCATCCGGCGGCCGGGGCGGCGAGAAGAAGGAGCAGCAGGGCGACGAGCGCCACCCATGCCTCGGCGAGGTCCGTTGGCCGGCGCAGGGGATTGTGCCGCCAGCGCCGGAGTCCGAGAACCGCACGCACAGGCCCGCACCCCCTTTCCTGACGACGTGCCCGCAATCCCGCGGTGTCGCGCCGTCCGCCGCACCGGACCGGCCCGGTGCGCGGTGGCTCCGGGATCCGGCGCCGACGCGTCCGCGAAGGGCCCGGGTTCCCGCGAGCGCCCGGCCTATGCGGCGCGGCCGCGGCTGTCCGGAACGCACCGGTCCGCCGATCATTCTACGGCCGGTCAGGCGGCGCGCGGAAAGCCGTGGCGGCAGGGGCCGAAGGGGGGCGGGAG
>NZ_PVLV01000654.1 GCF_002982015.1 Streptomyces solincola
GGCGGAGGGTGCGCTTCCGGTCGGGCGGGCCGTGCGGGCTCCGGGCCGGAACGGGCGGTTCGGGGCGGGGCGTCGACAGGGGTGGCGCGAATCGGGATGCGGTGAGAGCGCTCCTGCGTCGAGGTGAGGCCGCCGGGACGGAGGCGCGCGCTGTTCCGGGCGCGGCCGCCGACGGCTTCCACCGTCCGCGGAACGCTCACCGCGGACGGCAGGGGGAACCTGGCGGCGCGCCCTGGGCGATGCCCGTTACCACGTCATAGACACGGGTTGTACCCACGGGCGTGCGGCGCTGGCACGAGCGTCGGGCGCGGCGCCGGGCCGGGGGCCGCCGGTCCGCCGGGTCGGCCGGTGTGGTGCGAAGACACCGGATCCGCCCGCGGAGAGGGGCGATTCTCATGGGTTCGGCCTAGAGGGGCCGGGAGCCCGGCCGGGCTAGGTTCGGCGAGGCGGCCCGGGGCGGGTCGTCGCAGGCGGGAACGAGGGGGACGGTTGTGAACGCGGTGGTACCGGTGGTGGCGGCGGCGGTGCTGTGGGGCACGGTGGGGCCCGCGCAGATCTGGGCGGACACGGGGGTCCACCCGGCGGCGCTGGGAGCCGCCCGGATGCTGCTGGGCGGCGCGGTCCTGGCGGCGCTGACGGTGCGTCCGGCGGGGCTGCGGACGCTCACCGGGCGCGGGACGCGGGGCTGGCTGGGGGTGTGCGTCCTGGTGACGGCCGGCTTCCAGGTGTGCTTCCTGCAAGCGGTCGAGCGGTGCGGGGCGGCGCTGGCCACGGCGGTCGCCTTCGGCACGGTGCCGGTGGTCAGCGGGGTGTGCGGGCGGCTGCTCGCCGGGGAGCGGACCTCCCCGCGGTGGGCGGCGGGCACCGCGTGCGCGGTCACCGGCATCGTGCTGCTCCTGCTGCCGGGCAGCGGGGCACGCACCGACGTCCTCGGCGTGGTGTACGGCGTGGTGGCCGGGGCGTCGTTCGGCGTGTACATCGCGGCGACCAAGCGACTGGGCGCGGGGGGCGGGGACCTGTCGACGGCGGCCCCGGTGAGCGTGCTGTGCGCCGGGCTGCTGGTCTCCCCCGCGCTGCTGATCGCGCCGCAGGGGCTGGCCGCCTGGCGGACGGCCGGGCTGGTGGGGTGGCTCGCGCTGGCGACCACGGCCCTGGGGTATCTGCTGTTCACCCGGGGCGTCGGCCGGCTCAGCGCGGCCACCACCGGCACGCTCAGCCTGACCGAGCCGCTGGTGGCCGCGGTGCTGGGGGTGGCGCTGCTCGGGGAGCGGCCCGCCCCGCTCGCCGCCGCGGGCGCCTGCGTCCTGCTCGCCGGTCTGGTCGCCGTCTCCCTGCCGGGCCGCCGGCCCGCCGCCCCGACCCGGCCGGCGCCGCCGCTGCCGCCGCCGGTGGAGGCGGAGGCCCGGCGGTGACGGGTGGCCAGGCGGCGGG
>NZ_PVLV01000655.1 GCF_002982015.1 Streptomyces solincola
GTCGCCGGGCGACGCGTCTGCGCATGACCGGTCTGGTCGCGGCCTCGGCCGCCATGGGGAGGAGTGCGGCGCAGGCCGCGGCCGCGACCAGACCGGTCATGCGCAGACGCGTCGCACGGAGACCGGCCACGCGACGGCCGGTCACATGACGGCGAGTCATGAGGGGGCGGGTCATGCGAGGGGAGCCGGTCATGCGGAGGAGCCGGTCGTACGGAGGTTCATCGCCACCCACCTGCCTACTGCCCGGCACCTGTTGCCAAGCGGGGATCGTGCGGGCGGTCCCCGCGCGGCCGGTGACCGCGCGGAACCGCCCGCCCCCGGACCAACGGGCGACGGGCGGCTCCGTCACGTACATCCGTCCCGTACCGCGTACATCCCTCCCGTACGGCGGACACGCACGACGGCGGAGAGAAGGACGGTGGACGGAGGAGGACCGAGGACGGAGGACGGAGGGGGACGAAGGAGGAGGTCCGGTGGAGGAGGTCAGTAGTGGAGCCGGCTGCCGTCGTCCGGGGTGCTGATGCTCGCCTCGACGAGGGTGTCCACGACGAGTTCGACGTCCGGCAACCACGGCGCGGCGGGCCCGGCTGGCGGCCGGCGCTCCCAGCGCGCCAGCCCGCTCCCGGTGTCCGAGGGGGGCAGCACCAGATAGCCGCCCTCGCCGTGGAACCGCAACGAGCCGGGCACCCGGTCCTTGGCGTACAGCAGTTCGCCGAGCTGCTCCAGGGTGTACGACGCGACCAGCAGCGACCAGCGGGTGGGCGTCGCCACCACCGGCCCCGGGTCGAGTCCCAGCCGGTCCAGCTCCGCCAGGGCCCGGGCGCCCGCGACGGCGGGCAGGCTCACCGCGCAGGGCGCTCTGCCGCCGGTGGCGAGCAGGATCGGGGCGTCGGGGCGGTTGGTCCACCACCAGCGGACCATGCGGGCATCGGCGGTGGCCGCCAGCAGCCCGGGGTCGAAGGGGTGCGCGCCGGGTACCGCGCACGCGGGGTCGGGGCAGGCGCAACCGCGGTCACGGTCACCGCGGTCACGGTCACCGCGGTCACGGTCACCGCGGTCGCGGTCGCCGCGGCCGCCGGCGGCCGGCAGTCCCACGCCGGGGAGTACGGGCCAGTCCCACTCGGTGGCGCATTGGAGCGCCGCGCCGAGGTGGTCAGCCCTCCTTCCGCGCCGGAGCCGGAGCCTGCGTCGCCTTCCGAGGATCTCGCGCATGAGCGCTCGTTCCTTTCCGTTGAACGCCGAGGTCATCCACTGTCGCGCGCCGCTCGGCCGCCTCGGGTGGCCGGCCGGGAGACGCGTGTCCCACACCGGCGCCACCGTGCCGCGGGCACGGCGACGCTCGGGTACTGCCTGCTCTCGCTGCTCTGCTGCTTCGCCGCGTCACGCTTCGCGAGGCGCCGCGTCCGTCGCACTGTGCCGTTTCGTCGCACTGCGCCGTCCCGCCGGGCGGCTCCGTGGCTCGGAGCCTGCCATCGGACCCGAAGCGGGTCCGGAGAGTCCCGGCTACCGCCGTCTGTCCATTCCACACCTGGCGCGGGGGTGGCGTGTGCCTGGCGCGCGCCAGGCGTTCCACGAGCCGCCGTGCGCCCCGTGATCCCCGTGGTCCCCTTGGTCCCCGTCGTCCACGTGTTCCTGCCGAGCGTCCGTGCGGTCCCGCCTCGCGAGGGATGGGACGCGCGGGCCTGGCGCCGGGTTCCGCGCCGCTCCCGTGTGTCCCGGCCGTCACCGGTCACGTACATCCAGGTAGACACTTGTGCACACACATGACAGGTAGACACCTGTGTACACACATGTACGTACCCAACGGGTCCGGGATGACGCCCCTCCGGCCTCGGCCGGGCGCCGACCCAGGTGGGCGGTGCCGACGCGAGCCGTCAGGCGGACGCCCGGTTCGAACGGTGCTCAGTCGACCGCAAGACCCTTCCCCCTACCGCTTTTTCCGGCCAGCGTGAGGTCATCGGAATTGGCGCGCGTCCAGTCGTGACAATGCTGGACATCTCCTTATGTGTGCGTGTACATGTGGACGCAGTGACAGCGGCGCTCATTGACATGGGGGTTTGCGATGCTTCCCAGCGAGACGCACCCATCGGAGAGCCGCCTGCCATGAGCGTGCCGCACCTGCCCAAAGTGGCCGGAATCGATCCCGCACTTCCCTCTCCCGCGCAGACTGCGCCGACTCCCGGAGAAGTGGCAGGAGAGACGGCCGGGGAGGTGGCCGGCGGGCCGTCCGAGGTGACGACTGGTGCGAACACCGGCGGGTCGGCCGCCGAGAGACCGACCTCCGCCGCTGCCACCGCCGCGGCCACCGCCCACCTCTCTCTTTTTCCCATCCTCCCGCCCCCGCAACGGATAGGAATCTCGTGTGCCCTTTTCTTCTTGCAAA
>NZ_PVLV01000656.1 GCF_002982015.1 Streptomyces solincola
CCCCGCCCCTCTCGGCACGATCTGCCGGAGGACGGGACGAAGACCCTGCCGACCACCCGCGGGCTCACCATCGGCCGCACCGCCGGCGGCCACCAGGGGGCGTCCCGCCCCGCTCGCCCCGGGCCCCCTCGCGTACTCCCACGACGGCGGTACGACCCGGACCGCGGCCCGCGTCGCCGAACGCGGCGGACGGCGACCGCGGACCACGGCGGCGCGACCGGCCGCCCCGCGACCCTGCGCGCCGCGTTCGCCGACCGGCTGGGCGAGACCGTCACCCGGAGCGTGCGCCGCGCCCCCGACGTGCGCTGACCTGCCGTCAGGCGCACCACCGAGACCGGTCCGCCGGGCGTCCTTCCCGTGGGGGGTGGGGCCGCCCGGCGGACCTTCCGCCGTCCGACCGGTCAGCCCCGCACGATGACCACTTTTTCCCCGGGGCCGTTTTCGCCGCGCCCCCGCGGTCGATAATCAGGGTCATGAGCCCACAGGGGGAGCCCTCCAGCGCCGCGGACGACTGGTGGGACAAGCTGTACGGCGACGGCGACGGCGCGGACGCCCCGCCGCCCGCCCCGGGGAACCGTCCGCCCGCGCCCTGGGAGACGGCGGCGCACGAGCGGCGCACCCCGCGCACGTTCCCCGGCGCCCAGCCGCCCGGGGCCTCGGTGCCGCCGCCGCCCGCGCACCCGCCGGCCGTGCCGCCGCCGCCGGCCGGCGTGCCCCGCCCCCGTACCGCCCACGTCGGCGACGGCCCGCCCACCTACGACCCCGAGCCCACCGCGCTGCCCGCAGCGCACCCCGAGGAGCTGGACCGGCTCACCGCCGACACCGTGCTGGACGGCGCCCGCTACGGCGCCTGCACGCTGCGTGCCGCCTCGGTGCGCGGCGACTCTGCCCGCTACCGCGGCGAACCCCGCCGCGACGCCCTGCTCACCGCCCGGTTCGGGGCCGGGGACGAGGCGCTGCTGCTGGTCGCCGTCGCCACCGGCGCCCGGACCGCGGACGGCGCCCACCGGGCCGCCGCCGACCTGTGCCACTGGATCGGCGAGTCGGTCGGACGCAGCCACGCCCGGCTGTCGGAGGACATCCGGGCCGGCCGCCGAGGCGAGCTGCGCTCCGGACTGCACCGGCTGGCCGACCGCTCCTTCGGCCGGCTCCGCGCCCGCGCCGCCGAACGCGGCCTGCCACCCGACGCGTACACCGCGGGGCTGCGGTGCCTGCTGCTGACCGCCGACCCCGCCTGCCGCATCCGGGTGTTCTTCGGCGTCGGCGACGGGGGGCTGTTCCGGCTGCGGGACGGCAGCTGGCAGCTCATCGAACCGACCCCGGCCCAGCCGCCAGCCGCCCCCGAGCCGCCGCCGCTCGCGCCGTCGTACGCCGGTCTGCCGCCGGAGCCGCCCGCGCCGCCGGCCGAGCCGTTCCGCTTCCGCGCCTCGGTGGGCCGCCCCGGGGACGTGCTGCTGCTCGCCGGGCGCGGCATGGCCGAGCCGCTGCGCGGCGAGCCGGCGCTCGCCGGGGAGCTGGCCGCCCGCTGGGGCGCGGGAGCCCCGCCGGGCCTGGCCGCGTTCCTCGCCGACACCCAGCTCCGGGTGAAGGGGTACGCCGACGACCGCACCTGCGCGGCCATCTGGGAGGCGTGAGCGGTCCGGGCGTCGCGGCCGTCCGGGAGGCGTGACCGGTCCGGGCGTCTGCGGGAGGCGCGACGCCTCCCGCCGTGCGTGGATGGACGCATGGCGAAACAGAACGTGGCAGAGCAGTTCGTCGACATCATCGCCCGCGCCGGGGTGCAGCGGCTGTACGGCGTCGTCGGCGACAGCCTCAACCCGGTGGTCGACGCGGTCCGCCGCACCCCGGGCATCGACTGGGTGCACGTCCGGCACGAGGAGGCCGCCGCGTTCGCCGCCGGCGCGGAGGCGCAGATCACCGGCCGCCTCGCGGCCTGCGCCGGCTCCTGCGGGCCGGGCAACCTGCACCTGATCAACGGGCTGTACGACGCCCACCGGTCGATGGCGCCGGTGCTGGCCCTCGCCTCGCAGATCCCGTCCGCGGAGATCGGCCTCGGCTACTTCCAGGAGACCCACCCCGACCGGCTGTTCACCGAGTGCAGCCACTACTGCGAGCTGATCTCCAGCCCGCAGCAGATGCCCCGGGTGCTCCAGACCGCCATCCAGCACGCCGTCGGGCGGGCCGGGGTCAGCGTGGTCGCCCTGCCCGGCGACATCGCCGCCGCTCCCGCACCCGCCAAGGCGTACGAGCATGCTCTGGTCACCTCCCGGCCCACCGTCCGCCCCGGCGACGAGGAGATCGACGCGCTGGTGAGGCTGGTGGACGAGGCCGACCGGGTCACCCTGTTCTGCGGCAGCGGCACGCGCGGGGCGCACGAGGAGGTCATGACGTTCGCCGAGCGGGTCAAGGCCCCGGTCGGCCACGCCCTGCGCGGCAAGGAGTGGATCCAGTACGACAATCCGTTCGACGTGGGGATGAGCGGGCTGCTCGGCTACGGCGCCGCCTACGAGGCCACCCACGAGTGCGACCTGCTGATCCTGCTCGGCACCGACTTCCCGTACCAGGCGTTCCTGCCCGACGACGTCAAGATCGTCCAGATCGACGTGCGGCCCGAGCACCTGGGCCGCCGCTCCAAGCTGGACCTGGCGATCTGGGGCGACGCGCGGGAGACCCTGCGCTGTCTGACGCCGAGGGTGCGCGCCAAGCACGACCGGAAGTTCCTGGACCGGATGCTGAAGAAGCACGCCGACGCCCTGGAGGGGGTGGTCAAGGCTTACACCCGCAAGGTGGAGAAGCACACCCCGATCCATCCCGAGTACGTGGCCGCGGTGCTGGACGAAGTCGCCGACGACGACGCGGTGTTCACCATCGACACCGGGATGTGCAACGTCTGGGGAGCGCGGTACCTCACACCCAACGGGCGGCGCCGGATCATCGGCTCGTTCAGCCACGGCTCGATGGCCAACGCCATGCCCCAGGCCATCGGCGCCCAGCTCACCGACCGCAAGCGGCAGGTCGTCTCGCTCTCCGGCGACGGCGGCTTCGCCATGCTGATGGGCGACTTCCTCACCCTGGTCCAGCAGGACCTCCCGGTGAAGATCGTGCTCTTCGACAACTCCTCGCTGGGCATGGTCGAGCTGGAGATGATGGTCGCCGGACTTCCGGCGTACGGCACCTCGAACCGCAACCCGGACTTCGCCGCGGTGGCGCGCGCGGCCGGGGCGTACGGGGTGCGGGTGGAGAAGCCCAAGGAGCTGGCGGGCGCGCTGAAGGAGGCCTTCCGGCATCCGGGTCCGGCGCTGGTGGACGTGGTCACCGACCCCAACGCGCTCTCCATCCCGCCCAAGATCAGCGCCGAGATGGTCACCGGCTTCGCGCTCTCGGCGAGCAAGGTGGTGCTGGACGGCGGGGTGGGCCGGATGGTGCAGATGGCCCGCTCCAACCTGCGCAACATCCCCCGGCCCTGAGACCGGCGCCCGGGGCGGGGCGCACGTCCCGGCCGCCGCGCCCCGCCCCGTATCCGGCTCCGAGCCCCCGGTGGAGCAGTGCGCCCCCCGGACGCCTCTTGGCCCCGCACGGCAGAAGGCGTGACGCTGCGCAGGCACGGGCATGCATCCCGTGAACCTGTTCGAGGGGAAGGGCAGTCGACGTGCGGGTGGGGGAGACGATGGAGCGTCAGGGCGCGGCCGGACCGGCCCGTGGACAGACCGCAGGCGGCGCGGCGCGGCCGGACGCCCTGCGGCCGGTCCACTGGCGCCGCCAGGTCGCCGGCGCGGAGATGACCGCCGTGCCGGAGGTCCGGCGGGCGGTACGGGAGCTGCTGCGGCACCACTGGGCCGAGGAGGCGGACTCGGCCGCCTCGGCGGAGCTGTGCGCCACCGAGCTGGTCACCAACGCGCTGGTGCACACCGATCGCGGGGCCGTGGTCACCGCCACCATGGGCCCCGCCCCCGGCGCGGCGCTGCGGGTGGAGGTGCGCGACTTCACCGCCGCGATGCCCACCCCGTGCGACCCCACCGTGGACGACGGCACCCACGGGCGGGGGCTGATGCTGGTCCAGACGCTCGCCGACTCCTGGGGGGTGTCGGCGGACGGCGTGGGCAAGGTGGTCTGGTTCGAGCTCGCCGCCGGACCGGCGGAGAGACTGGTGGTGGACACCGCGGGACCCGCTGCGGGCGGAGTCGGACACGCGGACGCCCCCGGCCCCGCCTGAGCGGGCGGAACCGGGGGCGTGCGCGCGTCGGGCCGTACGGGACTCATCCGCCCCGTTGCCGTCGCCGTTGCCGGGGGGTCAGCCGAACTGCTGCTCCAGGCTCTTCAGCTTCTGCTCCAGCGAGTCCAGCCGGGGCAGCGCCTGGGTGTCGTCCTCCGCGGTCAGGTCGACCGCGCCGGCCTCCGGGACCGGCTTCACCGCCTGGAGCGAGGGCCGGTGGCGTAGCGGCAGTTGCTCCGCGCCGGAGGCGCCGGATATGGCGGGGTCCGCGGCGGACGCGGCGCCCTCCAGGGCTCCGGCCGGCTGGCCGGACGACCCCATCTCCAGCGGCCCGGCGGACATCGCCGCCGCGGCCCGCACGTCCACCTGCCGGCCGCCGCGGCCCAGGCCGAAGGCCCGGTGCTGGCGGTTGAAGGCCTTCAGCCGGGCCCGTTCCAGCTTGCGCTCCTCGCGCTGCCGCTGCCGGGCGCGCTCCCGCTCCCGGCGGTCCTCGCGGACCTCGTCGACCGCCTCGTCCAGGGTGCGCACGCCCTCCAGGAGCATCAGCGACCAGGCGCCGAAGGTCTCCCGGGGCGCCCGCAGCCAGCGGACGATCCGGATCTGCGGCAGCGGCCGGGGCACCAGCCCCTGCTCGCGCAGCGCGGCCCGCCGGGTCTGCTTCAGCGCCCGGTCGAACAGCACCGCCGCCGACAGCGACATCCCCGCGAAGAAGTGCGGCGCCCCGGCGTGGCCCAGCCCCCGCGGTGCGTGCACCCAGTTGAACCAGGCGGCGGCTCCGGCGAAGGTCCACACCAGCAGCCGGGAGCCGAGCGCGGCGTCGCCATGGCTGGCCTCCCGTACGGCCAGCACCGAGCAGAACATGGCCGCCCCGTCCAGGCCGAACGGCACCAGGTACTCCCAGCCGCCGGACAGGTTGAGGTTCTGCCGGCCGAAGCCGACCAGCCCGTGGAAGGAGAGCGCGGCCGCCACCGCGGCGCAGCAGAAGAGCAGCAGGTACGAGGCGGTGCCGTAGACCGCTTCCTTGCGCCGCCGGCGCTCCTCGGTGCGCTCCCAGGAGTCGTCGGCCGGGGCCTTCTCGCCGGCGCGCCTGGCCCGGGTGAGCACCGCCACCGCCGCCACGACCCCGACCAGCATCACAGCGCCCGGAAGCAGCCAGTCCAGCGATATGTCGGTCAGTCTCATGCGCCAGTTCCCTTGCATCACTCGCGGTGGGGAAGTTCCGGCGGTCATCCTGGCCCACGGCAAACGGGCCCGGCGCGGTTTCGGGACAAGAGCACGCCAACGGGGCCGTCCGGACCGCGCTCGGGGCCGATAACCTCGAACGAGCGTGCGGGGAGCATGGGTTGCGTTCGGTCGACATCACCCGTACGGGTGGCGTGAACGGCCGCAAGGAACGCCGGGCCGTCAGGCGGCGGTGGTCAGCCGGCGGACGCGGTCCTCATCGCAGGTGCGCGGACAGGTCACGCAGGTGTCCTCGGGGCGCAGCGTGTAGAAGAAGCAGCAGCTCGCCCGGTCGCGGGTCGGCAGCGACTCGCCCGCCGGGCCGGTCAGCTCGCGAAAGCCCGCCGTCCCCACGTACGGCTTCGCGGCCGCAGAGCCCGGCAGCAGCAGCGCCAGCTCGGCCATGGCCCGCCGCTCCTCGCCCAGCAGGTGCCCGACGTACCACAGGCCCTCGACGATCTCGTCCGTCACCATGCCCCACAGGGCGCGCCGGCCGCGCCGCATCCGGGGCGCGAACCCCTCCAGCACCGGCTCCAGGTGCTCGGCGACGGCCGCCCGCACCTCGGCGCGCAGGGCCTCCTCGTCCGGCACCACCCGCGCGCCGGGCAGCGCGGCGGCCGGGTCGCCGGGCAGGCAGGCGAACTCCCGCACCCGTACGGTCATCCGGCCGAGCGTCCGCTGGAAGGAGACGTCCGCGGCCGGAACCCGGGGCACCCGCCGGTGCAGGAACCACGGCACCGTCACCAGCAGGCAGGCGGGCCAGGCGTACCGGTGGAAGCCGAACCCGGCCAGCACGTCCGCGCGGGCCGGCTGCCCGTAGTCCCGCAGCACCTGCTCCTCGTCCCAGGCCAGGAACTCGGCCAGCGCGGCACCACCCCCGGCCAGCTCCGAGGCCCGCACCCAGCCGGGCCCGCTCGGGTGCTCCGCGTCCTCCGCCAGGCGCCGCACGGCCAGCGAGGGGAACACCTCGGCCAGGCGCGCGTAGGCGTCCGCGACGGGGCAGGCCAGGGCGGGCAGCACAGCGGAGACGGGCATCGGATGACCACCGCATCGGATCGTGGACAGGTAATCGTTGGCAGGTAAGCCTTACCTTATCGGATCTACCGGAGGTGTGAACGACGGTCCCGTGCGCTTATCGTGCACACCGGCCCCCTGCCGCGCGAGCCGGGGACCGGATCACCGGCACAGGAGGACCCGAGTGGAGCACGGCGGAGCGGCGGAGCGCGCCCCCGGGCGGCCGGTGCTGCGCCACTCGGTGCGCGCCCAGGTCCTCGACCTGCTGCGCACCGCGCTCGCCAGCGGCGACCTGGCGCCCGGCGAGGTGTACTCCGCCCCCGCCCTCGGCGAGCGGCTCGGCGTCTCCGCAACCCCGGTGCGCGAGGCCATGCAGCGCCTCGCCGCCGAGGGGGCTGTCGAGGTGGTGCCCAACCGCGGCTTCCGCGTCGTCCGGCGCACCACCCGCGAACTGGCCGAGCTGGCCGAGGTGCGGGCGCTCATCGAGGTGCCGGTGATGCTGCGGCTCGCCCGCACCGTGGAGGCCGCTCGCTGGGACGAGCTGCGCCCGCTCGCCGAGGCCACCGCGACCGCCGCCGCCCGCGGCGACCGCGCCCGCTACGCCGAGTCCGACCGCGCCTTCCACCGCGCGGTGCTCGCCCTCGCCGGCAACGCCCAGCTCCTCGCCGTCGCCGACGACCTGCACCGCCGGTCCCAGTGGCCCCTGGCCGGCGGCCGGCCCGCCA
>NZ_PVLV01000657.1 GCF_002982015.1 Streptomyces solincola
GCCAGCGCGCACCGCCGTCGGTGCTGACCTCGACCGTGCGCACCGGGGCGGCACCGGACCAGGAGCGGCCGGTGAGCAGGGTGGGGCGGCGGGCCGGCAGGGTCGCCGCCCACTCCAGCTCGAAGGCGCTCTTGATGGTCTGCCGGGTCAGCGGGGCGCTGCCGCCCTCGGGGTGGCCGGGGCCGAACAGCCGGTAGAGGTCGGTGTTCCACGGCGAGTACAGCGGCACGTCGGCCACCTCGATGTCGCCGAGCCACTTGACGGAGGAGACCCCGATCCATCCGGGGACCACCAGCCGCACCGGGAACCCGTGGTCCGGCGGCAGCTCCTCGCCGTTCATCTCGTACGCCAGGAGCGCGTCGTCCAGGGCCTTGGCGACCGGCAGCGGGCGGCGCACCCGGCCGAGGTTCGCCCCGGCGACGACCACCTCGTCGTCCAGGCCGCGGGGCATCACGTCGACGGCGCGCCGGGTGATGCCTGCCAGCTTCAGCACGTCGGCGAGCCGCACCCCGCGCCAGCGGCCCACGCCGATCGCCCCCAGGGTCCAGGCCGTCCCGCTGACGTCCTGGCCCTGCTGGGTGGTGTAGAAGCTGCGCCCGTTGCCGGCGCACTCGATGCAGGCGGTGAGGGTGCGGGCGGGCAGGGCGCGCAGGTGGTCGTAGGTGAGGGTGAGGGGCCCGGCGCTCAGTCCGCCGCCCCACATGGTGAGCCGCCAGTCCCGGGCCTTGATCCGGGGGGTGGTGGTGTGGTTGCGGACGAAGAAGCGGTCGGCGGGGGTGTGGTGGCCGGTGCCGCGCAGTGCGGGGAAGCGGGTCTCGGCGTTGGTGCCGCGCAGGGTGAACAGCTCCGGCGGCAGCGGCTTGACGATGCCCGCGGCCGCGGCGGCACTTGGCGGGGAAGCGGTGGCGGCGAGGGGCAGGGCCGTGCCCGCGGCGGCGGCGAGCTTCATCAGGTCGCGGCGGGCGACGCCGTCGGCCCGCGCCTCGCCGCGGGCCCACTGGCCCCGCCGGTGGTGGTCGTAGACGGACTCCGACGAGGACGAGCGGGACATGGCGGCTCCTCGGGCGGCACGGCGGGGGCCGGGCCGGGAAGGGCGAACGACCCTCTCCCCGTACCGGTGGAAGGGACTGTTCCGGCCGACCCTAGGCACCTCGGGCGAGTCGCGGAAGGGCCGCCCGCCCGTGTACGCGATGCCGCAACACCGCCGCAACATGGGCCCGTTGGATTCGGGCGGAGGCGGCCCGGGGCGGCCGGGGCCGGGGACCCCCGCCACGGGGGCCCCGACCGCACCCGCGGCGGCGGGGATCCGTACCGGCCGTGGGACCTCGACGAGGCCCGGGCGCGACCTGCGTCCGGACGCGTCTTCCCCCGGGGCCTCGACCCGGTTCACGGCGCTGGGCGATCATGGAGCCCATGAGCGACCGAGAGGACCGGGGCGAACCGGACCGGGGGCAGGCGCAGTCGGGCGACCGGGAGCTGGGCGAACGGGTGCGGCGGCTGCGGCGGGAGCGCGGGCTGACACAGCGGCAGGTGGCCGAGCCGAGCTACACCGCGGGCTACATCTCCACCCTGGAGGCGGGGCGGGTCCGCCCGTCGGAGGCGGCGCTGCGCCATGTCGCGGACCGGCTCGGGGTGGGCTTCGACGAGCTGGCCACCGGGCGCTCGGCGCGGCTCGTCGGCGAGGTGCGGCTGCGGGCCGCCGACGCCCGGCGCGAGCTGGCGACCGGGGACGCCCGCACGGCGGACGCGCTGTTCCGGGCGGTGCGGGAGGACGCCGCCCGGCTCGACCTGCCGGAGGAGGAGGCGGCGGCGCTGCTGGGCCTCGGCGAGTGCGCCCTGGAGACCGGTGGGCTCCCGCAGGCCATCGCGCACTTCCAGGCGGCGGAGGACCTGCTGGCGGACGCGCCGCTGCACCGCAGGGTGCCGGCCCTGCGCGGACGGGCGACGGCCCATCTGCTCTCCGGGGACCTGCGGTACGCCTGCTATCTGCTGGAGACCGCCATCGACCGGCTGAACGCGGCCGGGCTGCCCGACCCCGAGGCGCTGGTGCTGCTCTATTCGGCGGTGATCGCGCCGTACATGGACATGGGCGCGCACACCCGGGCCGCCCAGGCCGCGGAGCTGGCCCTGGCGCTGGCGCCCAGGGTGGAGGACCCGGCACTGGTGGCGCGGATGCACCGGGGGGTGGCCCGCACCCTGATCGCCGAGGGGCGCACCGAGGAGGCCGCCGAGCATCTGGTCCGCGCGCAGGAGATGTACCGCAGGCTTCAGATCCGCACGGAGCTGGCGCACTGCCACTGGATGCGCGGCTATGTGCACGCCCAGGTCGGCGAACTGGAGCAGGCGGAGACCGAGTTGCGGACGGCGCGGGCACTGCTGCTGGAGCGGCGGGCGGAGCTGTTCGCGGCGCAGGTGGGCGTGGAGCTGGGGGACGTGCTGCGCCGCCGGGGCCGGGCCGGGGAGGCCGGGGAGCTGCTGGACGGACTGCTGGAGCGACTGGGGCCGGAGCACGGCGCGGTGCACGCGGGCGGCGCGCACCGGCTGCTGGGGCTGATGGCCGACGAGCGGGGCGACGCCGGCGGGGCCGAGCGCTCCTACCGGCGCGCCCTGGAGCTGCTGCGGCCGGCGGGGGCGGCCGGGGACGTGGCGGACCTGTGCAAGCTGCTGGGCGACCTGCTGCACCGCACCGGCCGCACCGAGGAGGCGGTCGCGGTCTACCGCAGCGGCCTGGCCCGGTACGCGGCGGCCGGCACCACCACGCTGGGCCCGGCGCCGGTCGAGCCGCCGGTGTGAGACCGGCGGCCCGCCCGGCGTACGGGCGCGGACGGGGGCGTCAGCGGCGTACGGTCCAGGTGAGGGTGGCGGTGAGGTCGCGGGCGCGCAGGGCGGGGTCGCGGACGTCGGGGGTGGGGTCGGTCACCGTGGCGGTGATCCGCCGGGCGCCGGAGCCGGCCGGGAGCCGGGAGGTGTCCAGCGTGGTGCCGGTGTGCGCGTACGGCCGGCCGTCGACCTGCCAGGTGACGGCGAGCCGGCGGCCGTCGGGGCGCTGCGGGAGCACTCCGAGGACCTGGCCGCCGCTCGCGCCGCGGGTGGTGGGCGCCTTGGCGGCGAGGCCGGCCTTGCGGTGGAAGGCGGCGATCATGGTCTCCCGGCCGGGGGCGTTGAACTCCCGCCCCAGGGTGCGCATGATCGAGTTCTGGCTGGGGCGGTGGATGCCGGTGGCGGCGTACTTGGCGCCCTCGTAGGTGCCGACGGTGCCGCCGTCCGGGGTGGGCCGGCCCAGCCAGCGGTACCACTTGAGCCGGTACTGGCTCATGGTCGCCTGCGGGTACACCGAGACGTTCGGCTCGGGCGGCTCGCCGCCCTGGTGGCGGCCGGGGCTGTCGTACTCGTCGGCCAGTCCGCCGAGCGAGTGGCCCAGTTCGTGGACGACGATCTGCCCGGCCTGGGCGTTGCCGCCGGCGGCGGTGGCCACCGTGCCGCCGGCGCCGCCGTAGGTGGTGCTGTTGGCCAGGGCGACGACCTGGTCGACCTGCGGGGCGGCCGCCGCGTACTGCGCGGCCTTGGCCTCGTCGACGCACAGCAGCCGGGCCATGCCGCCGCAGTGGTAGTTCATGTCCAGGGCGGTGTCGCGGCGCACGCCCAGGGCGGGGTCGTCGTCCACGCCGGTCTCCCGGGAGACGACGTCGACCTGCCAGACGTTGAACAGCGAGCGGTGGCTCTTGAACGGCTCGACCGCGAACAGCTCCTCGGTCTTGGAGCGGACGTGGCTTCGGTAGGCGCCGAGCTGGTCGGAGGTGTAGCCGTCGCCGACGAAGACCAGGTCGACCTTGGACGCGCTGGGGCCGTTGACCTCCACCGGCTCCACGGTGGCGGCCGCGGCGGCCCGGCGGGAGCGGGCGTCGGGCGCGGCCGGGGTCTGTCCGGCGACCGTGACGGTGCGTATGGAGCCGTCGGGTGAGAAGACCTCGCGGGTCTGGAGCACCGGGTCCCGCTCGGCGGCGGGCGCGGCCTCCACCCGGGGGGAGGCGAGGACGAGCGCGGCGGTGGTCAGCGCGCCGGCCAGGACGGCGGCGGTCAGCTTGCCGGTCCGGGAGCGCGGGCGGGGCGGGGCGGGCGTGGTCCTGCCGTGGGGGGTTCGGGTTCTGCGCATGGACGCGGGTCTCCTTGGCGT
>NZ_PVLV01000658.1 GCF_002982015.1 Streptomyces solincola
CCCACGCCCTCCGCCGCGCTCACCGCGTCCGTCGCCTCCGTCGTCGCGCCCGTCGTCTCAGCCATGCCGACCAGCCTACGGGCCGGGTACGACACCCTCCGGCTCCCCGGCGCCGTCCTCGCCGGCCGGGGCGCCGCCCACCCGCACCGGGAACTCCCCGACCGCCACCCGGGCCCGCAGCTCCTCGCCCGCCGCGACCTCCTCCGCCGACCGGACCACCCCGCCGTCCGCCCGCTGGAGCACCGCGTATCCGCGCTCCAGCGTCGCCGCCGGCGACAGCGCCACCACCCGGGCCCGGGTGTGCAGCAGCTCCGAGTCCGCCCGGTCCAGCAGATGCCCCAGCACCCGGCGGCTGCGCGCCGCCAGCGCCTCCACCTCGGCGGACCGCTCCTCCACCATCCGCACCGGCCGCTCCATCACCGGCCGGGCCAGCGCGTGCGCCAGCCCGCGCTCCTCCCGGTCCAGCACCCCCCGCACCGTCCGCAGCGCCCGGTCCCGCAGCACCCGCACCCGGTCCAGCTCCTCGCCGACGTCCGGCACCACCTTCTTCGCCGCGTCCGTCGGCGTGGACGCCCGCACGTCCGCGACCAGGTCCAGCAGCGGCGAGTCCGGCTCGTGCCCGATCGCGGACACCACCGGCGTACGGCAGTCGGCGACCGCACGCACCAACTGCTCGTCGGAGAACGGCAGCAGGTCCTCCACACTGCCCCCGCCGCGCGCCACGATGATCACCTCGACCTCCGGCAGCCCGTCCAGCTCCCGGACCGCCCGCACCACCTCGGCCACCGCCCGCGCCCCCTGCACCGGGACGTTGCGCACCTCGAAGCGGACCGCCGGCCAGCGCCGCCGGGCGTTCTCCAGCACATCCCGCTCGGCGGCCGAGGCCCGCCCGGACACCAGGCCCACCCGCCGCGGCAGGAACGGCAGCGGCTTCTTGCGGGCGGCCGCGAACAGCCCCTCGCCCGCCAGCGTCCGCTTCAACCGCTCCAGCCTGGCCAGCAGCTCCCCGATGCCCACCGGCCGCAACTCCGTCGCCCGCAGCGACAACTGCCCGCGCGGGGCGTACCACTCCGGCTTGGCGCACACCACCACCCGCGCGCCCTCCGACACCACGTCCGCCACCGCGTCGAAGGTCTGCCGGTAGCAGGTCACCCCGACCGAGATGTCGTACGAGGGGTCGCGCAGCGTGAGGAAGACTACCCCGGCCCCCGGGCGGCGGGAGATCTGGGTGATCTGGCCCTCCACCCACACCATCCCGAGCCGGTCGATCCAACCCCCGATGAGCCGCGAGACCTCACCCACCGGCAGCGGCGCTTCCGCCGACGTAGAAAGACCCATGCCGGCGAGCGTACGCGCCGCCACCGACACACCCCGGCCGCCCGCCGACGACAGCCTCCGACACCCTTAGCGCCCGCCCGCCACCGACAGCCCCCCGAC
>NZ_PVLV01000659.1 GCF_002982015.1 Streptomyces solincola
CTTGACGACGCCCTCGCGTTTGAGGATCTGGCCGATCTGCACGCCGGCGGCGTCACCTACTTCGGCTACCAGTTCTGGCAGGGCCGCGGCGAGATCGAGGACTTCGCGGGCGACGGCTCCGGCGCGGTGCCCATCGAGGTCCCCAAGGGCGCCACCGGCGTGCAGATCGGCCAGATCCTCAAACGCGAGGGCGTCGTCAAGAGCGTCGAGGCCTTCACCCGCGCCCAGGGCACCAACCCCCGCGGCACCTCCATCCAGGAGGGCAGCTACCTCCTCAAGAAGGAGATGTCCGGCAAGTCCGCCGTCGACCTGATGCTGAGCCCGCAGAGCCGCAACAACATGATCTTCGGCGAGGGCACCCGCAACAGCGAGGTCTACAAGGCCATCGACAAGCGGCTCGAACTCGCGCCCGGCACCACGGCCAAGGTCGCCAAGGAGCAGGCCGGCAACCTGGGGCTGCCCGCATGGGCCAAGGGCCACACCAACGTCAAGGACCCGCTGGAGGGCTTCCTCTTCCCGGCCTCGTACTCGGCGGCCAAGGGCACCAAGCCGGAGACCGTGCTCAAGAAGATGGTCGCCCGGGCCAACCAGGAGTACGAGAAGGCGGGCCTGGTCGACAAGGCGCAGGGCCTCGGTCTCAAGGGCCCCTGGGAGCTGCTCACCGTCGCGAGCCTGGTGCAGCGCGAGGGCAAGACGCACGACGACTTCCGCCAGATGTCCGAAGTCGTCTACAACCGCCTCAAGCCCACCAACACCGAGACCAACCAGCTGCTTCAGTTCGACTCCGCCTTCAACTACCTGAAGGCCGAGAGCAACATCAACATCTCCGAGGCGGAGATCAACAGCAACAAGGACCCGTACAACACGTACACGCAGAAGGGCCTCACCCCCGGGCCCATCAGCAACCCCGGCAACGAGGCCCTGGCCGCCGCCCTCAACCCCACCGAGGACGGGTGGATGTACTTCGTGGCGACCGACGGCATGAAGGTCACCGAGTTCGCCAAGACCCACGACGACTTCCTGAAGCTGAAGCAGAAGTTCAATGACAACAGCTAGCACCCCCGCCCGGCGCCGCGCCGCCGTCCTCGGCTCGCCCATCGCGCACTCGCTCTCACCCGTGCTGCACCGAGCCGCCTACGCCGACCTGGGCCTGGCCCACTGGTCGTACGGCGCGCACGAGGTGGACGAGGCGGCGCTGCCCGGGTTCTTCGAGCGGTTGGACGAGAGCTGGGCCGGGCTCTCGCTGACCATGCCGCTCAAGCGGGCCGTCATACCGCTGCTGGACGAGATCAGCGAGACCGCCGCCGCCGTGGAGGCCGTCAACACCGTGGTGCTCCGCTCCGACGGGCGGCGCACCGGCGACAACACCGACATCCCCGGCCTGATCGCCGCCCTGCGCGAACGCGGGGTGGAGGGCGTGCCCTCCGCCGCCGTGCTGGGCGCCGGGGCCACCGCCTCCTCCGCGCTCGCCGCGCTGGCGAAGATATGCGCCGGCCCCGTCACCGCCTACGTACGCAGCCGGGCCCGCGCCGAGGAGATGCTCAACTGGGGGGAGCGCCTGGGGGTGCGGGTGCGCACCGCCCCCTGGGAGGACGCCGAGCGGGCGCTCGCCGAGCCGCTGGTGATCGCCACCACCCCGGCCGGCGCCGCCGACGCGCTCGCCGCGGCCGTACCTGACACAGTCGGCACCCTCTTCGACGTGCTCTACCACCCCTGGCCCACCGCGCTGGCCGCCGCCTGGTCGGCCCGCGGCGGGGCCGTCCTCGGCGGGCTGGACCTCCTCGTCCACCAGGCTGTCCTGCAAGTCGAGCAGATGACCGGCAAGGCCCCCGCACCGCTCGCGGTGATGCGTGAGGCCGGCGAGAAGGCCCTGGCCGGACGCTGACCGCCCGTCCCGCCAGTCGGACCGGAATACGGACACCGCCGCGGACCGTGGGAGGATCGGGGAGGCGGACCGGGGCCCGCGCACCCGGTCGCGCCGTCGCAGTCGAGGCGCGAACACGAGGAGCACCGTTGAGCAGGTTGCGCTGGCTGACCGCGGGGGAGTCGCACGGCCCCGCACTGGTGGCGACGCTGGAGGGCCTTCCGGCCGGCGTCCCGATCACCACGGACATGGTGGCGGACCACCTGGCCCGCCGGCGCCTGGGCTATGGGCGCGGTGCCCGGATGAAGTTCGAGCGCGACGAGGTCACCTTCCTCGGCGGCGTACGCCACGGCCTGACCATGGGCTCCCCGGTCGCCGTGATGGTGGGCAACACCGAGTGGCCCAAGTGGGAGAAGGTCATGGCGGCCGACCCGGTCGACCCGGCCGAGCTGGCCGAGTCCGCCCGCAACGCGCCCCTGACCCGCCCGCGCCCCGGCCACGCCGACCTGGCCGGCATGCAGAAGTACGGCTTCGACGAGGCCCGCCCGGTGCTGGAGCGCGCCTCCGCCCGGGAGACCGCGGCCCGGGTCGCGCTCGGCGCGGTCGCCCGCTCCTACCTCAGGGAGACGGCCGGCATCGAGATCGTGTCGCACGTGGTGGAGCTGGCCGCGGCGAAGGCCCCGTACGGCGTCTACCCGACCCCGGCGGACGTCGAGAGGCTGGACGCCGACCCGGTGCGCTGCCTGGACGCCGACGCGAGCAAGGCGATGGTGGCCGAGATCGACCAGGCCCACAAGGACGGCGACACCCTCGGCGGCGTGGTCGAGGTGCTGGCGTACGGGGTGCCCGTCGGCCTCGGCTCGCACGTGCACTGGGACCGGCGGCTGGACGCCCGGCTGGCCGCCGCGCTGATGGGCATCCAGGCCATCAAGGGCGTCGAGGTCGGCGACGGCTTCGACCTGGCCCGGGTGCCCGGCTCGAAGGCGCACGACGAGATCATCGCCACCGACGAGGGCGTCCGCCGCTCCTCGGGCCGCTCCGGCGGCACCGAGGGCGGGCTGAGCACCGGTGAGCTGCTGCGGGTGCGGGCCGCGATGAAGCCCATCGCCACCGTGCCGCGCGCGCTGAAGACCATCGACGTCGCCACCGGCGAGGCCGCCGCCGCCCACCACCAGCGCTCCGACGTGTGCGCGGTGCCGGCCGCCGGCATCGTCGCCGAGGCGATGGTCGCCCTGGTCCTGGCGGACGCGGTCGCCGAGAAGTTCGGCGGCGACAGCGTGGCCGAGACCCGGCGCAACGTCACCTCCTACCTCGACCACCTGCACATCCGGTGAGCGACGGCCCGCTGATCGTGCTGGTCGGGCCGATGGGCTCGGGCAAGTCCACGGTGGGCGCGCTGCTGGCCGAACGGCTCGGCGTGCCCTACCGGGACACCGACGCCGACATCGTCGCCGCCGAGGGCCGGGAGATCTCCGACATCTTCCTCGACGAGGGGGAGGAGCACTTCCGCGCCCTGGAGCGCGCCGCGGTCGCGGCCGCCGTCGCCGGGCACGCGGGCGTGCTGGCGCTCGGCGGCGGGGCCGTCCTCGACGACGGCACCCGCGCCCTGCTGGCCGGCCGCCCGGTCGCCTACCTCTCGATGGACGTGGAGGAGGCGGTCCGGCGGGTCGGCCTGGGCGCCGCCCGCCCGCTGCTCGCCGTCAACCCCCGCCGCCAGTGGCGGGAGCTGATGGACGCCCGCCGCCACCTGTACACCGAAGTGGCCCGGGTCGTCGTCGCCACCGACGACAGGACGCCCGACGAGGTCGCCCAGGCGATCCTCGACGCTCTGGAGCTGAAGGACGTATGACCGACCAGACCGAACCCTCCACCGGTTCCGACGTCACCCGCATCCAGGTCGGCGGCACGGCCGGCACCGACGCCTACGAGGTGCTGGTCGGCCGGCAGCTCCTGGGCGAGCTGCCCGGCCTGATCGGCCCCGGCGCCAAGCGGGTCGCCGTGATCCACCCCGAGGCGCTGGCCGAGACCGGCGAGGCGCTCCGGGCCGACCTGGCCGACCAGGGCTTCGAGGCGGTCGCCGTCCAGGTGCCCAACGCCGAGGAGGCCAAGACCGCCGAGGTCGCCGCGTACTGCTGGAAGGCGCTCGGCCAGACCGGCTTCACCCGCAGCGACGTCATCGTGGGCGTCGGCGGCGGGGCGACCACCGACCTCGCCGGCTTCGTCGCGGCGAGCTGGCTGCGCGGGGTGCGCTGGATCGCGGTGCCCACCACCGTGCTGGCCATGGTGGACGCGGCCGTCGGCGGCAAGACCGGCATCAACACCGCCGAGGGCAAGAACCTGGTCGGCGCGTTCCACCCGCCGGCCGGGGTGCTCTGCGACCTGGCCGCGCTGGACTCGCTGCCGGTCAACGACTACGTCAGCGGGCTCGCCGAGATCATCAAGGCCGGCTTCATCGCCGACCCGGTCATCCTCGACTTGATCGAGGCCGACCCGGCCGCCGCCCGCACCCCGGCCGGCCCGCACACCGCCGAGCTGATCGAGCGGTCCATCCGGGTCAAGGCCGACGTGGTCTCCAGCGACCTCAAGGAGTCCGGGCTCCGGGAGATCCTCAACTACGGGCACACCCTGGCGCACGCCATCGAGAAGAACGAGCGCTACAAGTGGCGGCACGGCGCGGCGGTCTCCGTCGGCATGGTCTTCGCCGCGGAGCTGGGCCGGCTGGCCGGACGCCTGGACGACGCCACCGCCGACCGGCACCGCGCGGTGCTGGAGTCCGTCGGGCTGCCGCTGACCTACCGCGGCGACCAGTGGCCCAAGCTGCTGGAGACCATGAGGGTCGACAAGAAGTCCCGCGGCGACCTGCTGCGCTTCATCGTGCTGGACGGCCTGGGACGGCCCACCGTCCTGGAGGGTCCCGACCCGGCCGTCCTGGTCGCCGCCTACGGCGAGGTGTCCGCGTGAGCCGCCGGGTCCTGGTGCTCAACGGCCCCAACCTCGGCCGGCTCGGCTCCCGGGAGCCCGACGTCTACGGCTCCACCTCCTACGCCGGCCTGGTCGACGCCTGCACCGCGCTCGGCAAGGAGCTGGGCTTCGAGGTGGAGGTGCGGGAGACCAACGACGAGGGCGAGCTGGTCCGCTGGCTGCACGAGGCCGCCGACGACTCGCTGCCGGTGGTCATCAACCCCGGGGCCTTCACGCACTACTCGTACGCGATGCGGGACGCGGCCGCCCAGCGCACCGCCCCGCTGATCGAGGTGCACATCTCCAACCCGTACGCCCGCGAGGAGTTCCGGCACACCTCGGTCATCGCCGCGGTGGCCTCCGGCACCGTCGCCGGCTTCGGCATCGGCTCCTACCGGCTCGCGCTGCGGGCGCTCGCCGAGGAACTCGACGGCTGACCCGCGCAGTCGGGCACCTTCCGCGCCCCCCGGCCGTTGCCCAGGCGACGGCCGGGGAGGGTACGGTTCGGTGACGGACCGTCCGAACGGACGACCGAACGCCAGCCGCACGAGACGAAAGTGGACCGGATGCAGCACGCAGTGGGGGCCCCGCTGCCGCCGCCCCACCAGACGGGGTACGCGGCCCACGGATGGACCGGCGGGCCCGCCCCGCATCCCCGCGCCCCAGCCCGGAGCCCCCCCCCCCCGGCGCCGGCCCCGCCCCTTTTCACCCTCCTG
>NZ_PVLV01000065.1 GCF_002982015.1 Streptomyces solincola
ACCGTCTTCGTGGACCGGCCGGCCGGCCGGTCCACGAAGACGGTGGCGATGCCGGCCCGTATCTCCGGCTCCAGATAGCGGTGGTCGCCGCCGGCCGGGATCACGATCAGCCCGTCCACCCGTCGCGCGCACAGCGCCAGCGCCAGCTCCCGCTCCCGCTCCGGGTCCTCCGCGCTGGAGCCGTTGATCAGCAGCGCGCCGTGCGCCCGGGCGACCTCCTCCACGGCCCGGCTGAGCGGCCCGTAGAACGGGTCGGCCAGGTCCTCCAGCACCAGCCCCACGGTGGCGGTGCGGCCCTTGCGCAGCACCCGGGCGCTGTCGTTGCGGCGGAAGCCGAGCGCCTCGATGGCCTCCTGCACCCGCCGCTCGGTGTCCGGGGTGACCCCCGTCTCGCCGTTGACCACCCGGGACACGGTCTTGAGCCTGACGCCCGCGCGCGCGGCCACGTCCTTCATGGTGGGGCGGCTGCCGTAGCGGGGGGTGGAGCGGCGGGCGGTCTCGGCCACGGTGCGCTGTCCTGTCGTGTCGTCGGTGTGTGGCTCGAAGCATAGGCCCTGGACAACGTTGTCAGGAGGCGCGAGACTGGCGGTACCGTCTCTATGGATCACCGCGGCGTGCCTCGGGGCGGACCGACCGCCGCCCTCCGGCGTCACCGACACCACCCGGCACCGTCATCACCCATCGGGGGACCGCACCTATGCATTCCGAGCTCGTCGCCGCGCTGGACATCGGCGGCACCAAGATCGCCGGCGCGCTGGTGGACGGCGGCGGCGCGGTCCTCGTGCGGGCGCAGCGGCCCACGCCGGCCCGGGAGGGCGGCGAGACCGTGGCCCGCGCGGTCGAGGCGGTGCTCGCCGAGCTGACCGCGTCCCCGCTGTGGCCGGGCGTGCGGGCGATCGGCATCGGTAGCGCCGGCCCGGTGGACGCGGCGGCGGGGACGGTCAGCCCGGTCAACGTGCCCGCCTGGAGGGACTTCCCCCTGGTGGACCGGGTCGCCCGGGCGGCCGGCGGCACGCTGCCGGTGCGGCTGGTGGGCGACGGGGTGGCCATCGCGGCGGCCGAGCACTGGCTGGGCGCGGCCCGCGGCCATGACAACGCGCTCTGCATGGTGGTGTCCACCGGTGTGGGTGGCGGGCTGGTGCTGGACGGCCGCCTGCACCCTGGTCCCACCGGCAACGCGGGCCACATCGGCCACATCAGCGTCGACCTGGACGGAGACCTCTGCCCCTGCGGCGGGCGCGGCTGCGTGGAGCGGATCGCCAGCGGCCCGCACATCGCCCGCCGGGCGCTGGACGACGGCTGGCGGCCCGGCCCGGACGGCGACACGACCGCGGCCGGGGTGGCGGCCGCGGCCCGGGCGGGCGACCCGGTGGCGGTGGCGTCCTTCGAGCGGGCGGCGCGCGCCCTCGCGGCCGGCATCGCGGCGACCGCCACGCTGGTCGAGATCGACATCGCGGTCGTCGGCGGGGGAGTGGCCGGCGCGGGCGAGGTGCTGTTCGGCCCCTTGCGCCGCTCCCTGCGCGACTACGCCACTCTCTCCTTCGTCCGCGACCTCACCGTCGCGCCTGCCCTCACCGGCGCCGACGCGGGCCTGCTGGGCGCTGCGGCCGCCGCCGTCCCCGACCGCTGGGCCCGCACCCACACGCCGGCCTCCGTGGGCGGCCACGGCGGCTGACATCCGGTCCGCCGTGGCCGCCCGCGGAGGCCGCTGGGCGACGCCTCAGCCGACGGCCGCGGCCGCCACCGCTTCGCGCTCACGCTCCACGACCACCAGGAAGGCGTCGGTCTCCAGGTCCATCACGACCCGGGCGGCCATGCCCTCGTCCCGGCAGGCCCGTGCCATCTCCTCGGCCGGCCAGCTTCCTCGCGGTCCTCCGGCCGGGAACCTCTCCATCACCTTCCGCGACATCCCGCACCCCCTGCGGCGCTCGATCCCTCACTTCTGGTCGTGCTAACGACGCTTGTTCCCCCGGCGTTACGGCTCACGCCGGCATCTCGTCATACTGGCGCGGCTTTTCCGCGCACCACCGGAGCACGACGGCGCGGGTTTCCGTGGCAGGGTGTTGCGGGCAAGCCTCCAGGGGCTACCGAAGAGGGGGAACCGTGATCGTCTGGATCAACGGTGCGTTCGGCGCGGGCAAGACTAGTGCCGCCCGTGAACTGATCGAGCTGATCCCGAACAGCACCCTGTACGACCCCGAGGTCGTCGGCGACGCGGTGCGCAGGCTGCTGCCGCCCAAGCGGCTCGCCGAGGTGACGGACTACCAGGACCTGCCGGTCTGGCGGCGGATGGTGGTGGACGCCGCGGCGGCCATGCTCGCCGAGGTCGGCGGCGTCCTCGTGGTCCCGATGACCCTGCTGCGCCAGGAGTACCGCGACGAGGTCTTCGGCGGGCTGGCGTCCCGCCGGATCGCCGTCCACCATGTGCTGCTCACCCCCGACGAAACGATCCTCCGCAGACGGATCGCCGAGCGGGAGACGCCCCCGGGGCCGGCGGGCGAACAGCGGGTGCGACAGTGGTCGTACGATCACATCGAGCCCTATCTCACGGCCCGGGCGGGCTGGTTGGCGACGGACGCCTACCCGCTGGACAACGGCGCCCTCACCCCCGCCGAGACCGCGCGCGCCATCGCCGACGCGGTGCGCGGGGGCCAGGCGGGCGCGTGCCGCATCGTGCAGACGCCCGAGCCGACCGGCGAGACGCTGGCCGCCGGGGTGCTGCTCTTCGACGAGCGGGACCGGGTGCTGCTGGTGGACCCGACGTACAAGCCGGGCTGGGAGTTCCCCGGCGGAGTGGTCGAGCCCGGCGAACCGCCCGCCCGGGCCGGGATGCGGGAGGTCGCCGAGGAGATCGGCCTGCGCCTCGACGCGGTGCCCCGGCTGCTGGTCGTCGACTGGGAGCCGCCCCGCCCGCCGGGCTACGGCGGTCTGCGGCTGCTCTTCGACGGCGGTCGGATCGCCGCCGACCGGGCCGGGCGACTCCTGCTGCCCGGCGCCGAACTGCGGGGCTGGCGCTTCGCCACCGAGGACGAGGCGGCCGGGATGCTGCCCCCGGTCCGCTTCACCCGCCTGCGCTGGGCCCTGCGCGCCCGCGAGAGCGGCACCGTCCTCAACCTGGAGGCCGGCGTCCCGGTCGGCACCGGCTGACGCGCCCCGCCGGCCGCGGATGTGACGCCTGCCCCGGTCCGGGCGCCCCGGATCGGGCTTGCGCGACCATGACCGGATGGACGTTCGTTTCCTCGGCATCGCCGAGCTGGACGGCACCCCGCCCGCGGCGGTCGTCGTCGACGTCATGCGCGCCTTCACGGTGGCCGCCTGGGCCTTCGCCCGGGGCGCGGAGAGGATCGTGCTCGCCGGGTCGCTGGACGAGGCCCTCGCGCTCAAGGCCCGCCACCCCGGCTGGGCGGCGCTCAAGGACGGTGCCCCGGCGCCCGGCTTCGACGCCGTCAACTCACCGGCGCTGCTGCGGTCGGCCGAGCTCGGCGGGCGGACCGTGGTGCAGAAGACCACGGCCGGCACGGTCGGCGCCCTCGCGGTCCGGGACGCGCCGCTGGTGCTGTGCGCGGGCTTCGTGGTCGCGGAGGCGACGGCCGGGCTGCTGCGCCATCGCGGCTGCGACAGCGTCACCTATGTGGTCACCGGCGAGGACGGCCGCGCCGAGGAGGACCTGGCCTGCGCCCAGTACATCGCCGGCCGGGCGGCGGGGACGGCGCCGGACCCGGCCGGACACCTCCGCCGCGCCGCACACTCGCGCGCCGCCGCCGAGTTGGCGCAGGGCATACGGGACGGGGCGCACCCCGACGACGTGGCGCTCTGCCTGGAGCTGGACCGCTTCCCCTTCGCCATGGTGGCGGGCCCGGAGGACGGACTGATGGTCCTGCGCCCGTACGCCGTGCCCGCCCCGGCCTGACCGCCGGCGCTCTTCTCCCCGCCCCAGGGCCGCCGGCTCCTGCCCCGGGGCCGCCGGCGCACGCGTCAGGGCGGCGTCCCGCTGGGCGGCGGCGCGGGCTCCCGCCTCAGCCCGTCGGTTCACGCGTCAGGGGCGGCGTCCCGCTCGGCGGCCGCGCGGAGCACCGCCGCGGCGTCGTCGGTCGGCGGGTCGCCGTGGCCGAAGCACACCGTGGTGGGCGCCAGCGCGGCGAAGCGCCGCATCGCGGCCTTGGCCCCTTCCCGGTCCACATGGAAGACGCCGAGCCCCACCCGGCCGACCGAGGCCACCGTGTCCCCGGTGAACAGCACGCCGTGGCGCGGCAGATGCACCCCGATCGAGCCGTCGGTGTGCCCGGGCCCGTGCACCACCCGCGCCCCGTCGCCGAAGCCCAGCTCCGCCCCGTCGGCCACCTCCCGGTCCACCCGGGTGGGCGGCGCCTCCGGCACGGTCAGCCCGTGCGCGTACAACGGCAGCTCCCAGTCCAGCAGCACCGGTTCGGGCACCGGTGCCCGGCCGCGTACCACCGGCGCGTCGGCCGGGTGCGCCAGCACCTCCGCTCCGTACCGGCCGGCCAGCTCCTCCGCGGCGCCCACGTGGTCGCGGTGGCAGTGGGTCAGCACGATCCGGCGCAGGGCTTCCGGACGCAGGCCCCGCTCCCGTACCGCCGCCTCGATGCCGGCGCCCGCGCCGGCCCAGCCGGCGTCGATCAGGGTCAGATCGTCGTCGGAGTCGCGCCAGAGGTAGGCCTGGCCGATCGGGAAGCGGAGCATCAGCAGGCGGGGCAGCACCTGGACGGTCTCCGGCGGCTGCGAGGGGGTGGGTGCGCTCATGCCGCCGACGGTAGGCGGCGCGACCCGCTCACGGAACGCCGCTCAGCCGTCAGCGGATCCGCTGACGGCTGAGCGGCGTTCCGTGAGCCGGCTCGGGCCCCCGAGGGGGCGTCAGGCCCCCGCGGCCTGCGCGTACTCGGCCAGGAACAGCGCCTCGGCGACCGAGAGCCGCTCCAGCTCCTCGGGGGACACGCTCTCGTTGACCGCGTGGATCTGCGCCTCCGGCTCGCTCAGCCCGATGAGCAGGATCTCCGCCCGCGGGTACAGCGCGGCCAGCGTGTTGCACAGCGGGATGGAGCCGCCCATGCCGGCCACCTGCATCTCCTGCCCCGGGTAGGCCGCCGCCAGGGCCGTGGCCATCGAGGTGTACGCCGGGCTGGTCACGTCCGCCTGGAAGGGCTGGCCCTGCCCGACCTGCTCCACCGACACCCTGGCCCCCCACGGGGTGTGCGCCTCCAGGTGGGCGGTCAGCAGCTTCGTGGCCTCGGCGGCGTCCTGGCCGGGCGGCACCCGCAGGCTGACCTGGGCGCGGGCGGTGGACTGCACCGAGGGCGTCGCGCCGACCACCGGCGGGCAGTCGATGCCGACGACGGTGACCGCGGGTCGCGCCCACAGCCGGTCGCCGACCGTGCCGCCGCCGATCAGGGACACCCCGTCCAGCACCTTGGCGTCACCGCGGAAGTCGGCCTCCGGGTAGTTCAGCCCGCTCCACTCGCCGTCCGAGGCCAGACCGTCCACCCGGGTGGAGCCGTCCTCGGCGCGCAGCGAGTCCAGTACGCGGATGAGGGCCGCGAGCGCGTCCGGGGCGGCGCCGCCGAACAGCCCGGAGTGCAGGTTGCCCTCCAGGGTGTCGACCTGCACCCGCACCAGGGTCATGCCGCGCAGGCAGGAGGTGACGGTGGGCAGGCCCGCCCGGAAGTTGCCGGTGTCGCCGATGACGATCGCGTCGGCGGCCAGCAGCTCGGGGTGCGCCTCCGCGTACCGCTCCAGGCCGCCGGTGCCCTGCTCCTCGGACCCCTCCACGATGACCTTCACGCCGACCGGCACCCCGCCGTTCGCCTTGAGGGCCCGCAGCGCCAGCAGGTGCATGATGAAGCCGCCCTTGCAGTCGGCCGCGCCCCGCCCGTACCAGCGGCCGTCCCGCTCGGTCAGCTCGAACGGCGAAGTGCGCCACCCGGCCGGGTCCAGCGGCGGCTGCACGTCGTAGTGCGCGTACAGCAGCACCGTCGGCGCCCCCGCCGGGCCGGGCAGGTACCCGTACACCGACTGGCTGCCGTCGGGGGTGTCGAACACCGAGACGTCGTGGAAGTCCTCCGCCCGCAGCGCGTCCGCCACCCAGCCCGCCGCCGCCTGGCAGGCACTGGGCGGGTACTGCGCCGGATCGGCCACCGAGGGGAACGCCACCAGCTCCGCCAGCTCCGTCTTCGCACGGGGCATCAGGGCGGCGACGGTCTCGGCGATCGGCCGGGTGGCACGGGCGGTCATGGGCACGCTCCTGGTGGGTGCGACGTTGCAACGGGTGTCACCGTGGTCCTACGGCGAACACGGGTCCGATCCTCCCACAGGGGGCGGACACCGCCCGCGCCGTAGGATGCGGACCAGAGCAAGGGCCAAAGGTCGGGATCAGGAGCGGAATCAGATCGTGAGCAGCGAGAACGCAGACGCCGTCAACGCACGCCCGGATGACGCCCCCTCCGGTGACGGCCCCTGCGGCCCGGTATGGGACGTGGTCGTGGTCGGAGCCGGTCCCGCCGGAGCCTCCGCGGCGTACGCCGCGGCCGTCGCCGGCCGCCGGGTGCTGCTGCTGGAGAAGGCGGAGCTGCCCCGGTACAAGACGTGCGGCGGCGGCATCATCGGCCCCTCCCGGGACGCCCTGCCGCCCGGCTTCGAACTGCCGCTCCAGGACCGGGTGCACGCCGTCACCTTCTCCCTCAACGGCCGCTTCGCCCGCACCCGCCGCACCAAGCGCATGATGTTCGGCCTGGTCAACCGGCCCGAGTTCGACGCCGGACTGGTCGAGCAGGCGCAGAAGGCGGGCGCCGAGCTGCGCACCGGGGCCACCGTCTCCCGGGTGGAGCAGCACGGCACCACCGTGCCCGACCGGCGCACCGCCGCGGTGGTGCTGGCCGACGGCGAGGTCGTGCTGGCCCGCGCGGTGGTCGGCGCCGACGGCAGCGCCGGGCGGATAGGGGCGCACGTCGGCGTCAAGCTCGACCAGGTCGACCTGGGCCTGGAGGCGGAGATCCCGGTGCCGGCGACGGTCGCCGAGGACTGGGCGGGCCGGGTGCTCATCGACTGGGGCCCGATGCCCGGCAGCTACGGCTGGGTCTTCCCCAAGGGCGACACCCTCACCGTCGGCGTGATCTCGGCCCGCGGCGAGGGCGCCGCCACCAAGCGGTACCTGGAGGACTTCATCGCCCGGCTGGGCCTGGCCGGGTTCGAGCCGGCCATCTCCTCCGGCCACCTCACCCGCTGCCGCGCCGACGACTCCCCGCTCTCCCGCGGCCGGGTGCTGGTCTGCGGCGACGCCGCCGGGCTGCTGGAGCCGTGGACCCGCGAGGGCATCTCCTTCGCCCTGCGCTCCGGCCGGTTGGCGGGGGAGTGGGCGGTGCGCATCGCCGAGTCGGCCGACGCGGTCGACGCCCGCCGCCAGGCGCTCAACTACGCGTACGCCATCAAGGCGGGCCTCGGGGTGGAGATGGCGGTCGGCCGGCGGATGCTGGCGCTGTTCGCCAAGCGCCCCGGGCTGCTGCACGCCACGCTCACCGGCTTCCGCCCGGCCTGGCAGGCGTTCGTGGACATCACCCGCGGGGCCACCACGCTCGGCGGCCTCGTCCGCGGCTCCGCCGTCGCCCGCCGCGCCCTGAACGCCCTGGACCGCCGGGCCTAGCGCATACGTCGCAGGCGCCCCGGGCCGGGTCCCACGGGCCGCGGGCTCCGGCCGGGCGGCCCGCTTCCCGGGCACCCGGCGGGAGCGCGAGCGCGGCTCGGCGGGTCGCCCGGGTGGGGCGGGCTCAGCGGTGGTGATGCGGAAGGCGGGCGGCGGGGGCGATGGCCGGCAGCTCGGCGTCGAAGCAGTCCTGACTGGTCCCGTCGGAGAAGCCGCCGGCCTCGGCCTTCCAGGACCGCGCGGCCCTCTGCGCCGATGCCGGCGGCCGGCTCGGCCGGGAGCCGGGGGCGCCGGGTGCGGCGGCCGCGCCCGTCAGCGGCGCCGCGACCGCCCCGGGGCGGCGGACTCCGCCCGCTCGGCGGGGGAGGAGGGGCCGGAGGCCGCGGTGTCGAACCGCCACAGCACCCGGGCGACCCGGTAGAGGAAGCCGAAGCCCGCAACGGCCGCCGCGGTGATGAGCGTCCCGCGGGCCGCCGGGCCGTGCAGGTCGAACAGCAGCACCGGAGCTGCGGCCAGGCAGAACAGCACCCCGGCGACGAAGGCCGCGGTCACCAGGGCATACCCGATCTCGACGGTGACCGCGTCCCGCTGCGCCTGGCTTCTGCTCCCCATGGCGGGCAGTCTCCCCCGGGGCGCGGTCGCAGGACAAGGTCGTCCTCCTCCGGCCGCGCCCCGGGTGACGGCCGCTCAGACCCCGGCGCGCGGCGGGGTGGTGGCGACCGGCTCAGCGGTCTTCAGCGGGAGCGGGTCGGCGGCCGGGGCCGCCGGCGAGGAGGCCACCACGAGGGTGGCGGCGGGCTCGCGGCGGGAACGCAGGCCGGTGAGGGTGACCAGCAGGCCCGCCACGGCTATCACGGTGACCACCGCGAGTCCCGGCCGGAAGCTGGCCAGCACCGCCTGCGGGGAGTCGCCCTCGCCGCCGCCGGCCGTGATGACCGCCGTCACCACGGCGAGGAAGATCGCGCCGCCCACCTGCACCGAGGTGTTCAGCAGCCCGGAGACCATGCCCTGCTCGTCGTCGTGCACGCCGTTGGTGGCCTGGATGTTGAGCGAGGGGAAGGTCAGCGCGCAGGCCGCGCCCAGCAGCAGCATGGCCGGCAGGATGACGGCCGCGTACCGGGGGGTGAGGTCGACCTGGAGGAAGACCGCGTACGCGGCGACGAGCAGGGCGAAGCCCAGGGCGATCACCCTGGGGGTGCCGAAGCGGTCCACCACGTCACCGATCTTGGTGGAGGAGACCGCCACCAGCGCGCCGGCCGGCAGGAAGGCGAGCGCGGTCTGGAGGGCGGACCAGCCGAGCAGGGACTGCATGTACTGGGTGGCGATGAACTGGAAGGCGACGTACGAGCCGAAGAACGCGGCCGCGCCGAGCTGGGCCCGCACCTGGGAGCCGGAGCGGAGCACCCCCAGCCGCAGCAGCGGGCTCGCGCTGCGGCGCTCGATCGCCACGAACAGGGCGAGCAGCGCGGCCGCGGCGGCGAAGGACAGCAGGGTGCGGGCGGAGGCCCAGCCGGCCTCGGGGGCCTGCACCACCGTGAAGACCAGCAGCAGCATGGCGGCGGTGCCGGTGACGGCCCCGGGCACGTCGTATCCGCCGCGGGTGTTCTCGCGGGCGCTGTGCGGGATCAGCCGGGCGCCGATCACCAGGGCGACCAGCGCGATCGGCGCGGGCAGCAGCATGGTCAGCCGCCAGCTCACCTCGGTCAGCAGGCCGGACAGCACCAGGCCCATCGAGAAGCCGGTGGCCGCGCAGGTGGTGTAGATCGACAGGGCGCGGTTGCGCTGCGGACCCTCCTTGAACGTGGTCGTGATGATCGAAAGACCGGCCGGGGCGGTGAACGCGGCGCTCAGTCCCTTGATGAAGCGGCTGGCGATCAGCAGTGGACCGGAGTCCACCAGGCCGCCGAGCAGGGAGGCGAGGGCGAAGACGGCGAGCGCCACCAGGAACACCCGGCGGCGGCCCAGCAGGTCGGCCGCGCGGCCGCCGAGCAGCAACAGTCCGCCGTAGCCGAGGATGTAGCCGCTCACGATCCACTGGAGCGTGGCGGTGGACAGGCTGAGGTCGCCGGCGATGGAGGGGAGTGCGACGCCGACCATCGACACGTCGAGCGCGTCGAGGAACATCGCGGCGCAGAGCACCAGCAGCGTGCCCCACAGCCGGGGACTCCACCGGTCCTCGGCCGCTGTCGGTGCGGGGCGGGGGACGTTGAGCGCAGAGGTCATGAGCAGCACGGTACATGCGCGTGCATCGAATGCAAATGCATTTAATTCCGATGCAACAAAGTGCTCCGCTGCTGGTATTGTGGCTGCATGGCAGTGACGAAGCTCGAACGTGCGCTCGTGGAGCAGTGGCGCGACGTCCTGGCGCTGCACGCCCGCACCACCTGTGAGCTCGACCGCGCCCTCGACCGGTTCGGCATCGGCGCGAGCGACTTCGAGGTGCTGGACGTCCTGGCCGAAGCCGCCGCGCACGGCGCCGGGCCGGCCTACCGGGTCCAGGAGCTGTCCTCCCGGGTGCACCTCAGTCAGAGTGCGCTGTCCCGGCTGATCGCCCGGCTGGAGAAGGACGGTCTGGTGGCCCGCGGCATGTGCAGCGAGGACCGGCGCGGCGTGCGGGTCGAGCTCACCGAGGAGGGCCGCTCCCGGCACGCCGAGGCGCAACCGGTCCAGCGTGCCGTCCTGGACCGCATGCTCCGCGGCGAGGCGGCGCAGGGCGCCTGCACAGGGCCGGACCCCGCGCGCTGAGTCCCCCTCAAGAGCCGTCGCGGCCGACGCCCGCCGCGCCCGACTCCCCGCCGGGTCCCGGTGCCCGGCGCGGCGCGGCGCCCGACGGCCCGAGCGCCCGTCAGGGGCGCAGTGCCCGGCGGGACCGAAGTCCCCGTCGGAGCGCGGGTGCTCGTCAGATGCGGCGTACCGCGAACCCGGTGAGGGCCGCGGCGGCCGCGAGCACGGCCACCGTCGTCAGCGCCAGCGGCAGCGAGGACCACTCGGCCAGGAAGCCGATCGCGGGCGGCCCCAGCAGCATCCCGCCGTAGCCCAGGGTCGACGCCGCGGCCACCCCGCTCGGCCCGGCCACCGCCCCGGCGCGCGCGATGGCGACCGGGAAGAGGTTGGCCAGCCCGAGGCCGGTCACGGCGAATCCCAGCAGCGCCGCCCCCGCCGACGGGGCCAGTGCCCCCAGCAGCATGCCCGCCGCGGCGGTGGCCCCGCCGGCCACCAGCGTCCTGGTCTGGCCGAGTCGCTCCAGCATGGTCGTGCCGGACAGCCGGCCCACCGTCATCGCCAGGGCGAACGCCGAGTACCCGGCGGCCGCGAGACCGGGGTGGGCGTGCAGGTCCTCTTCCAGGTGGAGCGCGCCCCAGTCCGCCATCGCCCCCTCCCCGTACGCGGTGCACAGTGCGATCAGGCCGAAGACGGTGACCAGTCGACGGGCGCGCGGCTCCATCCGGCCGGACGGCGGCGACTGCGCCTCGGACGGCTGCCCCGGGGGCCTCGGCGACGGGTGGCGCAGCAGGGTGGGTGCGGCCACCGCGGTCAGCAGCAGGCCCACCCCGGTCAGGGCGACGAGGTGGGCGGTGGGCGACAGCCCGCCCGCGACCAGGCCGCCGAGTCCCGCCCCGAGCATGCCGCCGAGGCTGAACGCGGCGTGGAAACCGGGCATCACCGGGCGGCGAAGTGCCGCCACCAGGTCGACAGCTGCGCTGTTCATCGCCACGTTGATCCCGCCGTAGCCCGCGCCGAAGACCAGCAGGACCAGGCCCAGCGCCACCGCGGAGCGGGTCAGCGGCGGCAGCGCGATGCTCAGGCTGAGCAGCACTGCCGCGGCGACCGTGATCCGGTGGCTGCCGTGGCGTCGGCACAGCCTGCCGGTCAGGGTCATGGTCACGACCGCCCCGGCGGACACCCCGAGCAGCGCGAGCCCCAGGTCACCGGCCGAGGCGCCGGTCTGCGCCTTGATGGCCGGGATACGGACGACCCAGCCGGCGAAGAGGAAGCCGTCGAGGGCGAAGAAGACGGTGAGCGCGGTGCGGAGGCGGGACAGGGGGAGCGCGGCGGGGTCACCGCCGGCGGAGTCCCCCCGTGCGGCCGACGCTGTTTTGTTCAAGTGCGGCACAAACTCAGGATAGGGGGCGCCGAGGACCGCCCTCAACCTGTGTGCGGGGGGTGGTAACCGAGGACACCCCGCGGCCGAGGCCGGAATGCGCGGCGGCGGCCCGGCGTTGCCGGTCTCCGGAGGCGCAGCGGCGACCGCACCCGCCTCGTACGGGGCCGTGCCCGGCCCCGCACGGGCGGCGGCCGCCTGCCCGCGGCCTCCGCGACCTTCCCGTACCGACCTGGAGTGATGATCAACGTGCGCGTCGAGATCTGGAGCGATGTGGCCTGTCCCTGGTGCTACATCGGCAAGGCCCGCTTCGAGCAGGGGCTGGCCGCCTTCGCGCACCGCGACGAGGTCGAGGTGGTCCACCGCTCCTTCGAACTGGACCCGGACCGGCGGCCCGGTGATGTGATCCCCGTACTGGACCTGCTGGCGCAGCGGTACGGGCGCACCCGGGAGGAGGCCCAGGGCATGGAGGAGCACGTCGCCGCCAACGCCCGCGCCGAGGGGCTGGGCTACCGCACCGAGGGCCGCCTGCACGGCAGCACCTTCGACGTCCACCGGCTGCTGCACCTGGCCAAGGCGCGCGGCCGGCAGTCCGCCCTGCTGGACCTCGTCTACCGGACCAACTTCGCCGAGGAGCGCTCGGTCTTCGACGAGCGGGTGCTGGTCGAGCTGGGGGTGCGGGCGGGCCTGGCGGAGTCCGAGGTCCGCGCCGTGCTGGCGGATCCGGATGCCTACGCCGACGACGTGCGCGCCGACGAGGCCGAGGCGGCGTCGCTGGGCGCGACCGGCGTGCCGTTCTTCGTGCTCGACCGGCGGTACGGCGTCTCCGGCGGCCAGCCCGCCGAGGTCTTCACCCAGGCGCTGGAGCAGGCGTGGCAGGGCCGCACCCCTACCCCCGCGGCCGCCGCCGACACGACCGACACCGCCCCGACCGGCGCCGACGCGGCCGCCTGCGGCCCGGACGGCGCCTGCGACGCCCCGGCCTGACGGCGCGCGGCCTGACGGTGCGCGGTCCCGGACGATCGAAGGCCCCTTAGGGCCGACGCCTCCGGACGACCGAAGGCCCCCGATGGCCGCCGCCCCTGGACGACCGGAGGCCCCTTAGGGCCGACGCCTCCGGACGACTGAAGGCCCCGGTGGCCGCCGCCCCCGGAATGTCCGCCGCTCCCGGACGACGGCCGCAGTCCCCCGACGGCCGCAGTCCCCCGACGACGGCGCAGTCCCCCGACGACGGCCGCAGTCCCCCGACGACCGAAGGCCCCCGGTGGCCGCCGCCCCCTGCGGAC
>NZ_PVLV01000660.1 GCF_002982015.1 Streptomyces solincola
CCGCCCGCCCGCTCACGGCTTGCGGCCCACGCCCCCGTACATCGCCACCTCGCCCGCCGGGGCGCCGGCGTCCGGCCGCCAGCGGGAGCAGGAGACGACGCCCGGCTCCAGCAGCTCCAGCCCGTCGAAGTAGCGGGTGACCGCCTCCGGGGTGCGCTGGGTGAGCTTCGGGGTGCCGTTCTCGTTCCAGAAGGCGACCGCCGCGTCCACGTCCGGCATGTCCGGGTGGCGCACGGTGTGCGAGAGCACCAGGTGGCTCCCGGGGGCGAGCGCGTCCAGGAGGCGGCGCACCACGGCGTACGACTGCTCGTCGTCCTCCACGAAGATGACGACGCCCAGCAGCATCAGCCCGACCGGCCGGTCCAGGTCCAGGGTCTTGGCGGCGGCCGCCAGGATGGCGTCGACGTCCCGCAGGTCCGCATCGAGGTAGTCGGTGCGGCCCTCGGGGGTGCCCACCAGCAGCGCCCGGGCGTGGGTGAGCACCAGCGGGTCGTTGTCCACGTACACCACCCGCGACTCCGGCGCGATCCGCTGGGCGACCTCGTGGGTGTTGTCCGCGCTGGGCAGCCCGGTGCCGATGTCCAGGAACTGCCGGATGCCGGCGTCCTGGGCGAGGTGGCGCACGGCCCGGCCGAGGAACAGCCGGTCGGCGCGCGCGTAGTCGCCGATGCCGGGGTGCAGTTCGCGTATGCGGTCGCCGGCCTCCCTGTCGACCGGGTAGTAGTCCTTGCCGCCGGTCCAGTAGTTCCAGATCCGCGCGGTGTGCGGTCTGCTGCTGTCGATGAGCGCTCGCGGGTCCGTCGTCTCCGTCATCCCGCCAACGTAGAACGCCGGCGGTCCTCCTGACGACGGATCGGCGACTTCCACCGCCCGCCGTGCGCCTTCCGTGCGCCGCTGGACGGGCGCGGGCCGCTGCCGCACCATGGCTGCGTCAGGGGCCGCACGGACGGACCGAAGTGGCCCAAGGTGAAACAACGACAGTCATTGCCCAAAGTCACTGTGCGTGATACACAGAGTGACCATACGCGTCCACGCATACTCCGAAACCTCCAGCGCCCCAGGTCAGCGAGGCCGGTTCGGTCATATGTGCGGGGATCGGGTAAAGAGACCAGCCGAGTCGGCGCACCTGGGCGGTTTCATCAGCGAAGATAGTGCGGTGACCCGTGCCATCGGGCAAGGGCGACGAACTACCCAACAGGGGCGGTGAGTTACATGTACCTGGCGGCCGAAAAGGGCGATATCACCACCATCATCGGAGGAATCGCCCCCAACTGGGGGCCCTTCGGGGGCCTGGGCAACGAGGCCCGCGTGATGATCGAGGTGGTGATGGCCGTCGCCATCCTGCTGTGCCTCGGCATCGCGATCTGGGGCGCGGCCAAGCAGCGCATCGGAGCGACCGCGCTGCGCGACACCTTCAGCGCCGAACAGGGCAAGGGCCTGATCGTCGCGGGCCTGACCGGCGTCTTCATCATCGGTTCCCTCGGCACGCTCTTCACGATCGTGTACGGCATGGCCGTCTGACCCCGGCCCCGCCCGGGCCGCCCACCCACCGGC
>NZ_PVLV01000661.1 GCF_002982015.1 Streptomyces solincola
CCGTCGACCGCCGAGCCCCGCCCTCCCCCGGATGGCGTACGGTGCCGCCCATGGCAAGTGTGCTCGTGGTCGAGGACGACCCGTTCGTGCGCTCCGCCCTCATCCGGCACCTGACCGACGCGACCCACCTCGTACGGAGCGTCGGCACGGCCCTGGAGGCGCTGCGCGAGGTCGCCCACCACCGTTTCGACGTGGTCATCCTCGACCTCGGACTGCCCGACCTGGACGGCGCGGAGGCGCTGAAGATGCTCCGCGGCATCACCGACGTCCCCGTGATCATCGCCACCGCCCGGGACGACGAGACCGAGATCGTGCGGCTGCTCAACGACGGCGCGGACGACTACCTCACCAAGCCGTTCTCGGTGGAGCACCTCTCCGCCCGGATGGCGGCCGTGCTGCGCCGCGCCCGCGCCGGGACGCCCGCCGCCCCGCCCAGCCGGGTGGTCACCGTCGGCGGCCTCACCGTGGACCCGCTGCGCCGGCAGGCCGAACTGGACGGCGTATCGCTGGACCTGACCCGTCGCGAGTTCGACCTGCTGGCCTTCCTCGCCGACCGGCCCGGGGTCGTGGTGGCCCGCCGGGAGCTGCTCGCCGAGGTGTGGCAGCAGTCCTACGGCGACGACCAGACCATCGACGTGCACCTGTCCTGGCTGCGCCGCAAGCTCGGCGAGACCGCGGCCCGCCCCCGCTACCTGCACACCCTGCGCGGGGTCGGCGTGAAACTGGAGCCGCCGCGGTGAGATGGGCCCTGGTCAAGGTGGCGCTCGCGGTCACCGTGATGGTCGTCGCCGCCTTCGCCGTACCGCTGGGCCTGGTGGTCAAGGAGATGGCCCGCGACCGCGCCTTCGCAGGCGCCGAGCGGCGGGCCGCCGCGCTGGGCCCGGCGCTCGCCATCACCACCGACCGCCGGGAGCTGGACCGGGCGGTGGCCTCCACCGAGGACGGCGCGGCCGGTCGGCTCGCCGTGCACATCCCGGCCTCCGCGCAGACCGGCGGGCAGCCCATCGAGATCGGGAAGCGCCGCGCCGCGGCGGGTGACCTGCGCACCACCCGCGCCTACGGGCGGGCCGCCATCGCCGCCGTGCCCGGCGGCTCGGTGCTGCTCCAGCCCACCGCGCTGCCCAGCGGCCAGATCGCCGTGGTCGAGCTGTACGTGCCGGAGGCCGAGGTCACCAACGGGGTCGCCACCGCCTGGCTGGTGCTGGCCGGGGTCGGCGCCGCCCTGGTGGTCGGCTCGGTCGCGGTCGCCGACCGGCTCGGCGTGCGCATGGTCCGCCCCGCGCAGCGGCTGGCCCGGGCCGCCCACGACCTCGGCGAGGGCAGGCTGGGGGCCCGCGTCCCCGAGGACGGGCCGCCCGAACTGCACGCCGCGGCCACCGCGTTCAACGCCATGGCCGACCAGGTGGTGCAGCTCCTGGCCAACGAGCGGGAGCTGGCCGCCGACCTCTCGCACCGGCTGCGCACCCCGCTGACCGTGCTGCGGCTCAACGCCGCCTCGCTCGGCGAGGGCCCGGCCGCCGACCAGACCCGGGCCGCGGTCGCCCAGTTGGAGCGGGAGGTGGACACCATCATCCGCACCGCCCGGGAGGCCAAGCCGCAGACCCAGGCGGCCGGGCCGGGCGCCGGCTGCGACGTCTCCGAGGTGGTCCGCGACCGGATGGCGTTCTGGTCGGCGCTGGCCGAGGACGAGGGCCGTACGGTACGGCTGGCCGGCACCGAGGGGCCGGTGCGCATCCCGGTGGCCCGCCCCGAACTGGTCGCCGCCCTCGACGCGCTGCTCGGCAACGTCTTCCGGCACACCCCCGAGGGCACCGCCTTCTCGGTGGACGTGCACAACGGCGACGACGCGGTGATCGTGCTGGTCTCCGACGCCGGGGCGGGCATCGCCGACCCGGCCGCCGCACTCGCCCGCGGCAACAGCGGGCAGCGGGACGGCTCCACCGGGCTGGGCCTGGACATCGTGCGCCGGGTCGCCGAGTCCACCGGCGGTGACGTGCGGATCGGGCGCTCGGTGCTCGGCGGCGCCGAGGTGCGGATCTGGATCGCCCTGGACGGGCGCGCCGCCGACGGCCGCGACCCGCACCGCCGCCGCGCCAGGGGCCGCGCCCGCCGCCCGCTGCGGGCCCCTCGCCCTCGCCCGCCCCCGCTGACCGGTCCCGCGACGGGCGCGGCTTAACCGTTCCCGATGGCTTCCTTAAGCGCGCCCTAAGATCCCCGCTTGCCGCCCGGAACGGGCACTTTGCCCGTTTCCCGGTCGCTAGCGTGCTGCCGCGCCCCCGGACGACCCCCACCGGACCGGAGGTCCGACGGAACACCCGCACCGCACAAGGCAGGTCGGCCCCATGGGCAGCACAGTCAGCACGGTCTCGCACCGGCGCAGGAAGAGCGGCAGGAACCAGGCGATCGGCGGCGCGGTGGACCGGGCCGACGCCACCTGCTCCTCGACCCCCCGGCAGCCGCACGCCTTCGCCGAGGCGTTCGCCGCCTACCGGTGACCGCCAGACCCCTCCCCTCCCCCCACCC
>NZ_PVLV01000662.1 GCF_002982015.1 Streptomyces solincola
GGTCCGGGGCGGGGCCGGGGCCCGGTTCCGGCGCGGCCGGTTCCGGCATCGACTCCGGCGCGGCCGGCACGGGCGCGGGCGGGGGCACGGGCGAGGCCGTTCGGCGGCGGGCGCGGTCCGCCTCCGTCCAGGCCGCCTCCAGGGCCCGCCGTTCCTCCATCTCCGCCCCGCACAGCAGGGCGAGGCGGTCGACCACGGCGAACTCCTCCGGGACGGTCGCGCCGGAGCAGTAGCGGTGGAGGGTGGACGCGCTGACGCTCAGGCGCCGGCCCAGGGCCTCGTAACTTCTCCCGTCCCGCGCCTTCAGCCCGCGCACGAGCCGCGCGAACTCCTCGACGGCGGCATCCTTCGGCATTCCATCCCCCTCGACCCCGCGTCCCACCCTTCACGTCCTTGCACGTCAACGGGGGTGGAATGGTTCCGGGACGGAGGGTGGGCGCGTGATCGTTGCAGGCGGCGCGCCCCGGCCCCACGCTGATGGGGCACTGACCGAACGAACGACCCGACGGGGGACGCACCACCATGAACAAGATCCGTACCGCACTCGCCACCGCCGCCGCTGCCGCCCTGGGCCTCGCGGCCCTCGCCACGGCCCCGGCGCAGGCCGCCGCCCAGCCGGCCTTCCTCGCCGCCTCCCAGATGCCGCCGTCGTCGACGCCGTGGACCGCCACCCAGGTCTTCACCGGCGTCCCGGAGAACGGCGGCGCCCTCTGCGCCCCGTACAAGATCCCGGCGCAGAACACCCGCTACCGCGAGTTCACCACCGAGCTCGACACCAACGGCGTCCAGATCACCACCGTCGCCCGCACCGAGGCCGACGCCGTGAAGCTGGTCGACACCCTCCGCACGTCCCTCGCCGGCTGCGGGCCCCTCCTCGAACAGCAGAACCCGGGCCTGAACGCCGTCAGCGCCTCCCACGGCAAGCTCGCGGTGGAGGAGGGCGCCTGGGTCTACAGCCTGGACACCGCCGACCCGCAGATCGGCAGCTCCGACATCCACCTGTTCTCCGTCGGCCGCGACGGCCGCACCGTCACCTTCGTCCGCTGGGGCCAGATGGGCGACCTCGAGGACGCCCCGCTGACCGCCTTCCGCACCACGACGAAGACCGCCGTCAACAAGCTCCACTGACCCCAGGGCCCTCCCGAGGGCTCACCACGGCTCCGCAGCGGCGCGTCCCCAACCCGGGCGCGCCGCTGTCGTGCCCACCTGCCGCACCGGCGGCGGAGAGGGGCCGGCGTCCTGCTGGGATTGCGCACGGCCGATGTGCGGTCACTGCGCGACGGCCGACAGCGGGCGTCGGTTGCGAGGTGCGCCTTTGCGGTCGGTCCGCCGCGGGAGCGGCCGATGGCGAGGTCGCCGGGTTCGCCGGCCGGAGCCCTTCTCGCGGGCTCCGGCCGCGTGCTGGTGGGCCCGCACGATCATGGAGTCGACCGACGCGGCCCCATGCAGGTCCTCGTCCGCGTCGATCACTTCACGATGGTCACGTCGGTGGTCCCCCCCCCGCTTCGGCGTCCGGCGCGGGAGCAGCGGCTCGATCCGCGCCCACCGCCCATCAGCCGACGACGCACCCGGACCACCGACCGACTGATCCGAACGAAACGACCTAGCCGGTCCCGGCCCCCTCCGCCGCCAACGGCGGCTCGGCCGGCGTCTGCGGCACCGCACCGAACAGCACCGCCCGGACGACCCCCGGGGCGAGCAGCGCCGTCACCGGGCTCGACAGGGCGAGCACCGACCGGAAGACCGCGCCGACCAGCGGGTCCCCGGGGTACCTGGCCTGCACCCGCCGCAGGTACCAGCCCACCGGGCGGTCGACGGCCCGCGTCGCCAGCGCGGTGCCCACCGCGCCCGGCATGCTCCGATCCGCCCCCGCCGAGATCGCCCACGCCTGGCCCGATGCCCGCAGCAGCGCCCGCTGCACCCGCCGCGTCGTCGGCGTCCGGCCGCCGTCCGCCAGCGCGTCGCGCAACGCCACCGCACTGAGCACGGCCACCGCCATGCCCTGCCCGTAGATCGGGTTGAAGGCGCACAGCGCGTCCCCGGTCGCCAGGAACCCGGCCGGCCGGCGCCCTGCCCGGTCGTAGCGCCGCCGCACGTTCGCCGTCCCGCGGAAGCCCCGCACCGGCGACTCCGCCCGCGCCCGCCGTATCCACTCCGACACGATCGGATGCGGCAGCCTCTTCGCGTACTCCTCGAACGCGGCCCCGTCCGTCGGTGGTTCGTCGCCGCGCAGCCCCGACAGGGTGACCAGGTGGCGGCCGCCCTCGATGGGGATCACGCCGCCGCTGTACGGCTCCTCCGGGCTCGGCAGCAGGTAGTACCCGAGGCAGTCGGCCAGGCCGTCGCCCTCCTGGCCGCCCCGGTACACCCGCGTGGCGTACGCGAGCCCGGTGTCGATGGTCTCCTCCGCCGGCGGCTCCGCCCCGATCGCGACCAGCCACTCGGGCGCCCGCGAGCCGCGCCCGGAGGCGTCCACCACCAGGTCCGCCGCCAGCTCCCGGGTCCCGCCCTTCGTGCCGCGCTCGCGCAGCACCACGCCGCGTACCCGCCTCGCGTCCCCGACCAGCCCGACCGCCTCCGCGCCCTCCGCCGTCCCGATCCGCGGATCCGCCAGCACCCGCTCCCGCAGCAGGTGCTCCAGCCGCGGCCGGGTGCCGGTGTACAGCGGCGAGGTGCCCGCGGTACGCCGGAACCACCGCCCGCCGTGCCACTGCACCATGTCCTCGGGCATCCCGACCCGGGGTGCGCCCTGCGCGCGCAGTTCGTCCACCACCCCCGGCAGCAGCTCCTCCAGCGCGCGCTGCCCGCCCTCCAGCAGCACATGGGTGTGCCAGCCCTGCGGGACCCCTGCCCGCGGCTCCGGCTCCACCGGGAAGCGGTCCCGCTCCACGATCGTGACCCGCTCCGCGTGGTCCGCCAGCACCCTCGCCGCCAGCAGCCCCGCGATCCCCCCGCCCACGACCACCGCGTGCCGACCACCGCCCAACTGCCCTGCCATCCGCGCCCCTTCGGTCACCGGCCACCGACCGGCCCAGTATGGCGCGCCGGTGCGCGCCGCACATGCGCGTGCCTCACCGGGCGCTGTCTTCTTGCGGGCCATCGAAACGAGGAGCCACTCGCGTACTGTCCCAGTGCCATGCCGGGTGTCCTCGCCGTCGGGGTCGGTGCTCTCGGCGTGGTGCCGGCACCGAGGCAACAGGTAGGGCTTGACCGTGCGACGGAGAGCAGTGTCGACAGCACGATGGTCAGAGTTGTCAGAGGCACCGTGCAGGCACCGGTTTGAGTCAAAGAAGTGCCCCGAGTCGGCGCGAATCGGCTCTTCGCTCGGCCATTCCTACCGAGGAAGTGAGGCCCGTGTGAAGATCGAGCGTCTTCAGCGAGGTGAAGCGTCACGGCAGTCGCCGGTTCGCATGGTGCCGAGCAACGGTCGGGATGAGACGAGTCAATGGGGGGAAGAGTCCATTGCTGTCGTCTTTGGATGCAGCCAAAGGTAAGTATCGCCACAGTCGTGGATGGCTCAACTTGATAAGAGCAGGCCGCTCTGTACTTGTCTTGAGCGTCTCTACGAACGTGCTGCTGGGCCTCATCGGTGTGCAGCCCACCGAGGCTGCTGCTGATGAGATCACAATGGACCTTCGCGATCGACGCTACGTGGTTGAACAGTTGAGGTCCGGTGGGCCCGGTGTCCGAGAGGCGGCGGAGCGTGCTCTGCTGGGCTCCGAGCAGGACGTTCTTGACTTCATCGACAACGATGACGAGATCCGCTTCGCGGATGACTCGGTTGCGGTGAGTCGGATGGTCTCCGTGGGCGGTCCTGGGCTGCGTGCTGCTGCGAAGGAGGCGCTGCGTGGTACTCCGCAGCAGCTCGATTCCTTCGTGGTGTCGGGTTGGCAGGGTCCGTTGGATTCGGATCGTCAGGTGGAGGTCTCGCGGATTGTCGGTCTGGGCGGTACTGGGGTGCGGGAGGCGGGCGAGGCCGC
>NZ_PVLV01000663.1 GCF_002982015.1 Streptomyces solincola
GAGCCGCCGGAGGCGGGGCCGGCGCCCCCGCACCGGCGGCGGCCCCGGCCCCGCCTCCGGCGGCTCCGGCGGCCTCGCGGCCGAAGTCCGCCGCAACCTCACCGCCCACGGCTTCCTCATCGGCGCGGTGCTCTGCTTCTCCTTCTTCTCGTGGTACCCGATGGTCCGCGAGTTCCTGCTCGCCTTCCAGAAGGCCGAGGACGGCCGGACCGAGTGGGTCGGCCTGGACAACCTCGCCAAGATCGTCAACGACCCGGCGTTCGGCCAGGCCTGGCTGAACACCCTCTGGTTCACCCTGCTCGCCCTCGTCCTCGGCTTCGCCGTGCCGTTCGTCCTCGCCCTCGTCATCAACGAGTTCCGGCACGGCCAGGGCTATCTGCGGCTGCTGGTCTACCTGCCGGTGATGCTCCCGCCGGTCGCCTCGGTACTGCTCTTCCGCTACCTCTACGACCCGGGGTACGGGCTGTTCAACGAGGTCCTCGGCGTCTTCGGGATACCCGCCCAGCCATGGCTCCAGGACCCCGACACCGCGATGCTCTCCGTCGTCATCGCCTCCACCTGGATGAACATGGGCGGCGCCACCCTGATCTACCTGGCCGCCCTCCAGGACATCCCCGGCGAGCTGTACGAGGCCGCCGAGCTGGACGGCGCCGGCATCCTGCGCAAGGTCTGGCACGTCACCATCCCGCAGACCCGGCTGGTGCTCTCGCTGATGCTGCTGATGCAGGTCATCGCCACCATGCAGGTCTTCACCGAACCGTTCCTGCTCACCGGCGGCGCCGGCCCCGAGGGCTCCACCACCACGGTCGTCTACCTGATCTACCAGTACGCCTTCAACTTCAACGACTACGGCGCCGCCGCGGCGCTCGGCCTGCTGCTGCTCGTCGTCCTCGCCGGGTTCTCCGCCGGGTACGCCCGGCTCAGCCGCGACCAGGACGCCTGAGCAGGCCGGGGGGAAGACACCGATGTCCACACGCACGCTCATCTCACCGGCCGCCCTGGCCCGCCCGCGCGGCCGCACCCTCTACTGGATCTGCTTCGCCCTGGTCGTCACGCTCTTCACGCTGGCCTTCCTCGGCCCCCTGTACTGGATGGTCTCCGGCGGCCTCAAGACCACCCAGGAGGTCGTGCAGACCCCGCCCACCTGGGTGCCCGGCTCCGTCCACCCGGAGAACTACACCCGCGCCTGGGAGGTCATGGACCTCGCCCGGCTGCTGCTCAACACCGCGTACTACGCCTTCGGGGCGCTCGCCTTCCAACTGGTGCTGGACGTGGCCGCCGCCTACTCGCTGTCCAAGCTGCGCCCGGTGCTCGGCAAGGCGATCCTCGGCATGATGCTGGCCACCCTGATGATCCCGGCCACCGTGCTGGTCGTGCCGCAGTACCTCACCGTCCTCGACGTGCCGGTGTTCGACCGCAACCTGCTCAACTCGCCCTGGGTGATCTGGCTGCCCTCGGTCACCAACGCCTTCAACATCTTCCTGCTGAAACGCTTCTTCGACTCCGTGCCCAAGGAGCTGCTGGACGCCGCCGCCATGGACGGCGCAGGACCGGTGCGCACCCTGTGGTCCATCGTGCTGCCGATCTCCCGCCCCGTCCTCGGCGTGGTGTCGATCTTCGCGGTGGTCGGCGTCTGGAAGGACTTCCTCTGGCCGATGCTCACCCTGCCCGACCCCGGCGCGCAGACCCTCAACGTCGGCATCTACTCGCTGGCCACCAGCGTCCCGGAGAACGTCCTGATCGCCGCGCTGACCATCGCCTCCCTGCCCACCCTGCTGGTCTTCCTGCTGTTCCAGCGCAACATCATGGGCGGCCTGACCGCCGGCGGCCTCAAGGGCTGACCGCCG
>NZ_PVLV01000664.1 GCF_002982015.1 Streptomyces solincola
TACGTGGAGCGGGCGGCGAGGTGGGGGTGGGCGGGGGCCTCGCGCATCGACAGCACGGGCGACACGCAGGCGTCGGCGGGCTCGAAGAGCGCCGTCCACTCGGCGCGGGTGCGGGTGGCGAACCGGGCGGCGACGGCGTCCCGCAGCTCGCCCCAGCGCGCCGGGTCGTCCCGCAGCGCGGCGGCCTCACCGAGGCCCAGGAGCCGGGCGAACTCGTCGTAGAACCGCTGCTCCAGGGCGCCGACCGCCATGTACTGCCCGTCGGAGGTCCGGTAGGAGCCGTAGAAGGGGCAGCCGCCGTCCAGGAGGTTGGTCCCGCGCCGGTCCTGCCAGGCCCCGGCGTCGAGCATGCCGTGCAGCATGGTGGCCAGGTGGGCCGCGCCGTCGGCGACCGCGGCGTCCACCACCTGGCCGGCACCGCCCTCGCTGCGGGCGTGGTGGAGCGCGGCGAGGACGCCGGCGACCAGGTAGAGCGAGCCGCCGGCGTAGTCGCCCAGCAGGTTGGCGGGGACGGTGGGCGGCTCGTCGGCCCGGCCGATCATGGACAGGGTGCCGCTGACCGCGAGATAGCTGATGTCGTGGCCGGCGCGCGGGGCGAGCGGGCCGCCCTGGCCCCAGCCGGTCATCCGGCCGTAGACCAGGCGGGGGTTGCGGGCGTGGCAGGCGTCGGGGCCGACGCCGAGGCGCTCGGCGACGCCGGGGCGGTATCCCTCGATGAGGATGTCGGCCCGCTCGGCGAGGTCCAGCACGCGGGCGGGGCCGTCTCCGGCCTTGAGGTCGACCAGCACCGAGCGCTTGTTGCGGTTGGTGAGGTCGCGGGCCGGGTCGATGCCGAGGCCGGCCCCGCCGGGGCGGTCGACGCGGACCACGTCGGCGCCGAGGTCGGCGAGGAGCATGGCCGCGAACGGGCCCGGGCCGATGCCGGCCAGCTCGACCACGCGCACTCCGGCGAGCGGACCGTGCGATGGAGCGGTCATCCCGGCTCCGTCACCCCCCTGGTCGACACCTGTCGTCGTCTGTCGTCATCCGTCGTGGTCTGTCGTCATCCGTCGTGGTCTGTCGTCAGCCGTCGCCGTCTGTCGTCGTCGACTCGCTGTCGTCCACCCGCCGCCACCCGCATGTGACACAACTGATGTGACAGTGAAGATGTTAAGAACAGGTTCCACCGGGCACAAGCCCTCGACGCACAAGTGGCGAGACCTCGCCGCCGCCCCGCGCGGGGCGGCTAGCCTCTGCGTACCCGGGCGGTC
>NZ_PVLV01000665.1 GCF_002982015.1 Streptomyces solincola
CGGCGGCGACGGCTACGACTTCCGCCCCATGCTGGCCGGGGTCAAGCCCGTCATCTCCGGTGCCGACCTCGCCCTCTGCCACATGGAGACGGTGTACGGCAAGGACAGCGGGCCGTTCACCGGCTACCCGTCCTTCAAGTCGCCGCCGCAGATCGCCGCCGCGCTCGCCGCCACCGGCTACGACTCCTGCTCCACCGCGTCCAACCACACCCTGGACGACGGCGCCGACGGACTGGCCCGCACCCTCGACGCCTTCGACAAGGCCGGCGTGCGGCACGCCGGATCGGCCCGTACCGCCGAAGAGGCCCGGCGCCCCGTCCTGCTCAAGGCCGGCGGCGCGACGGTCGCCCACCTCGCGTACACCTACGCCATCAACGGCGACCGCGTCCTGGAGGGCCGGCCCTGGGCGGTCAACATCATGGACGAGGCCAAGATCGTCGAGGACTCCCGGGCGGCCCGCGCCGCCGGCGCCGACGTCGTCGTGGTCAGCATCCACTGGGGCACCGAGTGGGAGACCGAACCGGACGTCGACCAGCGCGACCTGGGCCACAACCTCACCGCCTCCACCGACGACGACGGGCTGCGCGACATCGACCTCATCGTCGGCACGCACGCGCACGTCCCGCAGGCGTACGAGAAGGTCAACGGCGCCTGGATCGTCTACGGCATGGGCGACCAGATCGCCGGCGACATGATCAACACCGACGGCGCCTTCGACCCGCGCGGCAACCAGGGCACCATCGGCCGCTTCACCTTCACCCCGCCCGCACCGGGCGGCGAGCGCTGGTCGGTGTCCCGGGCGGAGTTCATCCCCCAGTGGTTCAACACCGGCACCGGCCGGGTCACCGACGTCAACGCCGCCATCCGGCGCGGCGAGAAGCTCACCGACGTGCGCGACCGCATCCGTGAGGTCGTCCTCAGCCGCGGCGGCGCCGCCGACGGCCTCACCATGCCCCAGTAGCCCGTCCCGAGCCCGGCACGCCCTCCGTCCGCCCGCAACGGCACCGTGAAGGACGACCATGACAGCAGACGCTGACCAGACCACACCCGGGCGGCGCACGGTGCTGCGCCTCGCCGCGGCGCTCGGCGCCACCACGGCGGTCGGCCTCTTCGCCGTGGACCGGTTCGCCTCGCCCGACGGGACGCCGCCCAGGGCGCCGGCCGCCGCCTCGCCCACCGCGTCCCCGCCCGCCGGCCCGGCCGCCGGGCCGGCCCCCGGCGCGGTCCCCGCCGCCGTCCCGGACGGCGTCGCGGTGCCGGGCGCCGCCGGGCCGCAGGCGGCCGCGGGCCAGGCGGGCGCCGCCGGCTACCGCCTCCAGCCCATGACGGCGTACACCCCGCCGCGCTTCCGGCGCGCCCTGCCCCCGGTGCGCGTGCGGCCCTTCCTCCAGGTCGCCCCGGCCGGCCGCACCATGGTGCTCACCTTCGACGACGGCCCCGACCCCCGCTACACCCCCGCCATCCTCGACACCCTGCGCCGGCACCGCGTACGGGCGATGTTCTTCCTCTGCGGCGAGATGGCCGACGCGCACCCCGACCTGGTCAGGCGGGCCGCCGCCGAGGGGCACGTCCTGGGCAACCACTCCTGGTCGCACCCGCTGATCCCGTCCTTGCGGCCCTCCCGCATCCGCGGCGAGCTGGGCCGCACCAGCGAGGTGGTCGAGCGCCTCACCGGCGCGGCCCCGCTCTGGTACCGGGCCCCGTTCGGCGCGTGGAACAAGCACTCCTTCGAGATCGGCGCGGAACTGGGCATGGAGCCGCTGGCCTGGACCGTGGACACCCTGGACTGGACCGAGCCGGGCGCGGACGCCATCGTCGGCCGGGTCCGGGCCGGCGCGGCCCCCGGCGTGGTGGTCCTCTCGCACGACGCCGGCGGCGACCGCTCGGGCACCGTGGCCGCCCTGGACCGCTACCTCCCCGAGCTGCTGGACTCCGGCTACCGCCTCACCGTGCCCCGCCGCTGAACCCCCGCCCCGCGTACGGCGAGAGGCGTACGGGGACGGCGTACGGCGGCATGCGTACGGCGGAGGGCCCCGGCGCCGCTCCCGGCGCCGGGGCCCTCCGCGTCGACCGTGCGCCGGCTCAGCGCACCTCCACCATCCGCGCGAAGACCACCACGTTCCCGTCGTAGCCGTTCGCCTTGGAGTAGCCGCCGCCGCAGGTGATGACCCGCAGCTCCGGGTGACCGGTGTCGCCGTAGACCCGCACCCCGGGGAAGTCCTCCTTGGAGAACACCTCGATGCCGTACACCTCGAACACCGCGATCCGCCCGTCGAAACGGGTCACCTCGATCTGCTCGCCGCCCTTGATGGCGCCCAGGCGGTAGAAGACCGCGGGCCCGGCCTCGTTGTCGACGTGCCCGACGACCACCGAGGTGCCGCGCTGCCCCGGGGAGATCCCGTTCTGGTACCAGCCGGCCATGTTGGCGTCCTGCGCCGGCGGGGCGTCGATCCAGCCCTCCCGGTCCAGCCCCACGTCCATCACCGGGGCGTCCACGCCGATCGAGCCGATCCGCACCCGCGAGGCCGGGGCGTACTCCAGCGGTTGCAGACCGGCCACCGGCACCGGCGCCGCGCCCCGCTGGCTCTGCGCGGAGGCGGCCAGCCGGGTCGGCTGCGGCGGCCCGGGGTCGGTGTCCACCCCGTTGCGCATCATCGCCAGACCCGAGAGCATGACGAGAGCCAGCGCGCCCCACGGCGACGGTCTCCTCAGCTCGGCGAAGCCACTGCGGCGTCCCAGACCCATGACTCTCCCTTCGCGGCGGCGTGCGCGCGGCGCTGTCCCCGCACGGTAAGCGCGCCCCGCGACTCCGGCGATCCGGGCGGGGCGAACGGGTGGCGCCCGTCCTGCCGCCTCCGCGCCGACCGGGGGAGGGGCCGGCGGCCGGCCGGTCGCCCCCCGGTGCCCGCCGGGGCCAGTCGGGTTGCCCCGTCCGGGTGTTCATGCCCGCCGGCCTCCTGACGGGGTGTGACCTGCGGTTCAGTCGATCTTGGCGACCGGCCGCCCGGCGTGTCGGCTCACCGGGGTGGCCGAACCCCGAAATGCGCTTGTACGACCGCCTTGTGACAGTTCGTCGTGGAGGACGTACTCGTCGAATCCACCGGAGCGCCGCTTCGGAGCGTCTTCCACTGGAGGTTCAACCATGCGTGCTTCACGCGCTCTCGTGGTCGCCGCCACCGCCGGCGCGGCCATCGGGCTCTGCGTCCCGGTGGCCGCGGCCACCAACGCGCCGAACGGCGGCGGCCCGAACGGCGGCTCGCACGACCGCCCGCGCAACGTCACCGTCGAGCCGAGCCGGGTGCACCAGGGCGGCCAGCTCGCGGTCAGCGCGTCGGGCTGCTCGCGCGGCGGTGTGGTCTCGTCCAACGCCTTCCCGCGCACAGCCCTCACCATCAACCGCTCGGGGCAGTCGGCGGCCACCCCGCGCGTCTACGACAACGCCACGCCGGGCCAGTACACCCTGGCCGTGCGCTGCAACGACTCCGGCGGCCGCGGTGGCGACGGCGGTCGCGGCGGCAACGGCTTCGACGAGGACGAGTTCGGCCGGGGCGGCAACGGTGAGGTCGTGACCCGCACCTTCACCGTCATCCGGGGCCGCGGCACCGAGGGCGGTCTGGGCGGGTCCATGGCGCCGACCTCAGCCGAGACGGCCGTCGGCGCCGGACTGGTGGCCTCGGCGGCCCTCGGCGGCGGGCTGTTCATCAGCCGGCGCCGCCGCCTGATCGGCGGAAGGGCCTGACCGGCCGAACCTCCCGGTCCGGCCGTACACGCCCGGCGCCCCGAGCCCTCAGCCGAGGACTCGGGGCGCCGGGCGTGTGCCGAGCGGGGGCGGATCAGTGCCGGCGGCCGTCGGCCCGCCGGCGCACCGCGTAGACCACGCCGGTCGCCGCGGCCACCGCCAGCGCCGTACCGGCCGCCAGCTCGCCGGCGTTCCAGCCGCCGATGCTGCCGCCGACACCGCCGCGCACCCCCTGCGAGGGGGCCGGCGACGCCGGGACGGAGACCGGCGCGGAGGCCGCCGCGCTGGGCATACGGGTCGAGGAGCTGGTGGGCGGACGCGAGGACGACGCGATGGTCAGCTCCGCGGAACCGGGCTGGCCGCCCGCGCAGGTGAAGTTCACCGTGTAGACCGCGCCGCGCCGGGCGTCCCAGTCGACGGTGGCCGCCACCGAGCGGCCGGCCGGGATGGTGACCGTGTCGAACACGCCGGCCGACGCCATCGCGATGCCCCGGCAGCCCGGGGCCGACACGGCGACCCTGCCCCCCGGCTGGACGCTCGACGGGCTGACGGTGAAGTCCCCGGGGGCCTTCGCGCCGGGGGCGGCCGCCGCCGCGGCCGGGACGGTCAGGGCACAAGCGGCCGCTCCGAGCAGAGCGGCACAGGCGGCGCCTATCGCACGCATCGTCGATCCTCCGGTCCCGAGGAGCAGGTGCGGAACGGGTATTCCACAAGGGGCCTGAAATGCACCTCGACACCGCCTCACGCTAGGAGCGCATTACCACAGCCGCGATCCCCGTCGTGCGAACGGGTCACCCGCGTCACCCGACCGGCGGGCATCGCGCCCCGTCCCGCGCCGTCACCGCGCCACGTCCGGGAACAGCAGCTCGAACGGCTCCCGGGTCGCGGAGATGCCCATCCCGAACGGCGCGTCCAGCGCCCAGATCAGGAACAGCAGGAACGCGATCAGCGCGCTGAACAGCCCGGCCAGCAGCAGCTCCCGGAACGTCCGGCGGATCTGCAGGGTGAAGATCAGCCCCACCGTCACCAGCGCCCCGATGATCAGACCGAACCACACCACCCCCGGCATGGTGGAACCCGCGTTGTCCGCCCGGGACCCGCGCGCGTCGTCCACCGCCGCCACCTGGTCCACCAGCGGCTGGTACGCCTCGCCCTCGTGGTCGGTGGCCGGCTCGTAGTCGGTGACCGAACGGCGCACCTGCGCCAGCAGCGCGCCGCCCTCCTCGGTCAGCTCGCCCCGCTCGGCCATGCTGCGCCACTCCGGACCGGTGACCTGGCGGACGTAGGCGCGTACGTCGGAGCGGACCCGCTCGCGCACCGCCGCCGGCCACACCTCCACCCGTACGTCCACCTCGTGCAGCGCCTGCGCCTCCTGGCGCACGCTCTCCTGCGCGGAGCTGCGGCCCTCCCAGACGCCCGCGATGGCCAGGCCGAGGACGATCGCGTACACCACGCCGATCATCATCGTCATGTACTCGAGGACGTCGGGGGTCTCGGTCGGATCGTCGTCCTCGGCGACCCTGCGTTGGTTGATGACGACGATGGTCAGCACGACCGCGCAGGCGGCGGCCATCGCGATGGACAGGACGACCCAGTGCGACACGGGCGACTCCGGGAGTGGTGGTTTCGGAGGTCCTAGCGGGAGGACCGGGGACGCAGGATGGCGGCGGCCAGCAGCGCGGGGGCCATGATCAGCAGGATCACGGTCACCGTGGACGGGCCGCCCGCCGGCTCGACCCGCTGCGCCCTGCGGTACGCGGGCCGGGCCACCGCGGCCGGCACCGGCGGCGGTGTGAGCGAGGGCGCCGGCGTCGGTGAAGGCGTCGGCGCGGGCCGGGGCGCGGGCGGCGGCGGTACGGGGAG
>NZ_PVLV01000666.1 GCF_002982015.1 Streptomyces solincola
CTCCCGCACCCGGCCCTTCTGCCACCGGCTCTTCCGCTCCCGGCCCTTCTCCCGCCGTGTCTCCCGCTCCCGGTCCTTCTCCCGCCGGCTCCGTCACTCCGCCTCGGCGAGCGGGTTGAGCGTCAGCGGCTGGATCTGCCCGTCCAGCATCGCGCCCAGACCCAGCACCGCGCAGGTGTCGGGGCGTTCGGCGATCCGCACCGGCATCCCGGTCGCGTCCCGCAGCATCTCGTCCAGGCCCGGCAGCAGCGCGCTGCCGCCGACCATCATGATCCCGCGGTCGACCAGGTCGGCGACCAGATCGGGCGGGCAGTCCCGCAGCACCTTCCCGATCCCGTCCAGCACGGCGGTCAGCGGGGTGTGCAGCGCCTGGCGCACGGCGGCGGTGTCCACGACCACCGAGCGGGCCAGCCCGGTGGCCACGTCCCGCCCGTGGATCTCGGTGGACGCCGGGCCGTGCGGGGTCAGCCCGGTGCCGTGCAGCGCCAACTGGAGCGGGCGGACCGACTGGCTGGGCAGCATCAGCTCGTGCTGGTGGCGCAGGTACTGGATGACCGCGTGGTCGATGGCGTTGCCGCCGACCGGGATGCGCTCGGCGGTCACGATGGAGCCGAGCGAGAGCACCGCGACCTGGGTGGTGGCCGCCCCGCACACCAGGATCATGGTGGCGGTCGGCTCCTCCACCGGCAGTCCGCAGCCGACGGCCGCCGCGATGAGGGTGTCCACCAGCTCGACCCGGCGGGCGCCGAGGCCGACGAGGGTCTCGATGGTGGCGCGCTGGGCGAGCGGGTCGCTGTCGTGGGGGGTGGTCGCCGCGGCGCGCAGCAGCGGCTTGCGGCGCAACTGGCGGCGGAGCTTCTCACCCAGCAGGTGGCGCAGCATCCGCTGGGCCATCTCCACGTCCACCACGGTGCCGCCCGAGACCGGGCGGGCCACCCGGATGTACTCGGGGGTGCGGCCGGTCATCTTCTCCGCGAACTCGCCGACCGCGATCAACGCGCCCGTACGGGTGTTGACGGCGGCGACACTCGGCTCGTCCACGACGAGCCCGGCGCCCTTGACGAAGACCCGGGTCCTGGCGGCCCCCAGATCGACGGCGACATGGCAGCGGCGCAACTGCTCAAGACTGACGGTCACGGTGCGGATCCTCCCGGCAGGGGTGTGTCCTCGCATCGTGCGGCCGCTGCGGGCTTCCCGCGCGCGGGGAGAGCTGACGGGGTGACAGACGGCACGCGGGCGGGTGAGCGGGCGCGGCCGGGAGCACCGTTCGCTCACACCAGGCGCTGGAGCAGGCCCCAGGTGAACTCGGCGGTGCGCGGGGCGCCGTCCGGCAGGGTGAAGGCGAGGCGCCAGCGGGTGGGGGCGCTGCCCTCCAGGG
>NZ_PVLV01000667.1 GCF_002982015.1 Streptomyces solincola
GGCCGGGGGGCTCCGTACCGCTCACCCGTCCGGCGGAGCGCCATAAAAGCGCATCGCCCGGGTACCCGACCGGCTCCCCGCAGGCAGCCGACGAGGAGGACGGACCCCGTGAGGAACGACGCGCAGGACGCCACCCGGCAGGGCGGACCGCCGGAGCCGTCCGGACTGCGGCTGGCCGGGCGGCAGCAGGCGACGGGCGGCGCGGACCCCGCCCGGGGGCCGGCCTCAGCGCCGGCCGCCCCGGGTGCGGCGGCGCCCGGCGACCGCGACGCCGCCGCGGGGCACGACCCCGCCGGGCACGGGACGGTGCGCAGCGCGGACTTCGGGGCGGCCGAAGGCCCCGGGGTGGGCGGACCGGTGGCGGGCGGGCTCGGGCACGTGGAGCGGCCGGCGCATCCACCGGACCGGACGCAGGCCATCCTGGAGGCGACCAAGCACGTGGCGGGCCTGCTGAAGGCGGGCGGGCACCCGTTCGCGCTGGCGGGCAGTGTGGCGGCGTACGCGCACGGGGTGCCGGCCAGCTTCCAGCACGACACCGACTTCGCGATCCGGCGCGAGGACGCCGAGGCGGTGACCCGGGAACTGGAGAAGGCGGGCGTGCAGGTGCGCGTCCCGCCGGAGGACTGGCTGATCAAGGCGCGCAGCCACGGCGAGGAGATCGACCTGATCTTCGAGCTGGCCCGCCAGCCGGTGACGGCCGAGATGCTGGAGCGGGCGCAGGTGCTGCCCGTGGACTCGGTGCGGATGCCGGTGCTCTCGCCGACCGACCTGGTCGCCAGTCTGCTGGCCGCCTTCTCCGAGCACCACTGCGACTTCGGGTCGGTACTGCCGATCGCCCGCACCCTGCGGGAGAAGATCGACTGGGACCGGCTGCGGACCGAGAACGAGGGGGCGCCGATGCCGGAGGCGTTCCTGTTCCTGCTGGAGCGTCTGAACGTGATCGATCCGGACGAGGACCACCGTGAGGAGGAGGCGACATGACGGCCGCCGACACCGCCGAGTACCGCATCGCCCATCTGCGGGACCGGCTGGCGAGTGAGGACATCGCCGAACTGGGCGTCCGGATCGAGCAGCGCGGCACGGGAGTGGCGCTGTACGGGACGGTGTCCAGCTCCGCGTGCCGCGAGGAGATCATGCGGCTCGCCGAGGAGGAGCTGGGCGGTCTGCCGCTCCACGCGGACCTGGTCGTCGTCCGGTCGGACGCCCCCGAGCACCCCGAGGAGCTGACGTGATCCGAGTAGCCGCGGTAGGCGACATCCATCTGGGCCCGGACGGCGCCGGCACCCTGCGTCCGGCGTTCGAGACCCTCCCCGACTGCGCGGACCTGCTGCTGCTCGCGGGCGATCTGACCCGGCACGGCACCGTGGAGGAGGCCGAGGTGGTCGCGGGCGAGGTGGCCGGGCTGGACGTGCCGGTGGTGGCCGTGCTGGGCAACCACGACTACCAGAGCGACCAGGAGGCCGCGGTGGCGGCGGCCCTGGAACGGGCCGGGGTGACCGTCCTGGAGAAGGACGGCGTCACCCTGCAGGTCGGCGGCGTGCGGGTGGGCGTGGCCGGGACCAAGGGGTTCGGCGGCGGCTTCGCCGGGCGCAGCGGCGGCGAGTTCGGCGAGCCGGAGATGAAGGAGTTCATCCGCTACACCCGCCGGTGCGCGGACGGGCTGCGCGGGGCGCTGGAGATGCTGGCGGAGGCGGGCTGCGCGGTGCGGATCGCGCTGACGCACTACTCTCCGGTGCCGGACACGCTGGCGGGCGAGCCGCTGGAGATCTACCCGTTCCTGGGCAGCTATCTGCTGGCGGAGGCGGTGGACGCGGCCGGCGCGGACCTGGCGGTGCACGGGCACGCGCACATGGGCGCCGAGCACGGCATGACGAGTGAGGGCGTGCGGGTGCGGAACGTGGCGCAGCCGGTGCTGGGCCGGGCGTTCGCGGTGTACCACCTGCCGGTGCACGCCGCGGAGTCGGACGGCCAGGCGGCGGACGGGGACCGGGCGTCGGTGGCGGGGCGTCCGGCCGGGGTGCGCTAGCTCCCGTCCGACCCCGGCGGCCCCCGCTCGCGCGTCGAGCGGGGGCCGTCAGCGTGGGCGGCGCCAGTCGTCGGAGCCGAGGTGGGAGCCGGCCTGCGGGCCCATCCGGAGCATCCCGCCGTCCACCACGTACGAGGAGCCGGTGACGTACGAGGCCTCGGGGCCCGCCAGGAAGGCGATGACCGCGGCGACCTCGCGGGCGTCGCCGGGCCGGCCGAGCGGCACCCCGGGGCGGCGCTCGGTGCGCACGTCGCCGTCCTCCTGACCGGTCATCGGGGTGGCGATCTCGCCGGGCGCGACCGCGTTGACGGTGATGCCGTACTCGGCCAGTTCCAGCGCCATCACCTGGGTGAGCAGCCCGAGGCCGCCCTTGGCCGCGCAGTAGGGGGCGGCGCCCACGCGCGGCTGGTGCTCGTGGACGGAGGTGACGTTGACGATCCGGCCGCCGTCGCCCTGGGCGATCATCCGCCGCGCGGCGAGCTGGGAGCACAGGAGCGGGCCGATCAGGTCGACGTCGACCACGTCCCGGACGGTCTCGTACGCCAGTTCAAGGAACGGGGTCGCGGTGCCGGTGCCGGCGTTGTTGACCAGCACGTCGAGCCGGCCCAGCTCGCCCGCCAGCTCCTCGACCGCGCCGGCCGCCGCCGGCAGCGCGGTCAGGTCCAGACGGGCGAGCGCGGCCCTGCGCCCGTGCGCGCGGACCTCCTCGGCCGTCCGCCGGGCGCCCGCCTCGTCGCGGTGCCAGGTGACGCCGACGTCCATGCCCTCGCGGGCCAGGCGTACGGCGGTGGCGCGGCCGATGCCGGAGTCGGAGCCGGTGACGACGGCGACCGGCGTGCCCCGGCCGGCGGATGGCGCCATGGTGCCTCCCTGAGTGGATGCGTCCCGGAGGCGGTACCACGGGCGGGTGCCCGCAAACGGCGGCGTACGGGGGGATCGGCGGCCCGGACCGTGCTGAACCGGCCACGCTCGGGAAAGGGAAGGGGATGCCGGACGTATCAGGCCCCGTCATCAAGCTGGTGCGGCGGACCACCGAGCCCGTGGCGGTGCAGACGCTGCGCTCGACGGCCGCCGCGGTCATCTCCTACTCCGTCGCGCTGACCGTCCTGCCCGATCAGCCGGCGCCGCTCACCGCCCCGCTGACCGCGCTGCTGGTGGTGCAGGTGACGCTGTACGCCACGCTGACCACCGGCATCCGCCGGGTGAACTCGGTGGTGGTGGGCGTGCTGATCGCCACCGCGTTCTCCACGCTGGTGGGCCTGAGCTGGTGGAGTCTGGGGCTGACCATCTTCGCGGCGCTGATCATCGGGCGGTTCGTGCGGGTCAGCGAGTTCGTGCCGGAGGTGGCGATCAGCGCCATGCTGGTGCTCGGGGTGTCCCAGGCGGCCACCCAGGCCTGGCACCGGGTGCTGGAGACGCTGATCGGCGCGGGGGTGGGGCTGCTGTTCAACCTGCTCTTCGCACCGCCGGTGTGGGTGCAGACCGCCGGGGCGTCCATCGACGGGCTGGCGCGCGGCATGGGCCGGATGTTCCGGGAGATGGGCGAGGAGATCGGTCAGGGCCACATCTCCTTCCCGCACGCGGCGGCCCGGCTGCACGAGGCGCGGCGGCTGGACCACGACATCGTGGAGGTGGACGCCTCGCTGCGGCAGGCGGAGGACAGTCTGCGGTTCAACCCGCGGGTGCGCGAGGGGCTGCTGTCCCGGGTGGTGCTGCGGACCGGTCTGGACACCCTGGAGATCTGCGCGGTCGTACTGCGGGTGCTGACCCGCTCGCTGACCGACCTGTCGCGGTTCCGCACCGAGGAGTCGCTGTTCGCGCCGGACGTGGCGGCCTCGCTGGAGGAGCTGTTCGGGGAGATGGCGCTGGCCATCGAGAGCTTCGCGCAGTTGATCACCACGCAGGCCGCGGACACCGCCGAGGAGGCGGAGGACCTGCTCACCGGGGCGCTGGCGGCCAGCCGCGAGACCCGGGACCGGGTGGCCCACCAGTTGCTGGAGGACGTGCAGGAGCATCCGCGCCAGTGGCAGTTGCACGGGGCGCTGCTGGCCGAGATCGACCGCATCCTGGACGAGCTGGACATCGACAAGCGGACCGAGCGGCTCACCCAGGAGCTGGACCGCAACGCGGCCGAGCTGGGCGAGCGGTACCCGCGGCTGGCGGCGCTGCGCCGGCGGCTGCGCGGCGGCGAGAGGGAACGGCGCACCAGCGTGGAGGCGGGCTGAGGCCAGTGGCGGGGGGGCGCGGCTCTACGGGGGGCGGGGGGGGGGGCGCGGCGGGCGGGGGGCGGGGGGGGGGGGGGGCGGGGGGGGGGGGGCGGGGGGGGGCCCGGGGGGGAGGGCCCCTGGACC
>NZ_PVLV01000668.1 GCF_002982015.1 Streptomyces solincola
CCGTACGCTGCCGTTCGACCGCAGCGGCGAGGAGGACCTGGGGTTCAGGGCCTCCGGTTCGCTGGGCGGCGCGGCCGGGTGATGACCCACTTCCGCGCGGTGACGGGGTAGGGCACGGAGGCAGAACGGCGTCGCCGGCCGCCCTGGGGCAGGGAAATCGCCTGGCCGGGCCCCTGCCCCGGTGACATGCTGAGCGGCGTGAACGGACCGGAGATCCAGATCAGCTTCGCCCCGGCGCTCGCCCTGTTCGTCGCGGCCCCGCGCCGCGCCGGGCGCACGGCCGCCGTCACCGACGGGGTGTCCACGCTGGGCCATGTCGTGGAGTCGCTGGGCGTGCCGCTGACCGAGGCCGGGGAGCTGCTGGTGGACGGCCGCCCGGTGCCGACCTCGCACGTTCCGGCGGCCGGTGAGCAGGTGCACGTCACCGGCGTGCCGCGCCCCCAGCATGTGCCCGGGGCGCCGCTGCGGTTCCTTCTGGACGTCCATCTGGGCACGCTGGCCCGGCGGTTGAGGCTGCTGGGCGTGGACGCGGCGTATCAGAGCGAGGACATCGGCGACCCGGCGCTGGCCGCGCAGTCGGCCCGGGAGCGCCGGGTGATGCTCTCCCGGGACCGCGGGCTGCTGCGGCGGCGTGAGCTGTGGGCGGGCGCGTACGTCTACAGCGACCGCCCGGACGACCAGGTGCGCGACGTGCTGGAGCGGTTCGCCCCGCCGCTGGCTCCGTGGACGCGCTGCACGGCGTGCAACGGGGAGCTGGCCGAGGCCGACAAGGACGCGGTGCGCGGCAGGCTGGAGCAGGGCACGGAGCGGACCTACGACGTCTTCGCCCAGTGCTCGGCGTGCGGCCGGGTCTACTGGCGGGGCGCGCACCACTCGCGCCTGGAGGCGATCGTCGACGAGGCCCTGCGCGAGTTCGGCGGGGCGGCGGCCTGAGGCGGGCGGCCCGGGGGTCCGGGCGGTGCGGGGGCGGGGACCCGCTCCCCCAACGCCGCGGCATCCCCCTCACGCCCCGGCGCCGCGGGCTTCGCCGGGTGCCTATCCTGGCCGGGTAGTACCGGCTGTTCGACCGTTCGTGCGAGGAGTACGCCCATGACCGCCGCCCCCGCCACCACCCCCGTCGCCGTCGTCACCGGGGCGAGCAGCGGCATCGGCGCGGCCACCGCCCGGCAGCTCGCCGAGGCCGGCCACCGGGTGGTGCTGACCGCCCGCCGCAAGGACCGGATCGAGGCGCTGGCGGCGGAGCTGACCGAGGCGGGCCTGGCGGCCGCCGCCCACCCGCTGGACGTCACCGACCGGGCGGCGGTGGACGCGTTCGCGGCCGGTCTGGACCGCTGCGACGTGCTGGTCAACAACGCGGGCGGGGCGCTGGGAGCGGACCCGGTGGCCACCGGCGACCCGGCCGACTGGCGGCAGATGTACGAGGTCAACGTCATCGGCACGCTGAACCTCACCCAGGCGCTGCTGCCCGCGCTCACCGCGTCCGGCGCGGGCACGGTGGTGGTGGTCAGCTCCACCGCCGGGCACGCGGCCTACGAGGGCGGCGGCGGCTACGTGGCCGCCAAGAACGGCGCGCGGGTGCTCGCCGAGACGCTGCGGCTGGAGATCGTCGGCACCCCGGTGCGGGTGGTGGAGGTCGCCCCCGGCATGGTGAAGACCGAGGAGTTCGCCACCACCCGCTTCCGCGGCGACACCGCGAAGGCCGCCAAGGTGTACGCGGGCGTCGCCGAGCCGCTGAGCGCGGACGACGTCGCCGACACCATCGCCTGGGCGGTCACCCGTCCCCCGCACGTCAACATCGACCTGCTGGTGGTCCGCCCGCGCGCCCAGGCGTCCAACTCCAAGGTGCACCGGGAGGGCTGAGCCCGGCCGCCCGCGCGGCTCAGCCCTTGACGCACACCAGCTGCCGGAGCTTGGCCACCACCTCGACCAGATCCCGCTGCTGGTCGATGACCTGCTCGATCGGCTTGTACGCGGCCGGGATCTCGTCCACCACGCCGGCGTCCTTGCGGCACTCCACGCCCCGCGTCTGGTCCTCCAGGTCCCGGGTGGAGAACCTCCGCTTCGCGGCGTTGCGGCTCATCCGACGGCCGGCGCCGTGCGAGGCGGAGTTGAAGGAGGCCTCGTTGCCCAGTCCCTTGACGATGTACGAGCCGGTGCCCATGGAGCCGGGGATGATCCCGTACTCGCCGGAGCCGGCCCGGATCGCGCCCTTCCGGGTGACCAGCAGGTCCATCCCGTCGTACCGCTCCTCCGCCACGTAGTTGTGGTGGCAGGAGATCACCGGCTCGAAGGCGACCTTCGCCTTCCTGAACTCCCTGCGGACCACGTCCTGGAAGAGCGCCATCATGATCGCGCGGTTGTACTTCGCGTACTCCTGCGCCCAGAACAGGTCGTTGCGGTACGCCGCCATCTGCGGGGTGTCCGCGGTGAAGACGGCGAGGTCGCGGTCGACCAGGCCCTGGTTGTGCGGCAGCTTCCGCGCCTCGCCGATGTGGTACTCGGCCAGCTCCTTGCCGATGTTGCGGGACCCGGAGTGCAGCATCAGCCACACCGCGCCCGCCTGGTCCAGGCAGAACTCGATGAAGTGGTTGCCGCCGCCGAGGGAGCCCATCTGCCTGGCGGCCCGGTCCCGGCGGAAGTGGACCGCCTCGGCGATCCCGTCGAACCGGGACCACAGGTCGTCCCAGCCGGCCGTCGGGAAGCCGTGCAGCCGCCTCGGGTCGACCAGGTCGCCGTGCATCGAGAAGCCGACCGGGATCGCCTCCTCGATCTTCGAGCGCAGCCGGGACAGGTCGCCGGGCAGGTCGTCGGCGGTCAGCGAGGTCCTCACCGCCGACATCCCGCAGCCGATGTCCACGCCGACCGCGGCCGGGCAGACCGCGCCGTGCATGGCGATCACCGAGCCGACCGTGGCGCCCTTGCCGTAGTGCACGTCCGGCATGACGGCCAGGCCCTTGATCCACGGCAGCGTGGCGACGTTGTGAAGCTGCCGCAGGGCGCCGCCCTCGACCGTGGCGGGGTCGGCCCACATCCGGATCCCGACCCGCGCGCCGGGCATCTCCACGTACGACATACTTCCTCGATTCCCCCGTGACAGTCTGGACAGCGCGAAAAGGCGCGAAAAGATACGGAAAGGCGCAGACGGTGCGCGAATCCGGCGAAGGCCGCCGAGCACGTCGACGGCCGCCAAGGCCGCGAAAGAGGCGGCCGACCGGCGGCGACGGCGGCGCGTGCGATACACATTGTGTGCGGTGGCCGCAGGCGACCACCAACTCTTTTCCACCCGCAGCGAGAGGAGCGCGGAACCGTGCGACGCAGGGCTGACGCACCCCGCCCGGCAGCCCGCCGGACGATCTGGCCGGCGGCCCTGGCCCTCGGCGCCGTGCTGGTCTCCGGGTGCACCGCCTCCGACGGACCGGACGGCGCGGCGACCGACTCCAAGGCGGGCGACGGCGCCGGGCAGGCCGCCGCCCCCGGCCGCTACCGCACCCTGCTGGAGCCGTGCGGCTCGGTGCCGCGGGCCACCCTGCGCGAGCTGCTGCCGGGCGCCGCCGCCCTCACCGACGAGCAGCGCGAGCGGGTCTACCGCGGCACCCCGGCCGTCACCTACGACACCGACCGGCGGGCCGGCTGCGCCTGGAAGGCCGACGGCCCGGACGCCTCCCACCAGCTCATCCTGGACTTCGAACGGGTGGTCTCCTACGACCCGGCGGTCAGCGACGACGCCCGGGCCCAGCAGGTGTACACCGGCAAGGAGTCCGCCGTGCTGCCGGCCGCGCCGCCCACCGCCCCCGCCGCCCCCTCGACCCCCGCCAAGCCGGACGGCTCGTCGGAGCCGTCCGGGTTGGCGGG
>NZ_PVLV01000669.1 GCF_002982015.1 Streptomyces solincola
ACCGGCGACCAGTCGTTCACCTCCCGCCCCTCCACCCAGCCGGGCGCCCCGACCGCCGTCAACACCGACCGCCCGGCGCCCGCACCGGGGAACTGAGGCGAACCGGGCCCCCGCCCACAGGCGTCAACCTCAAATGAAGCTCTGAACAGTGGCCGGTCGGGATTGGCCGCCGTCCGGCGGGGCCATCACCCTGCGGATCGGAACACGCGTCCGGAGCAGGCGGAGGAGGGGGACGGCATGACGGCAGCGGACAGGGCACTCGGGGTGGGCATCGGCTGGCGGCCGGAGATCGCTGAGGCGGTCGAGGCGCTGGCCGCCGCCGGCGGGGTCGACTGGGTGGAGGCGGTGGCGGAGAACGTCTGCCCCGGCCACCTCCACCCCTCACTGGCCAGGCTGCGCGAGCGCGGTGTCACCGTCGTCCCGCACGGCGTCTCGCTCGGCCTCGGCGGGGCCGACCGCCCCGACCCCGGCAAGCTCGCCGACCTGGCCGCCCGGGCCGAGGCGCTGGGCGCGCCGCTGGTCACCGAGCACATCGCCTTCGTGCGGGCCGGCGGCCCGCTGACCGCATCGCCGCGTCTGGAGGCCGGCCATCTGCTGCCGGTGCCGCGCACCCGCGAGGCGCTGGACGTGCTGTGCGAGAACGTGCGGATCGCCCAGGACGCGCTGCCGGTGCCGCTGGCGCTGGAGAACATCGCCGCGCTGTTCTCCTGGCCGGGCGAGGAGATGAGCGAGGGGCGGTTCCTGGCCGAACTGGTCGAGCGGACCGGCGTACGACTGCTGATCGACGTGGCCAACCTGCACACCAACCACGTCAACCGGGGCGAGGACCCGGCCAAGGCGCTGGCCGAGCTGCCGGTGGAGGCCATCGCCTATGTGCATGTGGCCGGCGGGATCGAGCGGGACGGCGTCTGGCACGACACCCACGCCCACCCGGTGCCGCGCGCCGTGCTGGACGTGCTCGCCGACCTCGCCTCCCGGGTGTCCCCGCCCGGGGTGCTGCTGGAGCGGGACGACGACTTCCCGCCGCCCGGCGAGCTGGCCTCGGAGGTCGCGGTGATCAGGGAGACGGTGACGGCGGCGGCCCGCCACCGGGCCTCCCCGGCGGAGGGCGGCACGGCGCGGCCCCGGCCCGAGCCGGGCGCGGCCCCGGCCGGGGCGCGGGAGAGGCTCGCGCTCGGGCAGACCGCGCTGCTGGCCGGCCTGGTCGCCGGCGCGCCCGTGCCGCACGGCTTCGACGCGGCCCGGTTGCGGGTGCAGAGCCGGGCGCTGACCGCCAAGCGGGCCGGGGTGGTGGCCAAGGTCGCGCCGGAGCTGCCGGGGATCCTCGGTGACGGCTACCGGCCGGCGTTCACCGGGTACGCCTCGGGGCGCCCGATGCGGGACGGCTACCGCCGGGACGCGCTGGACTTCGCCGAGCACCTGCTCAGCCGGGACCTGCCGGCGGACCGGGCGGCCCGGCGGGAGCTGACCGACTGGTGGCGCGAGCGCGCCGGGGTGCGGCCGCCCGGCCGCACCGCCCGGCTGCTGCGGGCGGCCCGCACCGCATGGACGGGAGCGCGCGCATGAGCGTCCTCGTCTCCCTCGTCTACGCGGCCGTCGCGGTCTGCTCGGTGGTGCTGATCGTGCTGACCGCCGGGCGCGGCCGCACCGGCCCTGTCGCCGGCCCGCGCCCGCTGGACCGCTCCGAGGCGGCGTTCCTGGCCGGCGGCCCGGCCCGCGCGGTGGACGCGGCGCTCGCCGCGCTGCACGCGGACGGCCGGGTGGCGGTCGGCGGCCCGGGGATCGTCTCCGTGGTCCGCCCGCAGGCCCGCGACACCGTGGAGCGCGCGGTGCTCGACACCCTGGCCGCCGCGCCGAACGGCGCCCTGCACACCGTACGGCTGGCGGCCATGCGCCATCCGGCCGTGCAGGAGGTCGGGGACGGGCTGGCGGCCCGCGGGCTGCTGGTCACGCCCGGCCGGACGCCGGCCGCGCGCGGGCTGGCGGTCGGGCTGACGGCCGGCAGCGTGCTGCTGGTCTTCCTCGGCATCCCGCTGACCGTCGTGCAGATCGCGGTCCCGTACGAGCCGTCGGTCGACGGCTTCCCGGTGCCGTTCGTGCTCACGGTGGTGCCGGCGGCCGCGGTGGGCCTGCTGGTGGGCGGGATCTGCCGGGGAGTGCTCGGCCGCCGCACCACCCGGGCCGGGACCTCGGCGCGCGAGGAGTACCGGGCGGCGTACGCGGGGACGGCCGACCCGGGGGTGCTGGTCGCGGTGCACGGGCTGCGCGGCCTGCCGGACCCGGTGCTGTCCGGGCAGCTCCTGGCGGCGGTCCGGATGGGCGCCGGCCGGGGCCGCGGCCGGCGCCGTACGGCGGCGCACGACGCCGGGGCGGGCGGCGCGCTGCTCGCCGGCGCGGTGGTGTGGTGCGCGTCGGCCGCGCCCGGCGGCGGAGACGGCGGCGGCTGGGGCTGCGGCGGCGGCTCCGGTGGCGGCGGGGGCGGCGGGTCGAACTGCGGAA
>NZ_PVLV01000066.1 GCF_002982015.1 Streptomyces solincola
GGGGCACCTCGGGGAGGGCGGGAGAGCGTTTCGAGAGCGCTCTCAGGTGCCCAGGAACGTAAAACTCCTGAAACAGGGCTGTCAATACAGCGGAAACACGCGGCACTTGGCAGCGTGTCGGAGCCGTTATGCGTTCGAGCCTTGACGGGGGCCGGGGTGGCGCGGGACGCTCTCGACGCATCTTTGAGAGCGCTCTCAGATCGTGCTCCACCCGGTCGGGAAGCCGTCGCGGCTTCGGCGCTCTCCTCCGTGCTGGGAACAGTCCGCGCCAAGGAGGCCCCGCCCATGTCCGACTCCCGAGCCGCCGCAGCCAGAAGGCCCGGCTCCGCCCGCAGGGCGGCCGTCCGCGCCGGCGCGGTCGCCCTCGCCGCGGCCCTGCTGGCCGCCTGCGGGTCCGGCTCCTCCGAGAGCGCTTCCGGCGACGGCAAGACCACCCTGACCGTCGACCTCTTCGGGTCGTTCGGCTACAAGGAGGCCGGGCTGTACGCCGAGTACGAGAAGCTCCACCCCGGCATCACCATCAAGCAGACCGACACCCAGGACGAGCAGGACTACTGGAAGTCGTTGCAGACCCGGCTCGCCGGCGGCGGCGGCCTGGCGGACGTCCAGGGCATCGAGGTCGGCCGCATCGCCTCCGTCACCCAGCAGCAGTCCGACAAGTTCGAGGACCTCGGCGCGTACGGGGCGGGGGAGCTCAAGAAGGAGTTCGCCGACTTCAAGTGGTCCGCCGCCACCAGCAAGGACGGCAAGGTCCTGGGTCTGGGCACCGACACCGGCCCCGAGGCGATGTGCTACCGCACCGACCTCTTCCGGCAGGCCGGGCTGCCCACCGACCGCGAGGAACTGGCCGCCGAGTGGTCCACCTGGGACGGCTATCTGGCGCTGGGCAAGCAGTACAAGGCCAAGGCCCCCAAGGGCAGCACCTGGCTGGACAGCGTCGGCAGCCTCTACACGATCATGATCGGCCAGGAGGAGGAGCGGTACTACAACGCCTCCGGCGAGCTCATCTACGAGCGGAACCCGGCCCTGAAGGACGCCTGGGACGCCGCCACCCAGGCCGCCGCCGACGGGCTGAGCGCCAAGCTCGACCAGTGGTCGCCGCAGTGGAACCAGGCGTTCTCGGCCGGTTCCTTCGCCACCATCCCGTGCCCGGCCTGGATGCTCGGCTACATCAAGGGCCAGGCCGGCGACGCGGGCAAGGGCAAGTGGGACATCGCCAAGCTGCCCGGCGGCGCGGGCAACTGGGGCGGCTCCTACCTGAGCGTCCCGCGCGCGGCCAAGCACAAGAAGGAGGCGTACGAGCTGGTCAAGTGGCTCACCGCGCCCGAGCAGCAGGCCAAGCTGTTCCGCAAGGTCGGCAACTTCCCCTCCTCCACCGGTGCGATCGCCCAGGTCGCCGACGCCACCGACCCGTACTTCTCGGGCGCCCCGATCGGCCGGATCTTCGGTGACGCGGCCAAGGCGGCCCCGGTGCAGGTGCTGGGCGTCCACGACAAGAACGTCGCCGACCAGATCACCAACGCGCTGAGCGAGGTCGAGCGCAAGGGCACCTCGCCGGACAAGGCGTGGGCCAACGCGAGGAAGGGCGTCGCCAACGCGACCGGCTGACGCCCCCCGGGGGGAGGGGCGCCTTCCGCGCAAGGACCCCTCCCCGCACCGACCCGCTCCCGATCCACCCCAGAACGAAGGGCCGCACCGTGTCCCTCCTCGCACCGGCGGAGCCGGCGGCCCCGCCCGGCGCCGCCCGGCGGCAGCCCCGTCCGCCCGCCGCGCGGCGGCTGTGGCGCAAGGCCACCCCGTACGCGTACATCGCGCCGTTCTTCACGCTGTTCGCCGCCTTCGGGCTGTTCCCGCTGGTGTACACGGCGTTCGTGTCGCTGTACCGGGTGGAGCTCCAGACGCCCGGCGAGATGGAGTGGCGCGGGCTCGGCAACTACACGGCGGTGTTCACCGACGAGTTCTTCTGGCTCTCGCTGCGCAACACCTTCACCATCGGCGTGCTGTCCACGGCGCCGCAGCTGGTGATGGCGCTGGGCCTGGCGCACCTGCTCAACTACCGGTTGCGCGGGCGGACGTTCTTCCGGACGGCGATGCTGCTGCCCTACGCCACCTCGGTGGCCGCCGCCACCCTCGTCTTCGCGCAGCTGTTCGGCCGGGACTTCGGGCTGATCAACTACCTGATCGGGGTGGTCGGGCTCGGTCCGGTGAACTGGCAGACGGGGACGGTCGCCTCGCAGATCGCGGTGTCGACCATCGTGGTCTGGCGGTGGACCGGCTACAACGCGCTGATCTACCTGGCCGGCATGCAGTCCATCCCGCAGGAGCTGTACGAGGCCGCGGAGATGGACGGGGCGTCGCGCTGGCGGCAGTTCGTGCATGTGACGCTGCCGGGTCTGCGGCCCACCATCGTGTTCACCGCCGTGGTGTCGACCATCGGCGCGACGCAGTTGTTCGGCGAGCCGCTGCTGTTCGAGGGCAGCGTCTCCGGCGGCATCTCGCACCAGTACCAGACGCTCGGGCTCTACATGTACGAGCAGGGCTGGGGCTTCTTCCACCTGGGGCGCGCCGCGGCGATCGCCTGGGTGATGTTCCTGCTCATCGTGGTGGTGGTCGGGGTCAACGCCCTGGTCGCGCGCCGCCGCATCCGCAAGGAGGCCGGTCGATGACCGCACTCGCCAACGCGCCGGTCCCGTCGGCCCCGCCGGTGCAGGCGCCGCCGGAGGCCGGGACGCCGAAGCGGCCGGGGGCGCGGGGCCGCAGCCGTGCGGGGCGGACCATGAAGGCCGGATGGCTCGCGTACGCCGTGCTGAGCGTGGCCGTGCTGGTCTCCGCGTTCCCGTTCTACTGGACGATCGTCGCGGCCAGCCGCTCCAACGCCGACCTGGCCCAGGTGCCGCCGTCGCTGCTGCCCGGACCGAACCTGATGTCCAACTTCCAGGCGGTGATGGAGGAAGCCGACATCGGTCTGGCGCTGCTGAACTCCCTCATCGTGTCGGGTTCGATCACCGTGGGCACGGTGCTGTGCTGCACGCTGGCCGGCTTCGCCTTCGCCAAGCTGCGCTTCCGCGGGCGGGGGGCGCTGCTGGCGCTGACGGTGGGCACCATGATGATCCCGCCGCAGCTCGGGGTGATCCCGCTGTTCATGGTGATCGCGAAGCTGGAGTGGGTGAACCAGCTCCAGTCGGTGATCCTGCCCGGTCTGGTGTCGGCGTTCGGGGTGTTCTTCATGCGCCAGTTCCTGGTGCAGACGCTGCCCGACGAGCTGATCGAGGCGGCCCGGGTGGACGGGGCGTCCTCCGCGCGGATCTTCTGGTCGATCGTGGTGCCGATCGCCCGGCCGGGGATGGCGGTGCTGGGGCTGCTGACCTTCATGGCCGCCTGGAACGACTTCTTCTGGCCGATCGTGGCGCTGTCCTCGCAGAACCCGACCGTGCAGGTGGCCCTGCGCCAACTGGGCGGCGGTTATGTCCAGGACCAGTCGGTGATCATGGCCGGCACGCTGCTGGGGACGCTGCCGGTGCTGCTGGTCTTCGGTCTGCTGGGGCGGCAGATCGTCGGCGGCATCATGCAGGGCGCCGTCAAGGGCTGAGCCCGATCTCCTTATTCTCACGACCGTTGGGAGCCATGTTCCGATGACCGCCGTCGACGCACGTCCGCAGGCCCGCGCCGAGTCCGGGCTGACGTTCCCCACCGGATTCCGCTGGGGCACCGCCACCGCCGCGTACCAGATCGAGGGGGCCGCCGCCGAGGACGGCCGTACGCCGTCGATCTGGGACGTCTTCAGCCGTACGCCGGGCAAGGTCCGCAACGGGGACACCGGTGACATCGCCGCCGACCACTACCACCGGATGCGCGAGGACGTCGCGCTGATGCGGGATCTGGGGGTGAGCGACTACCGCTTCTCGGTGTCCTGGTCCCGGGTGCAGCCCACCGGGCGCGGGCCGGCGGTGCAGAAGGGCCTGGACTTCTACCGGCGGCTGACCGACGAGCTGCGCGAGGCGGGCATCCGGCCGGTGGCGACGCTCTACCACTGGGACCTGCCGCAGGAGCTGGAGGCGGCGGGCGGCTGGCCGCACCGGGAGACCGCGGAGCGCTTCGCCGACTACGCCGGGCTGGTGGCGGGCGCGCTGGGCGACCGGGTGGCGACCTGGACGACGCTGAACGAGCCGTGGTGCGCCGCGTACCTGGGCTACGCCTCCGGGGTGCACGCCCCGGGGCGGACCGAGCCGGCGGCGGCGCTGCGGGCCGCGCACCACTTCAACCTGGGGCACGGCCTGGCGGTACGGGCGCTGCGGGCGGCGCTGCCGGGCCCGGCGGAGGTGTCGCTGACGCTGAACCTGCACGCCGTCCGGCCGCTGAGCGGTTCGGAGGCGGACCGGGACGCGGCGCGGCGCATCGACGCCCTGGGCAACCGGGTGTTCCTGGACCCGGTGTTCCACGGCCGGCTGCCGGAGGACCTGGTGGCGGACACGGCCGCGCTGACGGACTGGTCCTTCGTCCGGGACGGGGACCTGGCGGTCGCCTCCGAGCCGATCGACTCGCTGGGCATCAACTACTACTCCCCCACCGTGGTGGGGGCCGGCGTGTCGGAGTCGCCGTCCCCGTGGCCGGGCGCGGAGGACCGGGTGCGGTTTGAACCCGCTCCGGGGCCGCGTACGGCGATGGACTGGCCGGTGGACCCGGACGGGCTGTACGAGCTGCTGGTCAGGCTGCGCGACGAACTGCCGCACGTGCCGCTGGTGATCACCGAGAACGGCGCGGCGTACGACGACTACGCCGACCCCTCGGGCGCGGTGCACGACCCGGAGCGGGTGGCCTATCTGCACGCCCACCTGGCCGCGGTGCACCGGGCGCTGGCGGACGGGGTGGACGTGCGGGGCTACTTCCTGTGGTCGCTGCTGGACAACTTCGAGTGGGCGTACGGCTACGGCAAGCGGTTCGGCATCGTGCACGTGGACTTCGCGACCCAGCGCCGTACGCCGAAGGACAGCGCCCGCTGGTACGCGCGGGTGGTGGCCCGCAACGGGTTGGCGGCGTCCTGAGCGGCGGCGCTCAGCGGGAGGTCCGGCCGCGCCGGGCCTCCGCCCGCGCCTGCCGTCTGGCCTCGCGGGCGAGCGGCAGGTAGCGCAGCCGCTCGGGCAGGGCGGGGACGGTGAGCCGGACGATCCGGCACAGGCGCCGCAGCCGCCGCTCCTGGGCCGGGGTCCACTCCAGCCCGAGCGCGGCCCGGGCCTCCGGTGGCATCAGCCCGGTGGTGAGGAAGGCTCGGCCGCGCACGAGCGCCGGTGAGAGGACCGGCCACAGGGCCCGCAGGACCAGCCGCAGCGGCCAGGGGCCCCGGTCGGGCGGCGGGAGCCGGGCCGCCGGGTCGACCAGCTCGCGGACCACCGGGGTCGCCTCGATCTCCTCGGCGAGCATGCGGCGGTAGTAGGGCCGGAACTCCTCGATGGTCTGCGGCATGTCCCGGTCGTGGATGCCGAGGATCCGCCCGACCTGGAGCCACTCGGCGTACAGGGCCCGCTGCTGGGCGTCGCTGAGCGGGCGGACCAGGTAGCGGAAGGCGTGCTGCTGGACGGGGAAGCCGGTGGCGTGGACCCAGGCGTACGTGGCCGGGGTGAGCGCGTGGTAGCGGCGGCCGCGGGTGTCGGCGCCCTGGATGGCGCGGTGCAGGACGCGCAGCCGGCGGCCCTCCTCGGCGGCGCGCTCTCCGCCGTAGACCCAGAGCTGGAGCGAGCGCAGCGAGCGTTCGCCGCGGCCCCAGGGGTCGGTGCGGAAGACCGAGTGGGTGTCGACGCCCGCGCCGACGGCCGGGTGGGCCACCTGGAGGGTCAGGGCGGCGGGGAGCATCAGCAGGCTGCGGACGTCGCCGACCAGGCTCCACAGCACCCCGCCCGGCGGCGGCGGCACGGGGTCCGGGCGGCGGGCGGACGCCGCCCGGGGCGCGTCCGGTCGCGGTCGGGAGGCTTCTGGCGTGGTGGTCATGGTGCGCCGCTCTGTGGCCGTTGGTGCTGGTTGGGCGTGTGGGATCGGTGTGTTCCGCTGTCCAGTATGCGGCGGCGGTGTGGGGTGTTGGCGCAGTGGACGGGTGGGCGCAAGTCCGGGGGCACCGGATGGCTACCGGAAGGTAACCGCGGCTGCTTGGATATGGCCCGCCAGGTCCGACATCCCCTCTCCGTCAGGAGTGCCCGTGCCGCGATCCGCCCCGCTCTCCCCCGTCGTCCGCCGCCTCTCCGCGGCCGTGGCCGCCACCGCGCTCACCGCCGCCGCGCTGGCGGCCGCCCCGGCGGCGAGCGCCGCGCCCGCTCCTGCCGCGCCCGCGCTGAGCGTGCTCAGCTACAACAGCTTCCTCTTCAGCCGCACGCTCTACCCCAACTGGGGCCAGGAGCACCGGGCGAAGGCGATACCGGCCGCGCCGTTCTTCCGCGGGCACGACGTGGTGGTCCTCCAGGAGGCGTTCGACAACGGCACCTCGGACGCGCTGCTGCGCGACGCGGCCGGCCAGTACCCGCACCGGACGCCCGTCATGGGGCGGAGCAAGAGCGGCTGGGACGCCACCGGCGGCTCGTACTCGGCGACCACGCCGGAGGACGGCGGGGTGACCGTGCTCAGCAAGTGGCCGATCGTCCGCAAGGAGCAGTACGTCTACAAGGACGCCTGCGGCTCCGACTGGTACTCCAACAAGGGCTTCGTCTACGCGGTGCTGGACGTCCGCGGCAGCCGGGTGCACGTGGTCGGCACCCACGCCCAGTCCACCGACCCCGGGTGCTCGGCCGGCGAGGCGGCGGCCGTGCGGAGCCGGCAGTTCAAGGCCATGGACGCCTTCCTGGACGCCAAGCGCATCCCGGCCTCCGAGCAGGTGCTGGTCGCGGGCGACTTCAACGTGGACCGGCACAGCGGAGAGTACGCCTCGATGCTGGCCGACGCGGGCCTGGCGGGCGAGGACGCCCGCACCGGGCACCCGTACTCCTTCGACACCCGGGACAACTCCATCGCCGCCGAGCGCTACCCGGACGACCCGCGCGAGGACCTGGACCACGTGCTGCACCGGTCCGGTCACGCCCGCCCGGCGGCCTGGCGCAACGAGGTGGTCAAGGAGTCCACCGCGCCCTGGACGGTGTCGAGTTGGGGCACCTCCTACACGTACACCAACCTCTCCGACCACTACCCGGTGATCGGCTCGGCCCGCTAGCTCAGGGGATGCGGGTAAGGCGTGGTCGTCGCGAGCCGGAGGAAGCCGAGACGGTCGCGGTCCCGGTGTGCGCCGGTTCCGTCCGGCGCCCCACGTCCCCGGTCCGCTGCACGGTCACGCCCGGCCCGTCCGGCCACGGGGACGCTGTCGGACGGCGGTGGGGTGCGCCGCCGCGGCGGGCGGCGGCAGGTCCTTGACGAACACGAGGCCGTCGTACGCGGTGAGGCGGGCCGGGTCGAGGGGTGCGTAGCCGTGGTAGGGCGATACGCGGGCGACGGGCCGCGGATCGCCGAGGAGGGCGGCCAGCTCGCCGGCGTCGACGAGGCAGCGGTCCTCGGGGAGGGCGTCAGCAGGCCCTCGACCGTGTCCGGCGGCGGAGCGCCCACCCCCTGGTGCCGGATCGTGCCCAGCGCGGTGGCGATGTCCCGCTGGAGGTGCGCGTTGTGGGCGTGGACCAGTACCGGACCCCGTTCGGCGAGGGCGAGGAGGTTCTCCGCCATCATCAGGCCGCGCAGGCCCAGCAGGCGTGTCATACGAGCGGGTGAGGCGTCGGCCATCCCGTGGTGGTAGCGCAGCAGGCCCAGGGCGGTACGCCCGTACAGACGCGCCCGGTCCCACTCCTCCCGCGAGCCGGCCGCGAGCATCTGCGGGGTCCGCTCGTCGAGCAGCGCCACCAGGTCGTCGGCGAGCACGCGCAGCCCGGCGGCCTCGGCCGAACGCCCCGCGGACCGCGCCGGGTCCGTCATGGCGGCGGGCTCGGTCCACCGGTCGTCGTCGCCGAGCAGGCGATCGAGCGTCTCGGCGGTGCAGGGCAGCAGGTCCGCGTCCACTCGGGCGGCCAGGCGGGCGTGCAAGGCGGTGAGCGCCCGCCGGGGGCTCTGGGCGCCCGCCATCTCCAGCGGACCGTCGAAGCCGGCGAAGCGGACCTGCTCGGCGGCCGGGCGGCCGGTGTTGTGCTCCCGGGCCCAGCGGACCAGTTCGCGGTTGGCGGCGGAGGCGCCCCAGCCGTGGCTGAAGCCGTGCTCCATGACCTCGTCGAGGCTGCCGGTGCCGGCGGTGACGTGGTCGTCGACGAGCAGGCCGGCCAGGCAGTCGCTCTCGATCGCGATGGTCCGGTAGCCCTCGCGCTCCACGAGCTGCCGGAAGAGGGCATTGCGTACGCGGAGCAGGTCGTCCTCGCCGTGGGTGGGCTCCCCGAGGGCCAGCACCCGGGGGCGGGCCGGCAGCAGCTCCATGACGGCGGCGGCTTCCAGGGCACGGGTGGTCTCTGCGACGTCGGTGGGCATGCCGTCAACGCTATCGTTGAAACAACGGTGGAGACTTTCGCGCGAATCGGCGGGGTGAATGGGCGAAAAGCTTCAAAGCGGAGGTCGGCTGCGGCCGGTCGACCTGGCGCGGCGGCACGGTCTGTCCACGCAGGCGGTGCGGAACTACGAGGCGGCCGGCGTCCTGCCGCCCGCCGGCCGCACGGACAGCGGCTACCGCGTCTACACCCCGCTGCACGGACTGGCCCTGGGCGCGTTCCTCGCGCTGGTGCCCGGCCACGGGCACCGGACGGCGGCGTCGATCATGCGGGCGGTGCACGAGGGCGCGATGGACGAGGTGTTCCGCCTGGTGGACGAGAGCCACGCGCAGCTCCGGGAGGACCGGCGGACCCTGCGGGCCGTGGAGAGCGCACTGCGCGACCTGGGAGCCGAGCCCGCGGCGGCCTCCGCCCGCTCCGCCTCAGGCGTCTGGCCGGGGCCCGGCGGTGCGTTCATCGGTCCGCTGGCGGGCCGGCTCGGCGTCCGGCCCGCGACGCTGCGCGCTTGGGAGCGGGCCGGGCTGGTGCGGCCCGGCCGCGATCCGCGGACCGGGTACCGCGTCTACACCGAGGCGGACGTACGGGACGCCCGGCTGGTGCACCAGTTGCGGCGGGGCGGCCATCTGCTGGAGCAGATCGCCCCGCTGATCACCCGGGTGCGGGAGGCCGGCGGGCTCGAACCGCTGGCGGACGCCCTGCTCGACTGGCACGGCCGGCTGACGGTCCGCGGACGGGCGCTGCTGACCGGGGCCGCCGAGCTGGCCGCGTACCTCCGCGAGCGGGAACGGGAATGAGCCGGCGGCGGCTCCCGCACGGTGAACGGGCCGCCCGGACCGGTCGCCCAGCGCGCCGGGGCCGCGGTGACGGTGGCGGCGTTCGCCGGCTTCGGCCGCCGGGTCGTCCGCGTCCGGGCGGTGCGCAACCCGGAGCAGCCGGGAGCGTGGGCCCGAGGGGGCCGTTCCGGGCGGATCAGCCGTCTTTCACAGTGCTGGTGAGACAGCGATAATGTCTCATCCGCAGCCGGAAGAGAGGCCCGACCATGGCGACCGAGACCGAGGGAGAGCCGTCGCAGCCGACGCTCACCGTCGACGAGCTGGCCGCCCGGGCCGGCCTCACGGTCCGGACCATCCGGTTCTACAGCGCCCGGGGACTGCTGCCGCCGCCGGTCATCGGGCCGCGCCGGGTCGGCCGGTACGGGCCGGAGCACCTGGCCAGGCTGGCGCTGGTGGAGGAGTTGCAGCAGCAGGGCATGACGCTGTCGGCGATCGAACGGTACCTGGAGCAGTTGCCGCCGGACCTGAGCGCCGACGACCTGGCCATCCACCGCGCGCTGGTGGCGGCCTGGGCCCCGGACGCGACCGAGGACGCCGACCGGACGGAGCTGGAGCGGAGGCTCGGGCGGGCGCTGTCGGCGCAGGACGTGGACCGGCTGGTCGCCATGGAGGTGCTGGCCCGCACCGAGCGGGACGACGTCTTCCAGGTGGACCTCGGTCTGCTGCGGCTGGGCGCGCGCCTGCTGGACGTGCCGATAGCGCACGAGACGATCCTCGCGGCGCGGACGGTGCTGGTGGAGCACACCCGCTCGGCCGCCCAGGAGCTGACCCGGCTGTTCCGCGACGAGGTGTGGGGCCCCTACCGCGAGCGCGAGAGCGACCCGGAGCACGTGGCGGCGATGAAGTCGCTCTCCGCCCATATGCAGCCGCTGGTCGTCCAGGCGCTGGTCACCGCGTTCCAGCGGTCGCTGAAGGACGAGCTGCGGTCGGCGTTCCGCGGCGGCGAGTGACGGCGGTCCGGCCGCCCGGTGACCACGGCGCGGCGGCGGGAGGGGCATGCCCACCGGGCCGGTGCCGCGGTGCGGGACACCGGCCTGCGTCGACACGACTGCGACCTGACGGCCGTCCCCGTCAGGCCCGAGCCGGAAGGCCCAGGCGTTCGTGGGGCCTCAACCTCCCTGCGGCTGTCGGCCACGGTGGCGAGGCCGTGATTTTCCGGCCGCCCGCGGCTTCCCGGCCCGCCCGCCTGACGCCGTACCGAGGGGGCTGGAACGCAGCCGGGCGAGTTGCAGCCCACCCCGGAGCGGTCGACATTCGGTGCATGAGCTCGAAACGTGCGCTTGTCGCCGGGGTGACCGTGGCCGTAGTGCTGCCGCTGGGCATGGTGGTTGCCACGGCCCCACGGAAGTCGACCGCTTTCTCGAGCGAGGCGTCCGCCGCGTCGAGCACCGAATTCTCAGGGCAGGTCGACATCGGTGGCGGACGCAAGCTGTATCTGCACTGCAAGGGGAGCGGGAGCCCCGTAGTGGTCCTGGAATCGGGTATCCACGACTCCTCGGACACGTGGAACATCACCGACACCAAGCCTCCGGTGCCATCCGAACCGTCCGTCTTCGACGGTGTGGCCGCCTTCACCCGCGTGTGCGAGTACGACCGCCCGGGCACGGTCCGTTACGGGGAATCACCCAGCCTCACCAAACGCAGCACTCCGGTCGGTGGGATGCGATCCCTGTCCGGCATGGCCGATGATCTGGGCCGCGTGCTCGCAGCGGCCGGGGTCCCCGGACCCTACGTACTCACCGGCCACTCGTTCGGAGGGATGATCGTCCGCCTGTACGCGCAGCGGCACCCCGAGAACGTGGCGGGACTGGTGTTCGTCGACGCGTTTAACGTCAACATCGCATCGCTGATGGGTGACTACTGGCCGGCGTACACCAAACTGCTCAACGCGCCCGGCACCACTCTGGACGACGACAAGGACTTCGAGAAGGTCGACGTCGACGGGGCGATCAACGCCGTGGAGAGAGCGCCCTCCCTGCCGAGGGTGCCCGCCGCGGTCCTCAGCAAGTCCGAGCCGTTCGCCGTGGCGCCCACTGCTCCCGAAGCCGTACTGAAACGGCTGGAGGCGTCCTGGCCCAAGGTGCAGGGCGCCTTGGTCGATCTGGAGCCTCAGACTCCCCACACCATTGCCACCGGCAGTGACCACTACATCCAGATCAACGACCCCGACCTCACCACCAGCATGATCAAACTCGTATACGGTCGCGCCGCCCAGGGCTGATCGCGCACCCCTTCGCCGGCGTCCACGACGTCCACACCCCGCGCGACGCAACCGCCCGCTGTCCCCGCCACGCACCTCCCCACCACGCGGACCCGCCACACACCGTCGTCCATCCTCACCCGCGATCGCCGCCGCGGTCCTTGCTCTCTCCCTCGACGTCTCCCTCAGCCGCCTTCTCGGCGGCCTCCGTCCTCCGGGGTAGCAGAACGACCGCCGAGGCCGCCAGGAACAGCACGGCCGCGCCCACGTAGAACGCGGCTGAGACGGCGGCGGTGACCGCGTCCTTGAGCGCCGGGACCAGGTCGGCGGGAAGCCCCGCGGGCAGGCGTGACCCTTGCTGCGTGGCCTCTACCGCCTTCCCGACCGAACGTGCGACCTCGCCGGTGCGCTCTGAGGGGAGGCGGCCGTCCTGTTGCAGGACCTGCCCCAGCCTGTCGCCCAGTACGTGGGTCACGACGGCGCCCATCACCGCCAGCCCCAGGGCCGCGCCGACCTCCCGGGCGGTCTGGGTTACTCCGGCCGCGCGCCCGCGCATCCCCAGGTCCGTGCCGGCGAGCGCGGCGGTCCAGGCAGGGCTGACGCACAGCCCCATCCCGATGCCCATCACGCTGAAGAAGACCAGCAGCCAGGCGAAGTCCTGCTGATGCAGGGCCAGCGCCGTGCACAGCAGGGCGGCCACACACAGGCCCATGCCGAAGCCCAGGGGAACGCGCGGGCCCAGGCGGTCGTAGAGCCTGCCGCCCAGCGGTGCGCACACCACCGTCGGGAGCGTGAGGGGCAGCACGGCGAGACCGGCCTCGAAGGGCGACAACCCCACCACGTCCTGAAGCCATACGACTCCGAACACCGCGAAGCCCACGAACGCGAAACGCACCGCCGACACGACCGACGTGCCCACGGCGAACTGTCGCTGCCGGAGGAGTTCGAGGTGGAGGAGCGGATGGGAGACACGTCTGCCGCGGGCCGCCAGCAGGGTCAGTGACACGGCTCCGGCAGAGAACAGCGAGACCACGGCGACCGAGGACCAACCCCAGTACCGCGCTTGCGCGAGGGGCAGGACCACGCAGACCAGACCGGCGAACAGCAGGGGCGCGCTCGCCCAGTCGACCGGTTCGCGCCGCGGCGGCCCGTCCGTGAGCAGGAGTCGGGTGAGGACCACCGCGGCGATCCCGAGGGGCGGGTTGACGAAGAAGACGGCACGCCAGGACAGCTCCGACGTCACGACTCCCCCGATGAGCGGGGCCATGCCGTAGAAGAGCGTGGACAAGCTGGACGAGATCCCCATGGCCTTCCCGCGTTCCGCCAGGGGGAACTCCTTGAAGATGATCACCTGGGAGGCTGGGCGAAGGATGGCGGCGCCGGCTCCCTGCGCGGCGCGCGCCGCGATGAGCCAGGCGTCGGACTGGGCGAAGCCCGCCGCGAGCGAGGCCGCGACGAACAGCCACGTGCCGATCCGGAAGGCGCGTTCATGGCCGAGGTCGTCGCCGATGCGCCCGCCGATCGCACTCATGCCGGCGAAGCTCAGCAGGTACGCGGTGATGACCCACTGCAATGCGGTGGAGGAGGAGCCCATGCTCCGCTGGATGGTGGGGAGGGCGACCAGCACCACCAGGGCGTCGATCGCGATCATCGATGAAGCGCAGGTCATCACGGCCAGCACCCACCACCGGTGACGCCTGCTCATGAGGCGAACGTACCAACCCGGTGAGCCCCGCCCCGTGCGGACACTCAGGACGCCTCACGATCACCCGCGTCCTCCGCCCGCCTCAGTGCCTGCTCAAGCCCTGCCGCACGCGTCGAGGAGCGTTGCGACCAGCGTGTCGCGGGCGAGCGGAACCTTGTACGCGTTGGCCTCCACCGTGCGGGCGTCGGACAGCTCCGTGAGCGCGGCGGCCGCGAACCGGTCCGCGGTGACCGGCCCGCCCCGCAGGACGGCCTCGGCACGACGGGCGCGCCACGGCTTGGTCGCGAGGCCGCCGAAGACGATCCGGGTGTCCCTGACGGCGTCGCCCTCCAGGTCTACCACCACCGCGACCGACACGAGGGCGAAGGAGAAGGAGGCCCGGTCGCCGACCTTGCGGTAGCGGGATCGGGTGGCCATCGGGAGCGGCGGCAGTTCCACCCCGGTGATGAGGTCCGCGTGGTCGAGCACCGTGTCGCGCTCAGGGTGGGCCCCGGGCAACCGGTGCAGTGCGGTGACGGGGATCCGGCGGGGCCCGAAGCGGCCCTGCACGCACACCACGGCGTCCACCGCGCAGAGCGCGACCGCGAGATCGGAGGGGTGCACCGCCACACAGCTCTCCGAGGCTCCCATCAGGGCGCGGTGCTCGGTGCGGCTCGCGGCGGCAGCGCAGCCGGAGCCGGGTTGCCGCTTGTTGCACGGTGTGGCGGGGTTCTGGAAATACGGGCACCGCGTGCGCTGCACCAGGTTCCCCGCCACGGTGGCCATGTTGCGCAGCTGGGGTGACGCACCGGCCAGAAGCGCCTGTGAGACGACGGGGCGGCGCCTGCGCACCTCGGGGTGGGCTGCGAGATCCGCGTTGCGGACGTTGGCGCCGATGCGGATGCCGCCGTCGGGGAGTGCCTCGACGGCGTTGAGAGGCAGCCCGGTGACGTCCACCAGCAGCCGTGGCGCGGCGATCCCCAGCTTGAGGTGGTCGAGGAGGTTCGTGCCACCGGCCACGTAGACGGCGCCGGGCTCCTCCGCGACCAGCGTGACGGCTTCCGGGACGCTGGAGGGCCGTTCGTAGGCGAACGGCTTCACCCCGGCTCACCGGCTGCCGCCCGGTCGCCCTCCGCCGCTTCGCGACCCGCTGCCGCCTCCGCCTCCACCAGGTGGCGCGCATTGATCGGCAGGTCGCGCACGCGCCAACCGGTGGCGTGGTGCACGGCGTTGGCGACGGCCGCCGCCGTGCCCACGATGCCGATCTCCCCGACGCCCTTGGCCCCCATGGGGCTCGTGTCGACATCCTCCTCGTCCACCCAGCAGGCCTCGACCTCCGGGACGTCGGCGAAAGTCGCGACACGGTACGCGGCGAGATCACGCGTGTGGAAATGGCCGTACCGCGGATCGAGGACACCCTCCTCGCACAGGGCCATGGAGACCCCCATGGTCATGCCTCCGATCAGTTGCGACCGCACCGTCACCGGATTGATCACCCGCCCTATGGCGAAGACCCCCAGCAAGCGCGACACCCGGACCTCTCGTGTGACCGTGTCCACCGCGACCTCGGCGAACTGCGCGCCGAAGGCGTGCTGGGAGTGCGTACGCGGTGCGGCGAGCTCGTCCAGCGTGTCGGAGGCAGCCTCCAAACCGCCGCTCGGCAGGGCCCCGCCGCGACGCGCCATCTCGGCCCGCAGGGCTTCGCAGGCGCGCACCACCGCCGTCCCCCAGGAAGTCGTACCGCTGGACCGTCCGGCCCAACTGGCCGAAGGCAGAGCACTGTCGCCCACCTCCACGGCGACGAGGTCCAGGCCGACGCCGAGGGTGTCGGCGGCGATCTGGGCCAGCGCCGTACGCGCCCCGGTGCCGATGTCCACCGCCGCGATGCGCACGGTGACGCGGCCGCGGCCGTCGACCTGCGCGTTCGCCCTGGACGGGAACCGGTACTGCGGAATGGTCGACGCGGCGACGCCCATGCCGACGAACCCGCGTCCGCCGGCGAGCTGCGCGGGTGGGCTCTCGCGCTCCGCCCAGCCGAACCGCTCGGCCCCCGTCCGCAAGCAGGCGGCGAGGTTGCGGCTGCTGAAAGGCAGGCCGCTGTGCGGATCGTTCGCGGTGTCGTTGCGCAACCGCAGCTCCACCGGGTCGATCCCGCACGCGTGCGCGAGTTCGTCCATCGCCGACTCCAGCGCGAACATGCCGGGGCATTCGCCGGGGGCGCGCATCCACGTGGGGGATGGGACGTGCAGCCGCTCCCGCCAGTGCCGGGTCTCGCGATGTGGCGCGGCGTACATGGTGCGGGTGGGGGCGGCTGCGTACTCGGCGTGATCGCTCGTCATGGACGTCTGCTCGTATGCCACGTGCGAGACGGCCGAGAGCCGACCGTCGGCCTCGGCGCCGAGCCGGACGCGCTGGATGGTCGGCGTGCGGTATCCGGCGACGACACTGAGTTGCTCGCGGGTGAGCACCGTCTTGACCGGCCGGCCGGCGACCTGTGCCGCTACGGCGGCCAGGGCGAGCTGGGCTTTGGGCGCGGCCTTGGAGCCGAAGCCTCCCCCCACGTGCCGGGCGATGACCCGCACCCGGTCGGGGCTGATGCCGAAGAGGCGCGCGAGGATGTCACGAGTCCCCGAGGGCCCCTGGGTGGTCTCGTGGACGGTCAGCCCCCCGGCCTGCCAGTACGCCACCGTCCCGTGCGGCTCCAGGGCGTGGTGGTGGTACGGGGGAGTGGTGTAGGTGGCGTCGACCCGGACGGGCGCGTGCGACAGAGCCGCTTCCACATCGCCGTGCGAGCAGTCCGTCGGGAAGTGGGGCCCGCGGTCCGGCGACCGGTGGAGGTCCGCGGCGGCGGTGTCCAGCTCGACCCGGTGCGGAGCGACCGCGTAGTCCACCTCCACCATCCGAGCCGCTTCGCGGGCGATCTGCGGCGACTCGGCCACGACCGCGGCGACGAACTGGCCCAGGTAGGTGACCGAGGACGACTGGAAGACCGCGAGATCCGCATCACTGGTCTGGTGGAGGCGCGGGCAGGCGCCGCCGTGGATGACGGCCAGCACACCGGCATGCGCGAGGGCGCGCTCCGGGCGCACGGCCGTCACCCGCCCGTGAGCGATCGCCGCCGGCACCACCGCGACGTACGCCAGTCCCGGCAGCGCCACGTCGCCGGTGTAGCGGGCCCGGCCAGTGACCTTGTCGGGAGCCTCCCGCCGGGGTACCGCGGCCCCCAGGGCCCCGGACCCGGCTTCCCGTACCACCGCCTGCGTCACGGCGCCACGTCCATGATCGCCGCCACGATGTTCTGGTAGGCGCCGCAGCGGCACAGGTTCCCGCTCATCCGCTCGCGGACTTCCGTCTCCGTCAGGGCCGGACCCTCCGACGACGGGCCGCTTGCGGAAGAGGGCCGCTCACGCGAGGCCTCATCGAGCATCGCGACGGCCGAGCACAGCTGTCCAGGGGTGCAGAAGCCGCACTGAAAGGCGTCACGGGCGATGAATGCCTTCTGCAAACGGTGGGGACCCGCCCTGCTCAGGCCCTCCACTGTCACGACGCGCGCACCGGCACCGGCCACGGCGACGGCGAGGGTCAGGCAGCTGTAGACGCGCCGACCGTCCACCAGTACGGTGCAGCACCCGCAATGGCCCCGTTCGCATCCGGCCTTCGCCCCGGTGAGGCCGAGGGAATCACGCAGGGCATCGAGGAGTGACATCCTGATGTCGACGGTGAGGAAGTGCCTTTCCCCATTGACATCGAGCGTGATGTTCTCCATGGGGAAACCCCCAGTCCATGCGCTCCACGATGATCCAGTCTATTGCGCCCCTGGCGGCCGCGCATGCGCTGCCGGGCGTGGTGTGCGGTGCACAGGGCGCGCGTCAGCGTTCTTGCAGCAAGTGTGCCCAGGCTCCGTCCGCGGAGTCGATCACCTGCCGGTGATCTCGTCACCGGCCGCAACGCCCGTTGCCGACCGGCAGGAACGGCCGCAGCCGTTCCCACTCGGCATCACTCGGATCACCCCGTCCCATCCCCACGGCAACGAACCGAACGTGGAGTAGTCACATGATCGACCGGACGGCTCCTAGTCGTGGTAGGTCTCGCCGCGCTCGGCCTTCTCGACCAGGGACGCCGGGGGCTGGAAGCGCTCGCCGTAGAGGGCGGCCAGCTCGCGGGCGCGGGCGACGAAGCCGGGCAGCCCGCCGTCGTAGCCGTTGACGTACTGAAGGACGCCGCCGGTCCAGGCGGGGAAGCCGATGCCCATGATGGAGCCGATGTTGGCGTCGGCGACCGAGGTCAGGACGTTCTCGTCGAGGCAGCGGACGGTGTCGACGGCCTCGGCGAAGAGCATGCGCTCCTGCATGTCCTTGAAGGGCAGCGAGACGTCGGGCTTGGTGAAGTGCTCGCGCAGGCCGGGCCAGAGGCGGGTGCGGCGGCCGTCCTCGCCGTACTCGTAGAAGCCGCCGCCTCCGCTGCGGCCGGGGCGGCCGAACTCGTCGACCATCCGGTCGATGACCTCGTCGGCGGGGTGGGCGGGCCAGACGCCGCCGGCCTCCTCGACGGCCCGGCGGGTCTCGTCGCGGATCTTGCGCGGGAGGGTGAGGGTCAGCTCGTCCATCAGGGAGAGGACCTTGGCGGGGTAGCCGGCCTGGGCGGCGGCCTGTTCGACGGAGGCGGGCTCGACGCCCTCGCCGACCATGGCGACGCCCTCGTTGATGAACTGGCCGATCACCCGGGAGGTGAAGAACCCCCGGGAGTCGTTGACGACGATGGGCGTCTTCCGGATCTGGCGGACCAGGTCGAAGGCGCGGGCCAGGGCCTCGTCGCCGGTGCGCTCGCCCCGGATGATCTCGACCAGCGGCATCTTGTCGACGGGTGAGAAGAAGTGCAGGCCGACGAAGTCGCCCGCGCGCTCGACGCCTTCGGCGAGCAGGGTGATGGGGAGGGTGGAGGTGTTGGAGCACAGCAGCGCGTCGGGGGCGACGACGTGCTGGATCTCCTGGAACACCTTGTGCTTGAGGGCGGTGTCCTCGAAGACGGCCTCGATGACCGCGTCGCAGCCGGCGAGGTCGGCCGGGTCGGCGGTGGGGGTGATGCGGGCCAGCAGCTCGTCGCGGGCCGCCTCGGTGGTGCGGCCCCGGGAGAGCGCCTTGTCGAGCAGCTTGACCGCGTACCCCTTGCCCCTGGCGGCGGCTTCGGCGGAGACGTCCTTGAGGACGACGTCGATGCCGGCCTTGGCGCACGAGTAGGCGATGCCGGCGCCCATCATCCCCGCGCCGAGCACGGCGACCTTGGTGACCGTGCGCGGCTCGGGGCCCTTCGGGCGGCTGCGGCCGGCGTTGACGGCCTGGAGGTCGAAGAAGAACGCCTGGGTCATGTTCTTCGCGGTCTGCCCGGTGACCAGCTCGGTGAAGTAGCGGGACTCGATGATCTGGGCGGTGGCGAAGTCGACCTGGGAGCCCTCGACGGCGGCGGCCAGGATGTTGCGCGGGGCCGGGTAGGGCGCGCCGCCGGTCTGCTTGAGCAGGTTGGCCGGGAAGGCGGGCAGGTTGGCGGCGAACTTGGGGTGCGCCGGGGTGCCGCCGGGGATCTTGTAGCCGGGGACGTCCCAGGGCTGCCGGGACTCGGGGTGGGCGTCGATGAAGGCCCGCGCCTTGGCGAGCATCTCCTCGGGGGTGGAGGCCAGTTCGTGGACCAGGCCGTTGTCCAGGGCGCGGCGCGGCGTGTACTGGGTGCCCTGGAGGAGGACCTTCAGCAGGGCGTCGGCGATGCCCATCAGGCGCACGGTGCGGGTGACGCCGCCTCCGCCGGGCAGCAGGCCGAGGGTGACCTCGGGCAGGCCGATCCTGGAGCCGGGGGCGTCCAGGGCGACGCGGTGGTGGCTGGCGAGGGCGATCTCGTAGCCGCCGCCGAGAGCCGCGCCGTTGATCGCGGCGACGACGGGCTTGCCGAGGGTCTCGATGCGGCGCAGGGCGTCCTTGATCGCCATGCCGCCGTCGAAGACGCGCTGGGCGTCGGCGGGGCCGGCCTTGATCATGTCCTTGAGGTCGCCGCCGGCGAAGAAGGTCTTCTTGGCGGAGGTGTAGACGATGCCTCGGATGGAGTCCCGCTCGGCCTCGGCGCGGTCGGCGACGGCGGTGATGGAGTCGCGGAACGCCTGGTTCATGGTGTTCGCGGACTGGGCGGGATCGTCCAGGACGAGGGTGACGACGCCGGTCTCGTCCTGCTCCCAGCGGATGGTGGTGCTCTCGGTCATTTCGGCTTCTCCGTGAGGGGTGCGGACGGGGCGGTCAGAGGCGCTCGACGACGGTGGCGATGCCCATGCCGCCGCCGACGCACAGGGTGGCCAGGCCGTACCGCTTGTCCTGGCGCTCCAGCTCGTCCACGAGGGTGCCGAGGATCATCGCGCCGGTCGCGCCGAGCGGGTGGCCGAGCGCGATCGCGCCGCCGTTGACGTTGATCTTGTCGAGGGAGAGGCCCATGTCCTTGGCGAAGCGCAGCACCACGGCGGCGAACGCCTCGTTGATCTCGACCAGGTCGATGTCGTCGATGGTCAGGCCGGCCTTGGCGAGCGCCTTGCGGGTGGCGGGGGCGGGCCCGGTGAGCATGATGGTGGGCTCGGAGCCGGAGACGGCGGCGGAGACGATCCGGGCGCGCGGGGTGAGGCCGTAGCGCTCGCCGGTCTCCTTGGACCCGATGGCGACCAGGGCGGCCCCGTCGACGATGCCGGAGGAGTTCCCGGCGTGGTGGACGTGGTCGATCCTCTCCACCCAGTGGTAGCGCTGGAGGGCGACGGCGTCGAAGCCGCCCAGCTCGCCGATGTCGGCGAAGGAGGGCTTGAGGCCGGCGAGGGAGTCGGCGGTGGTGCCGGGGCGCAGGTGCTCGTCGTGGTAGAGGACGGTGAGTCCGGCGCGGTCGCGCACGGGCACGACGGAGCGGTCGAAGCGGCCGTCCTTCCAGGCGGCGGCGGCCCGCTCCTGGGAGAGTGCGGCGTACTCGTCGACGTCGCGGCGGGTGAAGCCCTCGATGGTGGCGATGAGGTCGGCCCCGATGCCCTGGGGCACGAAGTGGGTGTCGAGGTTGGTCATCGGGTCGTTGAACCAGGCCCCGCCGTCGGAGGCCATCGGCACCCGGGACATGGACTCCACGCCGCCGGCCAGGACCAGGTCCTCCCAGCCGGAGCGGACCTTCATCGCGGCCATGTTGACCGCTTCCAGACCGGAGGCGCAGAAGCGGTTCTCCTGGACGCCGGCGACGGTGTCGGGGAGTCCGGCGGCGATGGCGGCGATCCGGGCGATGTCGGAGCCCTGGTCCCCGACGGGGCCGACGACACCGAGCACGATGTCGTCCACGGCGGCCGGGTCGAGGCCCGGGAAGCGGTCGCGCAGCTCGTGGATGAGGCCGACGACCAGGTCGATCGGCTTGGTGCCGTGCAGGGCGCCAGTGGCCTTGCCGCGCCCGCGCGGGGTGCGGACCGCGTCGTAGACGTACGCTTCGGTGCTCAACTGTCAGACCTTTCGGGAGGGGTTGTCCAGCAGGGACCGGCCGATGATCTCCTTCATGATCTCGGTCGTGCCGCCGTAGATGGTCTGGATGCGGCCGTCGGTGAAGGCGCGGGCGACCGGGTACTCGGCCATGTAGCCGTATCCGCCGTGCAACTGGAGGCAGCGGTCGGCGACCCGCTTCTGCAGTTCGGTGGCCCACCACTTGGCCATGGAGGCGTGCACCGCGTCCAGTGTCCCCTGGGCGTGGTCGGTGATGCAGCGGTCCAGGAAGGCGCGGGTGACGGCGCACTCGGTGGCCATCTCGGCGATCTCGAAGCGGATGTGCTGGAGCCTGGCCAGCGGCCGGTCGAACGCCTGGCGGTCCTGGACGTACGCGGTGGTGATCTCCAGCAGGTGTTCCGCGCCGGCGATGGCGGCGACGGCGATGCCCATCCGCTCCTGGGCGAGGTTGGTCATCAGGTGGACGAACGCGCCGTTCAGCTCGCCGAGGAGGTTGTCCTTGGGAACGCGCACGTCGTGGAAGAACAGCTCGGCGGTGTCCTGGGACTTCTGGCCGATCTTCGCCAGGTTGCGGCCGCGTTCGAAGCCGGCCGCGCCGCGCTCGACGACGAGGAGGGAGAGGCCGTGCGCGCCGCCCTCGGGAGTGGTCTTGGCGACGACGATCACCAGGTCGGCGAGGATGCCGTTGGAGATGAAGGTCTTGGAGCCGTTGAGCAGCCAGTGGTCGCCGCGGTCCTCGGCGGTGGTGCGGATGCCCTGGAGGTCGGAGCCGGCGCCCGGCTCGGTCATGGCGATGGCGGTGATGGTCTCGCCGGAGCAGAAGCCGGGCAGCCAGCGGCGCTTCTGCTCCTCGGTGGCCAGCCCGGTCAGGTAGGGGCCGATGATGTCGTTGTGCAGGCCGAGGGCGAGGCCGGGCGTGCCGGCGCGGGTGAACTCCTCGGCGAGGACGGCGCTGTAGCGGAAGTCGGGCATGCCGCCGCCTCCGTACTCCTCGGGGACGGCCATGCCCAGCAGGCCCTGGCGGCCGGCGGCGCGCCAGGCGTCCCGGGAGACGATGCCGTCCTGCTCCCACTGCTCGTAGTGCGGGAGCACCTCCTTGGCGAGGAAGGTGCGGACCGTCTCGCGGAACGCGTCGTGCTCGGGGGTGAACAGCAGGCGTTTCACCGGGGCCTCCTGTCGGCGGCGGGGTCGGTCTCGGGGGCGGGGGCTTCTTCGGGCGCGGTGGCGGTG
>NZ_PVLV01000670.1 GCF_002982015.1 Streptomyces solincola
CGACCGAGGCGGCGATCACCCGGCGCGACCCCGGCGGACTCCGGCCGGGACCGGCTGCGCCGGGTGATCGCCGCCTCGGTCGGCAACGCCATGGAGTGGTTCGACTGGGCCGCGTTCGTGACGTTCGCCGCGCTGCTCGGCGCGCAGCTCCAACCGGCCGGCGACACGGCCGCCGACGTCACCACCGCGCTGTCCGTGTTCGCCGTCGGATTCCTCTGCTATGCCGTGGCCGCTCCGGTGGCGACCCTGGAGATGTTCCCCACCGCAGTGCGCTCCAGCGGCGTCGGACTGCCGTACGCCCTGACGGTGGCGCTCTTCGGCGGCACCGCGCCCTTCCTCCACGAGTACCTCGCCGCACACGGCCACGCAGACTGCTACCGCTGGTACGTGGCGGCCCTGTGCCTGCTCAGCACCGTGTCGTTCCTCGCCTACCGCGAGACCAAGGACGTGGACCTGACGGCGGTGGGCCGCACCGCCGGCACGCCGGCCCGCACAGCCCCTCCCGCCTGAACAGCCCGACCGGAGCCCGCCGACCGGAGCCCGGGGGAGCTGTGTCAGTCCTCCTCCCGGGCCAGGTGCTCCAGGCACGCCACCACCGCCGCCCGCTCCCCGGCCGCCTCCGCCGGCCCGTACGGGTCGTGGGCGGCCTCCTCCGGGATCAACCCCTCCCACACCGCAGCCCACAGCATCCGCCGCACATAGCCCTCCATCGGCGCGAAGAAGGTGACCCGGGCGAACCGGTCCAGCCGCTCCGACGCCCGCAGGAACCGGGCCGCGTCGCCCGCCCGCCACGCCTGGAGCACCGCCGTGGTCAGCCCCACCCGGGCCGCCGCGATGCCGACCAGCGCGGTGTCCGCGCCCCACATCAGCGACGGCCCGAACATCCGGTCCTCGCCGGTGATCGCCAGCGCCCCGCTCCGCCGCGCAGCCGCGATCGCGTCCTGACAGGCCATCGCCCGGTCCAGCGTCGCCAGCTTCACCCCCACCGCCGCCGCGAGCCCCGTCAACCGCTCCACCAGCGCCGGCGGATACGGATAGCCGCCCGCCTCGCCGTGCAGGAAGAACCCCACCACCGGCAGCCCGCTCTTCGCCGCCACCCGCTCGTGCAGCGCCACCGCCGCGTCCTCGTCCCCGTCCAACTGCGCCGGCGGATACACCATCACCGCGTCCGCCCCGCCGTCCGCCGCCCGCACCGCCATGTCCACCGTCGCCGCCGCCGCCTCCGCCGCGCCCACCCGCGCCCCGGCGTGCTGCCCGCGCGGCACGCCCGCCCCGGCCACCACCGGCCCGGACACCGCCTCCCGCCACACCCGGAGCACCCGCCGCCGGTCCTCCGCCGACAGATACAGTCCGCGCCCGGTGTGCGCCCACACCGCCACCCCGCCCACCGGGCCGGCCGCGATCCGCGCGGCGTACTCCCGCAGCGCCCCGTACGCCACACCCCCGTCCGCATCCATCGGCGTCGCCACCGCCGGCAGCACCGTGCCGCGCAGACGCTCCGCCAGCGCCCCGGCCGCCGCCTCCAGGCGAGCCGCGCGCGGCCCGTCCTGACCTGTGTACGGGGGAGTGGTCATCGGCTGTCTCCCGTCTGTCGCGCCGCTCACGGCCCAAGCCGCCGCGCTACCGTTACGGTCCGGACCGTAACCGAAGCCGCCCTGCGCCGCGAGACCGGCGACCCTGGAAGGGACCGCGCCCATGCGCCTCGGCCTGTACGTCAACCTCTACGCCGACCCCGCCGACCGACCCCGGCTCGCCGACGCCGTCGAACAGGTCCGCCTCGCCGAGCAGGCCGGCTTCACCTGGGCCGTCCTCGGCGAACGCCACCTGCACCGGCCCGGCTACCACGAGGCCGTCACCACGCTCGCCTATCTCGCCGCGCACACCGACCGCATCGGACTGGCCACCGCCGGACTGATCGCCCCCGTGCACCACCCCGTCCACCTGGCCGAGACGCTCGCCCATGTGGACGTGCTCTCCGGCGGCCGGCTCACCGCCGGCTTCGTCCTCGGCTACCGCCCCGAGGAGTTCACCCTCTACGGCACCCGCCCCGAAGAGCGCGTCAGCCGCTTCGAGGAGACCCTCGAACTCCTCCACCGCCTGTGGACCGAGGACGAGGTCACCCACCACGGGCGCCGCCACCACCTGGAGGGCGCCTTTCTCTCCCCGCGCCCCGTCCAGTCCCCGCGCCCCCGCATCTGGAACGGCGGGCGGG
>NZ_PVLV01000671.1 GCF_002982015.1 Streptomyces solincola
CGCCTCACCCGGCGGCGGGGCGCGGGGGCGGGCGCTCCTCCGGGCCGCGCCGCCAGGGCCGCGCCGGGCCCGCCCGCCACCCCGGCGGGTCCGTCGTCGTCCCGGAAGAGGAGGTGCACCGGGATGGGGCCGGTGGTGTCCCCACCGATCACCGGCACCCGGCGCGGGGCGACCGGCCCACCCGCGTACCCCCGCGGGCCCGCCTCACCGGTGACCGCGCCCCGCCCGGTGACGGCCGCCGTCTCCGTACGCGGCGCGGCCCCGGACGTCTCCGCGGCGGGAGCGGCCTCGGACGTCCCCGCCGCGGGAGCGGCCCCGGACGTCCCCGCCGCGGAAGCGGCCCCGGACGTCCCCGCCGCGGAAGCGGCCCCGGTCGTCTCCGAGCCGGGCCCGGCGTCAGCATCAGTCCTGGCGGGCGCCGTCTTCGGGGGTGTCCCCCCAGGCTCCTCCCCGGGTGACTTCTCCGGCTCGTCCCGTGCTTCCGGCGGCTGCACGGTCTCCTGCTCGGGCGCCGTCTCCTGCGGCGGCACCGTTTCCCGCGGCGGGGCCGCCGCCGTCTCCCGCACGGGCGCCGAAGCCGTTTCCCCGGCGGGCGGCGTCTTCTCGCCCCCCTCCGGGTCTCCGTTCACCGCGCCCCGCACCGGCCCACCGCTCTCCGACGTCGCCGTTGTCACCCCGGCTCCTCCTCCTGTGCTGTTCCTGGTGTGTTCTTCTTCGTCGTCGTCCGGCCGGAGAGGCTTCAGCCGAAGAGGCGTCGCCAGGTCTCCGGGCCCGGGTAGCCGTTGGCGGCGGCGCCGCGCCAGCCCTGGGCGCGCTGGAACGCCTCGGTGTTGCGCCGGTCGGCCTCGGTCCAGCGCGGTCCGGGGCCGGTGGTGTAGTGGCGGCCGTAGCCGAGCGCGACCAGACGGCGGCCCAGCTTCTCGACGTACGCGTTGGACTGGCCCGGCCGGAAGTGGGCCCGGCCCGGGAAGGCGGACGCGGAGGCGCCCGGCTTTCCGGCGGCGGGGATGTCCTTGCCCTTGCCGGTGACCAGCAGCCGCCAGGTGTGCGGGCCGGGCAGTCCGTCCGCCTCCTCGCCCTTCCAGCCCTGGGCGCGCTGGAAGGCCAGGGTCGCCTGGCGGTCCGCGTCGCTCCAGCGGGGTCCGGGGCCCGAGCGGTAGAAGCGCTTGCCGCCGCGCTCGGCCAGCAGCTTCCCCAGCCTGGTGACGTGCGCGTTGACCGCGCCGGGGCCGAAGGCGGCGGCCCCCGGGTAGCGGGCGGAGGTCCCGGTGCTGCCGCCGGTGGTGGTGGCCAGGCCCTTGTAGCGGTAGGGGACGTAGGAGGCGGAGTTGTTCCAGTACGCCATGGGCGTCGCCTGCTTGCGGGTCTGCGGCTTGGCCTGCTCGTAGGCGGTGTACTTGGTGCGCTCGGCGTCCACCCAGCCGCCGAAGATGGTGACGTGCGAGCCCGCGTTGGGGTCGGCCGCGTTGTGGAAGAGCAGGATGTCTCCGGGCTGGAGCTCGGCGCGCTCGATGCGGGTGCCGTACTTCGCCAGGCTGCCGGTCCACTCGTTGCCGGCGAGGTTCCAGACCATGGAGACGTATCCGGAGCAGTCCTGGCGGTAGCCGTCGCTCCAGAACTTCTCCATGGAGTACGGCACCTTGGCGGCCACCCAGCGTTCGGCCCGCTCGATGATCTGGTCCCGGGTGGCGGGGCGCAGCACCGGGTCGGCCTGGTTTCCGGTGGGGCCGGGCAGCGGGCGGCCGTGCAGCGGTCCGGCGCTGCCCTGGGGGGTGGGCTCGTCGGGATCCTTCGGCGGG
>NZ_PVLV01000672.1 GCF_002982015.1 Streptomyces solincola
CCTTATGCGCGCAAGCGGTGCGGGTCCTGTGGGGGGGTGCGGCGACCGCCGCACCCCCCCACAGGACCCGCACCGCTTGCGCGCATAAGGAACGTGTGAAGTCTGTATGAGGGGGTAGCAGCAGCGAAATCAGGCCATGATCGCGAAAGGTGCACCCGTGCAGAAGGACGAACGCAAACCGGCGCAGCGCATGCGGCTGCCGGTGAAGGCGGCCCTGCCGGGCCGTCACCCGCACGAGGACGCGCCGCCCGTCACCGACAAGATCGTCTTCGGTGTGACGGCGGTGCTCACCCTCGCCTTCGTGGTCTGGGGCGCCACCGCCACCGACGCGCTGGAGAGCGTGTCCTCCACCCTGCTCGACGGGCTGATGCACAACGGCGGCTGGGCGTTCGTCCTGGCCGCCTCCGGTTTCGTGGTCTTCGCGCTCTGGCTCGCGGTCAGCCGCTACGGCCGCATCGAGCTGGGCCAGGAGCACGAGAAGCCCGAGTTCTCCACGGTGTCCTGGGTCGCCATGATGTTCAGCGCCGGCATGGGCATCGGGCTGATGTTCTACGGCGTCAGCGAGCCGCTCGCCCACTTCACCGACCCGCCGCCGGGCACCGACCCGGCCGACGCCGCCGACGCCATGCAGACCGCGCTGGCCACCACCCTCTTCCACTGGACGCTGCACCCGTGGGCCATCTACGCGGTGGTCGGCCTGGCCATCGCGTACAGCACCTTCCGGCGGCGCCGGCGGCAGAACATCAGCGCCGTCTTCACCCCGCTGATCGGCAAGCGGCGGGCCGAGGGCGCCCCCGGCCGGGTCATCGACATCCTCGCGATCTTCGCCACCCTCTTCGGCTCGGCGACCTCCCTGGGCCTGGGCGCGCTCCAGATCGGCAGCGGCATGCAGGAGGTCGGCTGGCTGAGCAAGGCCGGCACCGGGCTGCTCGTCGCGATCATCGCCGTGCTGACGGTCTGCTTCGTCTTCTCCGCGGTCTCCGGGGTGGAGAAGGGCATCCAGTGGCTGTCCAACACCAACATGGTGATCGCGGTGCTGCTGGCGGCCTTCGTCTTCATCGCCGGCCCCACCATCCTGATCCTCGACCTGGTGCCCACCTCGCTGGCCGCCTACCTCGACGAACTGCCGCAGCTCGCCGGCCGCACCGAGGCGTCCACGGGCGGCGGTGACGTGGCGGACTGGCTGAGCAGTTGGACGGTCTTCTACTGGGCCTGGTGGATCTCCTGGACGCCGTTCGTCGGCATGTTCATCGCCCGCATCAGCCGGGGCCGCACCATCCGTCAGTTCGTCGGCGGCGTGATCCTCGTCCCCAGCACCGTCAGCCTGATCTGGTTCGCCATCTTCGGCGGCACCTCGATGAGCCTGGCCGAGGACGGCCGGATCAGCGGCGACATGAGCCAGGAGGCCCAGCTCTTCGGCGTGCTCCAGGAGTACCCGATCGCCGGCGTGACCAGCCTCGTCGTCATGATCCTGGTCGGCATCTTCTTCGTCTCCGGCGCGGACGCCGCCTCCATCGTCATGGGCACCCTCTCCCAGCGGGGCAGCTTCGAACCGGCCCGGTTCGTCGTCGTCTTCTGGGGCGTGGTCACCGGCGCGGTGGCCGCCATCATGCTGCTGGTCGGACAGGGCAAGGGCGACGCCCTCGCCGGACTCCAGCAGCTCACCATCCTGGTGGCCGCGCCCTTCGTGCTGGTCATGATCGGGATGTGCTGGGCGCTGATGAAGGACCTGCGCCGCGACCCGCTCATCGTGCGCGGCGAGATCGCCGAGGAGGCCGTGGAGGAGGCGGTCATCGCCGGCCACGAGAAGTACTCCGGCGACTTCGAGATCCGCATCGGCCCCGGCGACAACGAGCCCGCGAGCGGCGCGACGCCGACCGGCGAGGGGCGCGAGCGGCGCAAGGACGACCCGGGCGCCGTCTGACCGCCCGGCCCGGTACGCCGCGGGGGCCCCGTCCGATCACCGGACGGGGCCCCCGCCGCGTACCCCCGGACCTGCCCGAACCGCGCCTCCGGCC
>NZ_PVLV01000673.1 GCF_002982015.1 Streptomyces solincola
CACCGTCGACCTGGACGAGGGCATCACCGGGCCGGCCCGGGAACGGCTCGCCGACGCCGGCTGCCACCCGGCCGTGGTCACCGGCGACGGGGCGCTCGGCTGCCCCGAGCGCGCCCCCTTCGACGCGGTCATCGCCACCTGCACCCTGCCTGCGGTGCCGGCGGGCTGGCTGCCGCAGTGCCGGCCGGGCGCGCGGATCCTGGCCCCGCTGTCCACCGGGCTGATCCGCCTGCGGGTGCGGGACGAGGGATACGCCGAAGGCCGGTTCCTGCCCACCTCCGCGTACTTCGTGGCGCTGCGCGGCGGCAGCCCGCCACCGCCGCCGGTGCGCTCCGGCGGCCTGCCCCGGTACGCCACCGACAACGAGCTGTTCCGCTTCCTGCTGACGCTGACCGCGGGCAGCCTGGACCCGGAGGAGGCGTACGCGCTGTGGCTCCAGGAGGACCGTCCGCGGCGGGAGCGGTTCGGCCTCACGGTCGGCGGCGGCCGGCAGTGGGCGTGGCTGGACGACCCGGCGGGCCCCTACGCCTGGCCGCTGGGCGCGGCGGAGCCGGCCGGCGGGTGATGACCACGGCCCGCCGGCCGGCTCCGCACCGCTGCGGCGGTCAGCCGCGGACGATGGTGATCGTCGTCCACGCGCCGACGTGCACCCGGTCCCCGTCCCGCAGCGGGACGGGGACATAGGGCTGGATCGGGTCCTCCGCGCCGTTGAGCGTGGTGCCGTTGGTGGAGTTCTGGTCCACCACCGCCCAGGTGCCGTCCGGCTGCGACACCAGCACGGCGTGCTGGTGCGAGACGCCCGGGTCCTCCGGCGGCACCGACAGGTCGATCTCCGGGGACTCGCCGGTGGAGTGCCGGCGGCGGCCGATGCTGATCTGGTTGCCGGAGAGCACCAGCCGCTGCTCGGGGGAGTACGCGGGCAGGTTCAGGCCCGCCGCCTCCGGCCCGCTGCGCTGCATCATCGCCAGGAAGTACGACCGGTCAGGGGCCACCACGGCGGTCCAGGTCGCGGGCGCGTCCGGGAAGTGCGGGGCGGGCGGCCCCTGCGGCGTGTGCGGTCCGGGCAGGCCGTCGCCGCCGTAGGAGGGGCCGCCGGGCGCGGGCCGGCCGGCCGGGCCGGGCGGGGCCTGCGGTCCCGGCCCGGTGGCCACCGGCCCGGGGGCGGTCGTCGCCGGTCCGCCCGCGCCGCCGAGCGGCCCGGACGGGGTGTGCGAGCCGGGCGGGGTGTGCGAGCCGGGCGGGGTGTGCGGGCCGGGGCCGCCGCTCGGACCCGGGCCGCACAC
>NZ_PVLV01000674.1 GCF_002982015.1 Streptomyces solincola
CTCCCCCAGCAGCGCACCCGCCCGCACCAGGCAGCCCTCGTCACCCCGCTCGCCGCCCTCCGCGACGAGCGCCGCCACCTCGGTCCACAGCGCGGCCGCCTCCCCGTACATCCGGTGCCCGGTCCGCAGCCGCTCGCTGTCCACCAGCTCCGCGCACTCCCCCAGGAAGTCCCGGTACAAATTCCGGAACAGCGCGCCGCCCGTCCCGGCCCGCTCCATCAGCCGGGCGGCCTGCGGCAGGTCCCGCCCGGGGTCGTCGGTCCGCCGCAGCCAGCCCGGCACGAGCGTGCCGGCCTTCTCGATGCCCCGGTGCCCCAGATTCGCGATCGGCGGACGCAGGAAGGCGTCCGCGCAGGCCGCGATCGCCGCCCTGATCCTCTCCCCCGACACGGTCGCACCCTCCGGCGCCGTGATCGTGAACGACCGGTTCCGGGCCGTCATCGGCCCCTTCTCACTCCGGGCCCGGGCCAGTGCCGCCAGACTCACGCGCACCGCCCCGCCCTGCTGGGCCGTGTCCACCAGGTACGCGTCCCGCTCGTCGTAGCCGTACAGCACGACGACATGGCCGCCGAAGTGCACCTTCGAGGTGAAGTACGCCAGGTGGTAGCTGTCCACCTGCAACCCCACCGGCCGCCCGTCCCCGATCGGCTCCGCCACGTTCTGCCACGCCCTGCGCTCCGAGACTGTCTCCTTCACCTCAAGCCCCAGACCCAGCCGGTCCGCGAGGTTCCGCGTCAGCTCGAAGGGCTTGACCCGCCCCCCGAGGAACGGGAAGCCCATCCCCTTGCCGTCCCAGTAGACGAACGACAGCCCCGCGCCCAGCCCGAACAGCATCGGCTCGGACAGATCGAGCCCCTGGTGCCGCAGCAGCACCCCGAGCGCCGTCGTCTCGCAATGCTGCTGCCCCTCGCGCACGACGACGCCGTCCACCCGCGTCCGTCCGCCGCCCCGCACTGCTGCCTCGTCCACCCCTCCATCGTGGACCCTCGGCCGCCCTACGGCGCGGCCGCCCGCCACGCCTCCTCGAACTCCTCCGGGCCCGTCTCCC
>NZ_PVLV01000675.1:0-1752 GCF_002982015.1 Streptomyces solincola
GTGGCGGGCCTCGGCGGGGAGGTGGTCGAGGCGGCGCAGGATGACGCCCTCGCGCAGCGCCCAGGGGCAGACCTCCAGCACCTCCACCCCGTACAGGTCCATCGCCGCCTCCGCGACCAGCGCGCCGGCCAGCAACTGCGGGGCCCGGGAGGGGGAGACGCCGGGCAGGTCGCAGCGCTGCTCGGCGGTCATCGCGGCGAGCTTGGGCACCCACTCCTGGAGCGAGGCGCGGCTCAGCTCGCGCTGCACGTACAGGCCCTCGGAGGAGGCCGGGGCGCCGGCGATCCGGGCCAGTTGGCGGAAGGTCTTGGAGGTGGCCACCACGTGGTCGGGCCGGCCGAGGCGGGAGAAGTCGCCGACGGTGCGGGCGATCTCGGTCCGCACGTGCCGGCGCAGCGCCTTGACGTCGTCGGCGTCGGGCGGGTCGCCGGGCAGCCAGCCCTTGGTCAGCCGGCCCGCGCCCAGCGGCAGCGACACCGCCGCGTCCGGCTCCTCGTCCATCCCGTAGGCGACCTCCAGCGAGCCGCCGCCGATGTCGAGCAGCAGCAGCCGCCCGGAGGACCAGCCGAACCAGCGGCGGGCGGCGAGGAAGGTGAGCCGGGCCTCCTCCGGCCCGGTGAGCACCGCGAGGTCCACGCCGGTCTCGTCGCGGACCCGCTTCAGCACCGTGTCGGCGTTGGCCGCGTCGCGTATCGCGGAGGTCGCGAACGGCAGCAACTGCTCGCAACCCATCTCCTCGGCGGTCCGGGCCGCCTCGCGCACGGTCCGCACCAGCCGCTCCACGCCGCGCGCGCCGACCGAGCCGTCCTCCTCCAGCAGTTCGGCGAGGCGCAGCTCGGCCTTGTGCGAGTGGGCGGGCAGCGGGCGGGCGCCGGGGTGGGCGTCCACCACCAGCAGGTGCACCGTGTTCGATCCGACGTCGAGGACTCCGAGTCTCATGGCCAGAACGCTACTGCCCGCGGCGCATACGCTGGACGTGTGCCAAAGACGAAGAAGGCGAAGTCGGACATGACGGAGTCCGCGACGGCGACCGGGAAGAGCGACGGGCGGGGCGCCGGGGGGAAGGCGGCCGCCCAGCGGGGGCGGGAGCGCAAGCGGGAGACGGTGGTGCTGCCCGAACCGGCCGTGCCGGTGGCGCCCGCCGACGACGAGCAGGGCCTCGACTTCCCGCGGGCCTGGGTGGAGTTCCCCGACCCGGCCGACGAGGAGCAGGTCTTCCGCTGCGACCTGACCTGGCTGACCTCCCGCTGGAACTGCGTCTTCGGCAGCGGCTGCCAGGGCATCCAGGCGGGCCGCGCCTCGGACGGCTGCTGCACGCTGGGCGCGCACTTCTCCGACGAGGACGACGAGAAGCGGGTCGCCGGGCATGTGGCGCGGCTCACGCCGGAGATGTGGCAGTTCCACGCGGAGGGCACGTCCGACGGCGGCTGGACGCAGCTCGACGAGGACGGCGAGCGGCAGACCCGCCGCTGGGAGGGCTCCTGCATCTTCCAGAACCGGCCCGGCTTCGCCGCGGGCGCCGGCTGCGCGCTGCACATCCTGGCGCTGCGGGAGGGCCGGGAGCCGCTGGAGACCAAGCCGGACGTGTGCTGGCAGTTGCCGGTGCGCCGGACGTACGAGTGGATCGACCGGCCCGACGACACCCGGGTGCTCCAGGTGTCGATCGGCGAGTACGACCGGCGGGGCTGGGGCCCGGGCGGGCACGACCTGCACTGGTGGTGCACCTCGGCGACCTCGGCGCACGGCGCGGGC
>NZ_PVLV01000676.1 GCF_002982015.1 Streptomyces solincola
GGGTGTCAGCCGGCGGCGGGGGCGGCGGCCGCCCCGTGGGCGCCGGGCGTGGAACCGAGGTCGGCGAGGGCGGGCTCGGCGTCGGCGGGCGGGCCGCCGGCCGACTCGTCGTCCTCCTCGTCCACCGGCAGGGTGGCCTTGCGCAGGCCGGGGATCAGGGCGGCGACCAGCAGGGCCGCGCCGGCGCACACCGCGCCGTTGATCACGGCGGCGCCGCCGGGGCTGAACCAGCGCGCCAGGGCCGCCACCTCGGCGTCGCCGGCCACTCCGCCGGTGGTGCCCTGGGCGGTGATGACGCTGACCATCCGGCCGCGCAGCCGGTCGGGCGTGTTGTGCTGGACCAGCGCGTACTCGAGGATCTCGTACACCGTGCCGGCCGCGCCGCCGACCACCAGCATCACGAAGGCGAGCGCCACATGGCCGCTGAGTCCGAAGCCGATGGTGGAGGCGCCGCCGACGAAGCCGGCGGCCAGCAGCAGCCTGCCGGGGCGGGCGGCCCGGTTGAGCCAGCCGCTGGTGGCCGAGACGGCCACCGCGCCGACGGCCGGGGCGGTGTAGAGCGCGCCTAGCATCACCTCGCTGCCGCCGAGCTGCTTGTCGACCATCTCGGGGAAGAGCACCACCGGCACGCTGAAGACGGCCATCACGCCGCCGAGCACGAGCAGTCCGCCGACGACCTTGTCGCGGGCCGCGTAGCGGAAGGCCACCAGCACCGAGCCGCTGTCCCGCTCCTCGTCGTCGTCCTCGCCCCTGACCGGCGGCAGCGGACGGATCCGGGTGATCAGCAGGGTGGTCACGGCGGTGGTGAACGCGGCGAAGACGAACACCGCGCCGGGACCGGTCAGTCCGAGCAGCACCCCGCCGAGCAGCGGGGCGGTGATCGAGCCGATCTCGCCGGTCAGGGAGATCAGCGCGCCGGCCGCGGGCAGTTGCTCGGGGCGCACCAGGGTGGGCGCGACGGCCATCAGCGCGGTGACGCTGACGCCGGTGGCGAGCCCGTCCCAGGCGACGCAGAGGTAGATCGTCCACAGCGAGGGGTCGGGCAGGTAGGCGTTGAACGCCAGGCCCGCGAAGGCGAGCGCGGCGGCGGCCCGGGCGCAGACGATGAGCGTGCGGCGGTCGGTGCGGTCGGCCATCCAGCCGCCCCACAACGAGCCCAGCAGCACCGTGATGCTCATGATCATGCTGACCACGGCGACGTCCAGGCTGGACTGGTTCAGGTCGTAGACCTGCTTGGCCAGGGCGACGGTGGCCATGCCGAGGCCGAAGAGCGACACCACCCGGGCGATGAAGATGGCCCGGAAGTCCCGGCTGTCGCGCAGCGGGGTGATGTCGATGAGCAGGTCACGCGCTCGCACGGTCGTCCGCTCCCGCCGGATCCAGCAGCACGGCCCAGGCGCGGAGGGTGGGGCGCTCGGCCAGGTCGGCGAAGCCGACGTCGGCGCCGTCCGCGCGCCACTTCTCCAGCAGCGTCATCAGGCGGATGGAGTCCAGACCCTGGTCGAGCAGGCTGTCCTCCGGATCGACCTCGTCGGCTTCGACGTACAGTACGTCGGCGACGTCCTGGGCCAGTCGCTCCTGAGTGAACGTCCGCCGTGCTCCGGCCGTCTCGGCCATCTGGGTCCTCCCCGTGAAGTGTGCGCGGTCTGCGCTTCCGGTCTGCGCCGCGTCGACGACAGCATACCGATTAGGTGAGCCTTACCTAACTATCTATGGTTGTCTTCGTCAAGCCGGGCCGACGGCGTCCGCCCTCCCGCCCGGCCTCCAACACCACGAGAGCGAGAAGCCCTTGACCACGGCGCTGCCCACACCCCGAACCCGCCCGCACGGCGCGGCCGCGGTGGTGCGGCCGGCCACGGCGCGGGACGCCGAGGTGCTGTACCGGCTGTCGCTGGCCTTCGCCCGGACCGGGGCGCTGCGCGAGCGCCCGGCCGCGCTCTACGCCGAGCAGGCCGGGGAGTTCCTCCTCGCCGAGGCCCCGGACGGGACGCTCCACGGGTGCGTCGGGCTGCGCCGCCACCCGGCCGGGCCGGACGCGGGCGCCCCCGCGGTGCTCTTCAACTTCTGCGTGGCGCCCGCCAGTCAGGGCCGCGGCATCGGCTCCGCGCTGCTGCGGGCGGTACTCGACCGGGCCGGGGCCGAGGACGTCACCGCCCTGTTCACCGCCACCACCGGCGGCGGGGAACTCTTCCTGCGCCACGGCTTCCGCCCCGGCGCCCACGGCGCACCCGCTGCCTGGCTGGCCGCGCTCGATCCGGCGCGGGGCTCGGTCGTGCTCGGCCGTACTCTCCGGTAGCGGGCCCGACCGCGCCGCGGCCCGCCCCTCAGGGGCGGGCCGGGCGGATCGCGCGGAAGCCCGCGGTGTCAGGACCGGGCGGCCAGGCTGGCCGGGCGCATGTCGGTCCAGTTCTCCTCGACGTACGCGGCGCAGCCCTGGCGGGAGTCCTCGCCGTGCACCCGGGTCCAGCCCGCGGGCACCTCGGCGAAGGCCGGCCACAGCGAGTGCTGGTTCTCGTCGTTGACCAGGACCAGGTAGCGGGCGTCGTCGTCCTCGAAGGGGTTGGTGGCGGTCATCGGGTCTCTCCTTGCGTGGGTGCCGCCGAGGCGGCCTGGGTGTGGGGAAGGGAAGTCGGTGCGGCGGCCCGGTCCAGTGGCAGGCCGGGCTCGGCCGTGAGCCGCCGCAGCAGCTCGGTGTAGCGCTCGGCGAGCGCGGCCGCGCCGCCGGGACCGTAGCGGGCGGTGTCGGCGTCCACGTCGACGCGCAGCCGCCCGTCGGCGTGCCGGACGGCCGACAGCGACACGTCGTCCACCGGACCGGAGGCCAGCGTCACCACCCGGCCGGTCAGGCCCGCGAAGCGCAACTCGGCGGGGAAGGGCCGCAGGTTGAGCAGCGGGCCAGGGCCGGCCGGCGGCTGCCCGCGGTAGGACTGGTGGCGGCGGACCGCGGTGAACTCGGCCGCCGTGCGGGCCGTCAGCTCCCGGAAGGTCGCCGAGCCGTCCACCGCGATCCGCATCGGCAGCACGTTGACCGCCATGCCCGGCACCCGCAGGGCGCCCGGCGCGGTCCGCGCCATCGCGTACGTCCGGAACACGGCCTCGCCGGCCCCGGTGTCCCGGTGCAGCAGCGCGGCCAGCGCCGCCGTCAGGCCCTCGGCCCACGTGGCGCGCGCCCCGCGCACCGCCGTGGCCAGGCGGGCCGTCTCCTCGGCGTCCAGCAGGACGGTGTGGCGCGCCGTGCCCGGCCCGCCGGCCGCGGGACCCGCCGGGAAGCGGGTGACCGGGGGCCGGTCGGCGTACCGCGCGGCGAAGTGGGCGCGGTCGGCGGCCTCGCGTGCCGATCCGGCGTACCCCCGATCGGCGGCGAGCAGCACCTCCAGCGGGGCGAACGGCGACGGCGGCGGCTCCGCGCCGCGTACCAGCGCGGTGTACAGCTCGGCGATCCGGCCGGACAGCAGCGCCACCCCGTAGCCGTCCACGGCCAGATGGTGGAAGTAGGAGAACAGCAGGTGCCGGCCGTCGCCGACCCGGACCAGCACGGCGCCGGTCAGCGCGGGCGGCGGGCCGTCCCCGGCGGACAGCCTCAGCCGGGGCGGGCAGGCCAACTGGTCGCGTACGAGGTCCACCGCGGCGGCCACCGGGTCGGCCGCGCCCGAGGTGTCCAGCCGGGGCAGCCGCCAGCCGCCGGCGTCGAAGGCCAGCCGCTCCTGCCGGATCCGGCCGCCCTCCTCGTACAGCCTCAGGTGCAGCCCGGGGGCCTCGGCGAGGGTGCGGCCGACGGCCCGCTGGAGCAGCGCGGTGTCCAGCGGCCCGCTCAGGTCGATGTACTGCCCGACGTTGTACGACGGGTCGTCGGGGGCGGCGCGCTGCGCGGACAGCACACGGGCCTGCGCCGCCGTCAGTTCCAGGGGCGCGGTCGTCGTGGGGGCGGGGGGCAT
>NZ_PVLV01000677.1 GCF_002982015.1 Streptomyces solincola
GGAGACGGTGCCCACCACGGCTCGCCGACCGCCCGGCCCGCCCGCCCCGGCTCACCGGCCGCCCGGCCGGTCCCCCCCGCTCACCGGTCGCGCGGCCGGTCCGGCACCAGCCCGAAGTGGCCGTCCGCGGCCCGCTCCGGACGCGCCGGGGGTGGGGCCCGCAGCAGCTCGGCGTCGTGGTCCAGGACGGTCAGCCACTGCTGGAGGTCGACCAGCTCGGGCACCGGCCGGACCAGTCGCGCGCGGTGCGGCGGCACCGGTACGCCGTCCCGCCCGGCCGACCCGGCGGCGACGGCCGCCTCCGCGGTCAGCGTCCTGGCCAGGGCAGCGGCCTGGCCGGTGACATGGGCGCGGTCCTCGTCGGCGAGCGCGGCCGGCCGCGGGGCGTCGTACAGCGGAAGCCAGTAGCCGCCGTTCAGCGCGTGCTGCCCGGTCATCAGCACCGCGTGCCAGTCGACCGGGTCCGCGTCGCCTCCCCGCGCCGCCGGCTCCGTCAGGTACTGCGCGTACGCGCGCTGGGCCAGCTCCGCCGCGTGCGCCGCCGCCCGCCCCCGCTCCCCCACGCCGCGGGCTTCCGCGTCGTCCTCGCGTGCCTCCGCCCGGCCGGCGAGCAGCAACCCGGTGACCGTGCCGACCAGCGCGGCGCTCTCCCGCAGCAGCCGCGCCGCCGCGTTCCCCAGCTCGTGCCGGGCGCCCTTCGGCCAGGCCAGCAGCCCGCACAGCAGTCCCACCGCGCTGCCGGTCAGCACATCGAGCGCCCGCACCTCGTCGAGCTGCCAGGTCGCCGGCGCCAACTGGGCGAACACCACCGATACCAGCACGGTGAACAGCCCCTGCGCCCAGGCGATGCCGAGCAGCGGGCCGAGCGCGAAGGTGACCAGCATCAGCGGCGGCAGCACGGCGGCGTACCCGACGGTCGCCGGGCCGAGCCCGGTCAGCAGCGCGGCCGCCACCAGTGCCCCGGCCAGCGTCCCGAAGACGGCCTGGGCCACCGTACGGAAGGTCTGCAAGGCCGTGGTCCGCAGCAGGGTCAGCACCGCGAGCAGCACCCAGAAGCCGTGGGCCAGGTCGAACGCGCCCGCCACCAGCCGGGCGGCGGCCAGCCCGACGGCGACCCGCACGGCGTTCTGGAGCAGCACCGAGCGGGGGGTGAGGTGCCCGGCGAACCGCCGGGCCCACAGCCGGGGCGTGGACGTCCCGGCGTACCAGAACAGCGCCCGCGGCTCGACCGGCCCGGCCGGCCTCCCGGCCTGCGCCACCCGCACCGCGACCTGGACGTTGCGGGCCGACTCGGCGAGCGCCAGGACCGCGGCCCGCACCCGGGGGTCCGCCGTGCCGGCCCGGCTCGCCCGGCGGTCGTCCTGGTAGCGCCGGATGGCCCCGTCCAGGGTGTCCGGCCCGCTCACCCGCCCGGTCCGCAAGGCGTCGGCGGTCTCCCGGCACGCCGTGGCGACCTGCCGCAGCAGCTTGGCGGCGAGCGGATCGGCCGCGGCGCCCCGCACCACGGCGGGCGCCGGCCGCGCCAACTGGTGCAGCAGCGTCCGGGCCGAAGCCCCGGCGTGCGCCTGCGCCCGGTCGGCCCGCGACGGCGAGGCCGGCCGCTCGTCGGCCGGCAGCAGATCCGGCCGCAGCCCCTCCGCGGCGTCGTCGGCCTCTTCCGCACGGCCCCTGCCCGGCGCGGCCGCTCCCTCACCGCCCTCACCGGGCTCGGCGACGTCGCCGTCCGCCAGTCGGTCGGCGAGCCGCGCGGCCACCTCGGCAGCCACCGCCAGCCGCCTCCCGTATCCCCCTCGTCCGCCGGTGTCCTCCCGCCCGGACAGCCAGCGGTCGGCGCCGGCGAGCATCAGCATGCCGAGGGTGAGACCGGCGAGCCGGTCGCCGAGCTGACCGGGGGCGAAGGGCGGGAAGCAGGCCAGGATGTAGCAGAGCTGGAGTCCGGGCGCGGGCCCGGCCGCCCGTGGGCCCGCCACCGACCCGACGTATGTCAGGGCGAAGGCGACGACCAGCATGCCGACCGCGGCCGCCCAGGTGCGGGCCGCCAGCAGGGTGCCGAGGGCGGTGAGCAGCAGCCCGACGGGCAGCGCCCGCACCACGGTGGCCGCCCGCACCCGTCCCGGCCCGGCGACCCGGGACAGCGCCCCCAGCGCCACCGCCCCGAACAGGGCGTACACGGCCATGACCGGCCGCCCGAGCCCGTAGCGGCAGAAGTAGAAGCCCGCGCCCACCGCGAGGGTGATCCGCACCGACTTGCGGGCGGCGGCGGCCCAGGCCGCGGGGAGGCGTCGTGCCTCAGCGGCGTGCGTCGGCCGCACCGCGAACGCCGTCGTCCGGTGGGGTGACAGCCTGCCACCCGTGGTACGCGGTCATGCCGGGCCACCTCCGACGCGATGGGACAGCCTCACGACGAGCCGGAGCCCCCGCCACCGGCCGAACGCTTCCAGCGTAGGACGGCGACCGCGCAGCCGGCAGCCCGAGCGGCGCGGCCGGGCCGAGACCCGCTACTTCCCCTCAGCGGCGTCCTTGGCGGCGCGCTTCTCCTTGATCCGCACGGCCTCCTTGCGGACCTCGGCCTGGGTGGCGCGCTCCTTGGCGAGCCACTCCGGCTCCTCCTGCCGCAGCGCCTCGATCTGCTCGGTGGTGAGCGCCTCGGTGACCCCGCCGCGGGCGAGGCCGGCGATGGAGACGCCCAGCCTGGCCGCGACCACCGGGCGGGGGTGCGGCCCGTCGCGGCGCAGCTCGCGCAGCCACTGGGGCGGGTCGGTCTGCATCGCGTTGAGCTGTTCACGCGAGACCGGGTTCTCGCGGAAGTCGGCGGGCGTGGCCTCCAGGTACACACCCAGCTTCTTCGCCGCCGTCGCGGGCTTCATGGTCTGGGTGGTCTTGCTTGACGTCATGGGCTCCAGGCTACCCGGGCGGCCGCGCGCGCCCGGCGGCCGCCCGGGTAGCCTGGCCCGGTGACAGGCTCGGAAGCAATCCCCCCGTTCCGCCTCGCGTACGTCCCGGGCGTGACGCCCGCCAAATGGGTGCGGATCTGGCAGGAGCGGCTGCCGGACGTCCCCCTCGACCTCGTCCAGCTCCCGAGCCCGGAGCTGCCGGGGGCGTTGCGCGCGGGCGAGGCCGACGCCGGCTTCCTCCGTCTGCCGGGCGACCGGGACGAGCTGTCCGCCATCCCCCTCTACACCGAGACCACCGTGGTCGTGGTCCCCAAGGACCATCTGGTGGCCGCGGTGGACGAGGTGGCGCTGGCCGACCTGGCGGACGACGTGCTCTTCCACCCGCTCGACGACGTCTTCGACTGGGAGCGCCCGCCGGGCCGCCCGGCGATCGACCGCCCCGCCACCACCGCGGACGCGATCGAACTGGTCGCCGCGGGCGTGGGCCTCCTCGTCGTCCCCCAGTCCCTCGCCCGGCTGCACCACCGCAGGGACCTCACCTACCGCCCGGTCACCGACGCCCCGCAGTCCCGGGTCGCCCTCTCCTGGCCCGAGGAGCGCACCACCGACCGGGTCGAGGACCTCATCGGCATCGTCCGCGGCCGCACCGTCAACAGCACCCGCGGCCGCCGCCCCGACACCGACCAGCGCCCCGAGAAGCAGCCGGCCAAGCAGTCAGGCAAGCAGTCCACCGGCTCCCGAGGTACGAAGTCGAGCGGCGGCACGAAGTCCGGCAGCGGTACGAGGTCGGGCGGCGCCGCCCGCCGCGCCGCCCCCGGCCGCTCCGCCGGCGCCGGCCGCGGCAAGCCCCGCCGGCGCGGCTGACGGCCCCCGGCCCTTCCCGCATCGCCTGGCGCGGGAAGGGCCGTTGCCTGCCGTACAGCTTCCCGTACACATACCCGCACACATGCGAAAGGCCGCTTCGGATCACTCCGAAGCGGCCTCGCTGTCTACGACTCATTCGAGTCGGGACGACAGGATTTGAACCTGCGACCCCTTGACCCCCAG
>NZ_PVLV01000678.1 GCF_002982015.1 Streptomyces solincola
CTCGCCCTCCGGCACCCCCGCCCCGTCGTCGGCGACCGCCAGCAGCACCCGGCCGCCCTCCCGCCGGACCTCCACCGACACCTCCGCCTCGGCGTGCCGCTGCGCGTTGTCCAGCAGGTTGCCCAGCACCCGCGCCAACTGCGCCCGCGAACCGCGCACCTCGGTCCTCTCGCCGGCCGCCACCCGCACCGGCGCCCGGCCGCCCGGCCGCTGCGCCACCTCGTCGCGCACCAGCGCCGCCAAGTCCACCCGCGCCTGCCCCGGCCGCTCCCCCGCGTCCAGCCGCGCCAGCAGCAGCAGATCCGCCGCCAGCCCCTGGAGCCGCACGGTGTCCTCCACCGCGCCCGGCAGGTCCAGCAGCGCCGGATGGGCCGCGCCCACCTCCAACTGGGTGCGCAGCGAGGCGATCGGGCTGCGCAGCTCGTGCGAGGCGTCCGCGACGAACCGCCGCTGCCGCTCCACCGACGCCTCCAGCGCCGCCAGCGTCTCGTTGGTGGTCCGCGCCAGCCGCGCCACCTCGTCGTGGGTGGCCGGCTCCGGCACCCGCCGCGACAGGTCCGCCGACGCGGTGACCGCCGCCATCTCCCGCCGGATGCCCTCCACCGGGGCCAGCGCCCGCCGGGTCACCAGCCAGGTCGTCCCGGCGACCACCAGCAGCAGCGCGGGCAGCGCCGCCAGCATCGCCGTGCGCACCCCCGACACCGCCGCCGACTGCACCGCGGAGCCCGCGTACACGGTGGCCTCCCGGCCGTCCGGCGCGCTCGCCTCCACCGCCGCGAAGCGGTACGTGGCGCTGTCGCCCTCCACCGTCACGTCCCCGGTGGAGTAGCGGACGTCCTCGGCGACCTCGCCGCCGCCGCGCTCGTCGTCGGCGTCCTGCGCGGGCCCGGCCGGCACCGGCCGCACCGACCGGCTCGCGGTGCCGCCGATCGCCTCGATGCCCTCGCCGACGGCCACCACCCGGCCGTCCGACACCACCTGCACCGGGTGCTCCTCCGCCTCGTCCGGCAGGTCGAGGTCGGCGAACGGCGTCCCCGCCGCCACCTGCACCGCCACCGACCGGGCGGCCACGTTCGCCTGGAGGTCCGCCTGGCTGGCCAGGCTGCCGCGCAGCACCGCCAGCAGCGCCACCCCGGCCACCGCCAGGGCCAGCGCCACCACCAGCGTCGCGCCCAGCGACGTCCTGGCCCGGACCGAACGCAGCAGCCTCACCGCTCCTCCAACCGGTAGCCCGCCCCCCGCACCGTCCTGATCAGCCC
>NZ_PVLV01000679.1 GCF_002982015.1 Streptomyces solincola
TCATGGCAGGGGGCGGTCAGGCCCGTCCGTGGCGCAGGGCGGGGTGGGCGCCGGCGGCGACCAGGTCGGCCACGGCGGCCTTGGGGTCGCGGCCGGTGACCAGGGACTCGCCGACCAGGACGGCGTCGGCGCCCTCGTTGGCGTAGGCGATCAGGTCGTGCGGGCCGCGCACGCCGGACTCGGCGATCTTGACGATGTGCGCCGGGATCTCGGGGGCGACGCGCTCGAAGGTGCCGCGGTCGACCTTGAGGGTCTTGAGGTTGCGGGCGTTGACGCCGATGATCCGGGCGCCGGCGTCGACCGCGCGCTTGACCTCCTCCTCGTCGTGCACCTCGACCAGCGGGGTGAGGCCGATGGACTCGGCCCGCTCGATGAGGGAGACCAGCGCGGGCTGGTCCAGGGCGGCGACGATCAGCAGGGCGAGGTCGGCGCCGTAGGCGCGGGCCTCCCAGAGCTGGTAGGCGGTGACGATGAAGTCCTTGCGCAGCACCGGGATGTCGACCCGGGCGCGGACGGCCTCCAGGTCGGCCAGCGAGCCGCCGAAGCGGCGCTGCTCGGTGAGGACGGAGATCACCGCGGCGCCGCCGGCCTCGTAGTCGGCGGCCAGTCCGGCGGGGTCGGCGATGGCGGCGAGCGCGCCCTTGGACGGACTGGAGCGCTTCACCTCGCAGATGACCTTGACGCCGTCGCCGCGCAGTGCGGCCACGCCGTCCTTGGCCTGCGGGGCCTTGGCCGCCCGCTCCTTGAGCTCGTCGAGGGAGACCTGCGCCTGACGCTCTGCGAGGTCGGCGCGGACGCCGTCGATGATCTCGTCGAGCACACTCACGCGAGGGGCCCCTTCCAGGTCGGCGAAACGGTCGGCGGAACAGTCGGCGATACGGGACCGGAACCGGTCATCTCGATGGTATCCGGAGGTAGGGCGAAGCTTCGCATCCGGTTGACGCCGCAGCGCCGCCGGGCACTCACCACACGCGCCTGACCTGCTCTTTTACACCGAACGGCGGAGAGCCGGGCCGTCTCAGGGTGCGAGAGCGGAGCCGAACGGCAGGTTGCGGACCACCGCGAACACGCCCATCGCGGCGCCGGTCGCCCACCACCAGACCGGCCGGACGGCGAGCCGCAGCGGGCGGGCGCGGACGGCCCCGGTCAGCCACCACACCATGACGGCGGCGAAGGCCAGGTAGCCGAGGACGGCGGCGGCGTTGGCCCCCAGCGCGGTGGACAGGTCCCCGGTGACGAAGGCGTGCGCGCTGCGCAGCCCGCCGCAGCCGTCCTCGGCTACCTGGCCTTCGCCGCCGTCATGGTGTGGTGGC
>NZ_PVLV01000067.1 GCF_002982015.1 Streptomyces solincola
GGCGCCGGCCGTTCCGCGTACATCCGGGCGATCACCGCCTCGATGTCCGGCTCCCGCACCGACAGGTCGACCAGGGGGTGCTCGGCCGCGATGCGGGCGACCAGCGGTGCGGCCGAGCGGGCCGCCGGGAACGCCAGCCACTGGCGCGGGCCCTCCACCCGCACCACCCGCACGCCCTCCATCCGGATCGGCGGCAGTTCCCGCTCCAGGTCGACCACCAGCGTCCGCTCGCTCTCCCCCACCTCGTGCAGCCCGGCCAGCGCCCCGTCGTACATCAGCCTGCCGTGGTCGATCACCATCACCCGCGAGCAGAGCTGCTCGATGTCGGTCAGGTCGTGGGTGGTCAGCAGCACGGTGGTGTCCCGCTCGGCGTTGAGGTCCTTCAGGAACGCCCGCACCTTCGCCTTGGAGACGACGTCCAGGCCGATCGTCGGCTCGTCCAGGTACAGCACCTCCGGGTCGTGCAGCAGCGCCGCCGCGATGTCACCGCGCATCCGCTGCCCCAGCGAGAGCTGGCGGACCGGCACGTCCAGCAGGTCCGCCAGGTCCAACTGCTCCACGCACCGGGCGAGGTTGGCCCGGAAGCGGTCGTCGGGGACGCGGTACATCCGGTGGGCCAGCCGGTAGGAGTCCCGCAGCGGCAGATCCCACCAGAGGGTGGTCCGCTGTCCGAACACCGCTCCGATACGCCGGGCCAGGCGGGTCCGCTCCCGGCCGCCCACCCCGCGCCGGCCGCCCGGCGACGGGTCGATCCCGGCCACCCTCAGCCGCCCGCCGCTCGGGGTCAGGATCCCGGTCAGCATCTTGATGGTGGTCGACTTCCCGGCGCCGTTCGGCCCGATGTAGCCGACCATCTCGCCGCGCCCGACCCGGAAGCTGATGCCGTCCACCGCCCGCACCTGCCGCCGCTCCCGCCGCAGCCGCCCCGCCCTGCGCCGCACCTCGAAGACCTTGCTCACGTCCTCCAGCACGATGACGTCGTCGCGCCCGGCCCCGTACTCCCGCGCCATGCCCTCTCCCATCCCCGACCGACCTCCGTCAGCTCCCCGTGCTCCGGTAGGACCGCAGCCCCACCCGCCAGGCCAGTCCGGCCGGCAGCCAGCAGACCCCGGCGACCAGCGGCGCGCAGAACGCCGCCCAGCCGGGCAGGCCGGCGGGCGGCTCGCGGTCCAGGACGTACAGCGCGGGCACCCAGTTGACGAAGGCGAGCGGCACCCCGTAGACGACCCCACGGACCAGGTCCTGCGCGAAGATGGACGGCGGGTAGCCGAGGAGGGTGTTGCCGCCGTAGGTGAAGGCGTTGACCACCTCGGCGCCGTCCTGCGTCCAGAACTGGAACGCCGCGCCCACCACCATCACCGCGCCGAAGATCAACGCGCCGGTGAGGACCATCGAGGGCAGCAGCCAGACCTTCGCCGGACTCCACTCCACGTCCAGCACCACCAGGGACCAGACCAGCACGATCAGCCCCTGGGCGGTGCGGCCGAGCCGGCGCAGCGCGAACTTGTCGGCCGCCACCTGGGCGAGCACCGGCGCGGGGCGCAGCAGGAGCAGGTCGAGGGTGCCGTCCCGGACCCGCCGGCCCAGCCGGGAGACCTAGCCCATCGCCAGGTCCGCCAGGCCGAAGGAGGTGCACGAGGTCCCGTAGAGGAAGGCCACCTCGCCGAAGGAGAAGCCGCCCAGCCCCCGGACGTGGCTGAACATCAGCAGGATGACGACGAAGTCGAGCGCGGTGGTGGCGAAGTTGGCGAACAGGGTCATCGCGAACGAGAAGCGGTACGCCATCGTGGAGCGCACCCACATCGCGACGATGAGGCCGTAGGCGCGCAGGCCCTCGCGCAGGGGGCCCGGCTCCCGGCCGCCGTCGCCGTCCCCGGCGCCCGGGAGGCCCGCGCTGTCAGCCACCCTGGACCACCACCCGGCGGGTCGCGGCCGATTGCAGCAGGCGGCCGGCGGCCAGCAGGAGCACCGCCCACCCCGCTTGGAAGGCGTACGCCCGCGCCAGCGCCCAGCCGGTGTGCTTCTCCAGGAACACGTCGACCGGCACCTGGAGCATCGTGGACCACGGAAGCACCCGGGCCAGGTCGCCGAGCCCGCCGGGGAACACGGTCAGCGGCAGCAGCATCCCGGAGAAGAACAGCCCCGACAGCCACGCCACCTGCACCGCGCCCGCCCCGTCCATCAGCCAGAACGCGCTGAGCGCCACCAGGTACCAGATGGCGAAGCTCACCACCGCGCCCAGCAGAACGGAGAGGAGGAAGGCCGGCCACGTCAGCGGGTGGGCGGGCAGGGCCAGGTCGAAGGCGAGCGCGCCCACCGCCATCGGCGCCACCCCGCGGCCCAGCAGCAGGAACGCCGCCCGGCCCAGCGACGCCGACAGCCACCAGAGCTGGAGGTCCGCCGGGCGTTGCAGGTCCACGGCGATGTCACCGGTCCTGATCCGCTCGATGATCTCCTCCTCGACGCCGCCGGCCATCAGGCCGCACACCGCCAGCATCGCCTGGCCCAGCCACACGAACGTCAGCGCCTGCGCCTGGTCGTAGCCGCCGAGGCCGGGCCGCTCCGCCCACAGGGCGATGTAGGTGTACGCCAGGACGAAGCCGAAGACGGTGTTGGTGAACACCCCGGCGGCGGTGGCCACCCGGTAGGTCGCGTACCGGCGGAAGGCGCCCGCCGCCACGGCCGCGTAGAGCCGCATCCCCTCCACCTCCCGAGGCCAGGGCCGGCCGGCCGCCGGAACCGAGGAGCCTAACGGGCCGCCGGGCGGGCCCGCGAGCGTATTTCCGGCTGCCGTTGCCGGGGATGCGGGGGTCCGACGTGCACTATGAGGGGACTGACGGATCACCACATAAGCGACAAAGCCCAGATTCGGGGCCGTACGGGACGGAGCGGGGCGGACAGATGAGCGACGAGGCAGCGACACCGGGCTGGCAGCCCCGCGACCCCACTCTCGGCGGCCCGGCCCGCGCCGGCCGGGTCTTCCGCGACGGCACGCACCCCGGCCCCGGCGCCCGGCCGACGGGCGGCCGGGCCGAGCGGACAGCCCTGCGCGCCGCCCGCCGGCGCCGCCGGCGGCGCACCGGCTGGCGGCGCCTGCTGCCCACCTGGCGGATGCTCCTGGGCGCCGTCCTCCTCGGCGCGGCCCTCCTCGTCGGCGGCTTCTTCGTCGGCTACCACCTGGTCGCCATCCCGCCCGCCAACGCCGCCGCCACCGCCCAGTCCAACGTCTACCTCTACGCCGACGGCAGCCAGATCACCCAGGCCGGCGACGTCAACCGGGAGAGCGTGCCGCTGTCCCGCGTACCCCGCTGGGTACAGCACGCCGTACTGGCCGCCGAGGACCGCGACTTCTACACCAAGCCCGCCGTCGACCCCGGGGCGATGGTCCGCGCCGGCTGGAACACCGTCACCGGCAAGGGCACCCAGGGCGGCTCCACCATCACCCAGCAGTACGTCAAGAACTACTACCTCGGCCAGGAACGCACCCTTGTGCGCAAGGTCAAGGAGTTCTTCATCTCCATCAAGCTGGACCGCGAGAAGTCCAAGGACGAGATCTTCGAGGGCTACCTCAACACCAGCTTCTACGGGCGCAACGCCTACGGCATCCAGGCCGCCGCCCGCGCCTACTACGGCAAGGACGTCCAGGACCTCGACACCGCCGAGGGCGCCTACCTCGCCACCCTCCTCAACGCCCCCAGCGCCTACGACGTGACCGCGCACCCCGCCAACATGGACAAGGCGACGCGGCGCTGGTCCTACGTCATGGACGCCATGGTCGGCGAACGCTGGCTCAGCCGCGCCGACCGGGCCGGCACCACCTTCCCCGCCCCCTACGAGGCCGAGGCCACCACCGGCGTCTCCGGCCAGCGCGGCTACATCGTCCAGGCCGTCGGCCAGTACCTCACCGAACGGGGCATCGTCGACCGGGAGACCCTGCGGCAGGGCGGCTTCCGCATCACCACCACCCTGGAGCGCCCCAAGCAGGAAGCCTTCACCGAGGCCGTCGACAACCAGGTGACGTCCCGGCTCGACGGCTCCAACGAGGCCGACCGCTATCTGCGCGTCGGCGGCGCCTCCGTCGAACCCTCCACCGGGTACGTCGTCGCCATGTACGGCGGCGTCGACTACACCCGCCAGTACGTCAACAACGCCACCCGCCGCGACTACCAGGTCGGCTCCACCTTCAAGCCGTTCGTCTTCGCCGCCGCCGTGCACAACGGCGCCCGCACCCAGGACGGCGAGCGCATCACACCCGACACCCTGTACGACGGGGCCAACAAGCGGCCCGTCGAAGGCTGGCGCGGCAAGCCGTACGCCCCCGGCAACGAGGACGACGTCGACCACGGCCCGATCAGCGTGCGCACCGCCACCGACCGCTCGGTCAACGCCGTCTACGCCCAGCTCGCCGTGGACGTCGGCCCCGCCAAGGTCGAGCAGACCGCCATCGGCCTCGGCCTGCCCGCCGACACCCCCGACCTCAACCCCTCCCCCTCTCTCGC
>NZ_PVLV01000680.1 GCF_002982015.1 Streptomyces solincola
CGGCCCCGCCCTCTCGCGGCCTTCGCCGCTCGTCGCCGTACGGCCCCTGCCCGCCCAGCCCTCATCCCCTCACCGCGCGCCGCCGACACCAGCAGTCGTCCCGCACACCGCCCACGTCCGCCTCCAGGAGGTACAGCCGGGGCCTCAGCCCTCGACTCCCAGCTCAGCCCGCTCGGCGAGTGCTCGCCACGCCGGCGTCCGGCGCTCGACCGTCCACGCGAGGTGTGCCTGCTGTCTCGCGGGATCGGACCCACGGCGAGGATTTGGCCGAAAATCGTCGTTCTGTTCCGTCGTGGAAGGCGGGGCGCGAAGCGCCGGTGCGGAATCGCGGTGCACCGGCCACAGCTCCCGGGTCGCCGCCCCGGACGACGGGTGGTCGCCTCACGTCTCGTCACGGGACAGACGAAGGTCCGGAGTTCGTCCCATGCCAGGGGCGTGTTCCCGTTCGGCGGGGCGCGCCCCGCGGCGACCCCCGCGCGGCCTTGTCGTGGCAGCATGTCTCCCAGCACTCCCGGCACGTGCGCCGGGTTGTCCACAGCCTGTGGAGGCGGGGGCGGAGGCGGCTGATGCGGTGGCTGGTGGGATGGAGCAGTTTCGCCGCGCGGTTCGGCACGGCCGGAGCGGTGGGCGGCGCCCCGGACGGCCACCCCTCCGGCGGCTCCCTGCCCGGCGGCTCCCTCGCCGACGAGGAGCACCGCACCGTGCAGCCGGTCGGCGCGCAGCTCCTGTGGGGTGACCCCGACCCGCTGTGGGCGGTCGGCGACTGGCGTCCCGACGAGGTACGCGTGGTCAGCACCGACCCCTTCACCCGCCTCGCCGTCCTCGGCTGCTGCGCCGCCTCCGACGAGGAGCTGCGGGTGGGGCTGTTCGCCGCCCGCGGCGGAGCGATGCGCCACCTCACCGCCTGGGCCGGCAGTTACACCGCGGTCGCCCAGGTGGGCCGCCGGATCATCGTCGCCGGCGACCTGGCCGGGGCGCGGCCCGTCTTCCACACCCCGTGGGCCGCCGGCACCGCGTACGCCACCGCCGCCCTGCCGCTCGCCGACCTCATCGAGGCGCAGCTCGACATCGGGCACCTGATGGCCCAACTGGCCTGCCCCGAGGCGCCCGAGGCGCTGCGCGACTCCACCCCCTATGTGGGCGTGAAGCGGGTGCCGCCCGGGCACGCGCTGGTGCTGCGCGAGGGTTCGCGTGAGATCACCGGATACGAGCCGGTCGCCTCGCTCGCCGTCGCCGTGCCCGAGGCCGACCCGGCGCAGGCCGTGGACGCCGTCCGCGACGCGCTCGTCGCCTCGGTGCGCGCCCGGCTCACCGCGCCCCGGCACGCGCCCGAGACCCTGCCGCCGGACCCCGGGCCAGTGCCCGGCATGGGGCCCGCCGACCGTCGCGCCGCCCGCGGGGCGCCGGCCCCCGGCATCGGCGCCGACCTCTCCGGAGGCAGCGCCTCCGGCACCCTCGCGCTGCTCGCGGCCGGGCTGCCCGGCATCCCCGGCACCATCGCCGGCACCGGTCCCGGCGCGGGCGAACGCCTCCTCGCCGTCACGTTCAACGACCTGGCCACCGGCGGCCGCGAGGCCGAACTGGAACGCGCCCGGGCCATCGCCGAGAACCCCCGGCTGCACCATGTGGTGGTCGCCGCCGCCGAGGAGGCGCTGCCCTACGCCGGTCTGGACGGGCCGCTGACCGACGAGCCGGGGGCCTCGCTGATCACCGCCGAGCGCCACCGCCGCCGCCTCGCCGCCGGCAGCGCCGACCACTTCACCGGGCACGGCGCCCGCCAGGTCCTGGACGCCCATCCCGCGCGCCTCGCCGACCTGCTGATGGACCGCCGGCGCCGCCACCTGATCCGCCCGGTCACCGCACTGGCCAAGGCCAGCGGCCCGAACGCCGGGGCCCTGCTCGTCCCGCTCACCGTCTACCGGGCGGCCCGCCGGCTCGCCCGCACCCCCTACCGGACCGGTCTGGAGTCCGCCGCCGGCAAGCTGCTGGAGGCAGGCCGCGACCCCGGCGCCGTCGGCGGCCCGCTGGACGCCTCACTGGCCGCGCTCGCCTGGGCCAGACCCGGGCCGGCGGCCCGCTGGCTCACCGGCGAGGCGCTGGCAGAAGTATCGGTTCGCCTTCAGCAGGCGGCGACCCGGCCTAGCTCCGTCCAGCGCCCGGGGGAGGCCCGCGCCCGGGCCGCACTCGCCCGGTACGCCGCCGACCACCGCGTCCTGGAGCAGGCCGCCGAGATCCGCAGCCAGCGCCTGCACGCCCCCTTCCTCGACAACCAGGTGGTCCGCGCCTGCCGCGACCTGCCCGAATCGCTGCGCGTCCAGCCCGGCGCCCGCGCCGCGATCCTGCGCTCGGTGCTGGCCGGCGCCGGCATCCACGACCTGCCGCCCGGCTGGGGCGCCGCCAGCCACACCGCGACCGCCACCGCCGGCCGCACCGGCCTGCGAGCCGCACTGCCCCACCTGATGGCCCTCTTCGACGCCCCGCTCCTCGCCGACGCCGGACTGATCGAGGCCAGGGTGGTCCGCAAGGCCCTGCGCGCGGCCGCCGACGGCGAACCGGTGCCGCTGGACGGGCTCGCCGAACTGGTCTCCACCGAACTGTGGCTGCACCGGCTGCTCGCCCGCCGCGGCACCTGCTGGACCGGCTCCGCCGCGCCCCGCCGCCGCGCGGTCGCCGCCGGCGTCCCCTCCCGCCCCTCCCTCCGCTCCTGACCTTGCCGTCCC
>NZ_PVLV01000681.1 GCF_002982015.1 Streptomyces solincola
GCACGGCCCCGGCCAGGACATCCACTCCGGCTCGTTCGGCGGCGGTGGCCGGGTTGGGGACGGCGCCGCCGAACGAGCCGGAGTGGATGTCCTGGCCGGGGCCGTGCAGGGTGATCTGGCATTCGGCGAGGCCGCGCATGCCGGTGCACACGGTGGGGGTGGTCTCGGACCACATGCCGGTGTCGGAGACGATGACGGCGTCGGCGGCGAGCCGGTCGCGGCGGGTTTCGACGAGGGCGCGGAAGTGCGGGGAGCCGGCTTCCTCCTCGCCCTCGACGAGCAGTTTGAGGTGGACGGCGGGCGTGGTGCGGCCGGTGGCGGCGAGGTGGGCCCGTACGCCGAGGGTGTGGAAGAGGACCTGCCCCTTGTCGTCGGCGGCGCCCCGGGCGTACAGCCGGCCGTCCCGGGTGACGGGGTCGAAGGGGTCGGTGTGCCAGCCGTCCTCGCGGGCGGCGGGCTGGACGTCGTGGTGGCCGTAGACGAGGACGGTCGGGGCGTCCGGGTCGTCGGAGGGCCATTCCGCGTAGACGGCGGGGTGGCCGCCGTCGGTCTCCCACACCTCGGCTACCGGGAAGCCGGTGGCGCTCAGGTGGCCGGCGAGCCATCGGGCGCTGTCCCGGACGTGTGCGGCGTGCTCCGGCTGGACCGATACGGACGCGATGCGCAGCCACTGGGCGAGGTCGTCGAGGAAGACGTCGCGGTGGCCGGATATGTACGTGCGTACGGTCTGGACGGCGCTGTCCGGGGTGGGGCTCATGTCCTTGAGCCTATCCGGAGCGGGCCGTAAGGCCGTGTGGCGTCCCATCCAGCAGGACGCGCTCCAGCGCGGCGCGGTCGGGCAGGGCGTCGGGGCGGACGACCTCGCCGGTGCGGACGTAGACGAAGGCGGCCGTGACGTCCTCGGGCGGCAGGCCGTGCTGCTCGGCCCAGGCAAGGCGGTAGACGGCGAGCTGGAGGGGGTCGGCGGTGCGGAAGCGGTTGGTCTTCCAGTCGACGATCTCGTACGTCCCGGTGTCCGGGTCGCGGTAGACGGCGTCGATGCGGCCCCTGATCACCCGGCCGGCGAGGGTCAGCTGGAACGGAGCCTCGACGCGGTACGGGGTGCGGCGGGCGTACGGGG
>NZ_PVLV01000682.1 GCF_002982015.1 Streptomyces solincola
CCCTCCCTCTCCCTCCCGGAAAGGAACCCGCCGTGGGCCTGCTCCTGGCCGCCGTCCTCGCCCTCTCGGTGTGCGGCGCGTTCGCCGGCGTCCGGATGTACCGGGCCGAGGCGAAGCTGCCCGGCGACCTGGTGCTCGCCCTGGAGGTCGGGGCCACCCGCACCACCGCCGTCGGCTCCGGCGTCGACCGGCTCGGCATGCGGTGGGCGCCGTCCGTCCTCGGACTGATGGGCCCCCGGCGCACCGACGCGCTGCGCCGCCGCATCGACATGGCCGGCAACCCCGGCGGCATGACCGTCGACCGCTACGCCGCCCGCCGCGCCGTCTACGGCCTGCTCGGCGTCCTCGCCGCCCTCGCCCTCCTCCTGCGCGGCCAGTGGGCGCTCGCCGCGATCATCCTCCTCTACGGCCTGACCTGGACCGACGTCCTGCTGCGCATCGCCATCCGCCGCCGCCGCGACGACATCGAGCGCACCCTGCCCGACTTCCTGGACGTCCTCGCCGTGGTCGTCTCCGCCGGACTCGGCTTCCGCCAGGCCCTCGAACGCGTCGCCGACCAGTACGCCGGGCCCTGGGCCGACGAGGTCCGCATCGTGCTGCGCCAACTGGACATGGGCGTCGGCCGCCGCGAGGCCTTCGACCAACTGCGCCGCCGCAACACCTCCGAGCAGGTGTCGATGTTCGTCACCGCGCTCCAGCAGGGCGAGGAGCTGGGCGCGCCCATCGTCGACACCCTCATCCAGATCGCCAACGACATGCGCCGCACCGACGCCCAGAACGCCCGCCGCGCCGCCGCCAAGGCCGTCCCCAAGACGACGCTCGTGGTGACCCTGGTGATGCTCCCCGCCACCATGATCCTCATCGCGCTCAGCTTCTACTACGGCTCCGGCGTCGACTTCACCGACATCCTCGGCGGGTGAGCGCCGCATGACCGGGATCCCCTCGCTCCCCCTCCAGCTCAACGCCCTCCAGGCCCTGTGCCGGCAGGTGTTCGGCTTCCGGCTGGCGATGACCGTCCTCGCCACCCCGTTCGCCCTCGAAGGCGCGGCCGCGGGACTGGGCACCTGGCTGGTCGGCGCCGCCGTCCTGGTCACCTTCATGGTGTCCTACGTCGTCCTGCGCGACTGGGAGCGCTTCGGTCCCGTCCTCCTCCGCCACCCCGCCGTCCTGGCCGTCGACGCGCTCTGCGGCGCCCTCCTCCTCGCCACCGCGTCCCCCGAGTCCGTCCTCGCCTACGTCACCCTCTGCACCCCGCTCCTGGCCGGACTCCTCTACGGCTGGCGCGGCGCCGCCTTCTTCGCCATCCTCCAGTCCCTGCTGCTGCTCCTCGCCTACGGCGTCAACCGCTCCGTCGCCGTGGACCCCTCCTCCCTCCTCTTCCCCGGCCTGTGCGTGATCGCCGGCGCGGTCGGCTCCACCCTGCGCGGCCTCATCCTGGACGTCGGCGCCGCGAGCCAGGCCCTCACCGAGGCCCGCGCCCGGCTCTCCGCCCACCAGGCCGTCGAGTCCGAACGCGCCCGCCTCGCCCGCGAGATGCACGACTCGGCCGCCAAGACCCTCTACGGCCTCGCCCTGGCCGCCGACTCGCTCGCCGCCACCGCCGACCGCGACGACCCCGACACCCTGCGCCGCCAGGCCGAACTGGTCGCCCGCTCGGCCCGGCGCGCCGCCGCCGAGTCCCGCGAACTCCTGGACGACCTGCGCCGCGAGACCGGCCTCGACGGACAGGTCGACCTCGCCGCCGAACTCTCCGCCCGTGCCGCCGACTTCGGCACCCGCCACGCCGTCATCGCCGCCTACCGCCCGCCGGCCCCGCCGCTCACCGTCCCGCCCCGCGTCCCTCCGGCCGTCGCCCGCCACCTGGTCGCCGTCGCCGCCGAAGCCATGGACAACGCCCACCGCCACGCCCGCCCCAGCCACATCACCGTCACCGCGGGCGTGGACACCGACATCCTCCGCATGTCCGTCTACGACGACGGTGCCGGCCTGCCCCCCGGCACCACCCTGAACACCCTCCGCAACTCCGGCCACTTCGGCGTCGTCGGCATGGTCGAACGCGCCGCCGCCATCGGCGCCCGCATCCGCATCGGCCGCGGGCAGGCGTCCCGCGGCACCGAAGTGCGCGTCGAACTCCCCGTCCACTCCCTGACCGAGAGGACCCCCCACCATGCCTGAACCCTCCGCCGGGCTCGTGCGGGTCGTCATCGCCGACGACAACCCGGTGGTCCGGGCGGGCCTGGCCGCCCTGCTCTCCGCCCACCCCGGCATCGAGGTCGCCGCACAGGCGGCCGACGGCCGGGAGGCGTACGAGCAGACCCTGCGCCACCGCCCCGACGTCGTCCTGCTGGACGTCCGGATGCCCGGCGCCGACGGCCTGACCGCGCTGCCCCACCTGGTGCCGCTCACCGCCGTCCTGATGACCACCTACAGCGGCGACAGCGACATCGTCCACCAGGCCCTGCGCCTGGGCGCCCGCGGCTACCTCGTCCACGGCGAGTTCACCGCCGACCAGCTCCCCACCGCCGTACGCGACGCCGCCCAGGGCCGCGCCCACCTCTGTCTCTTATACACATCT
>NZ_PVLV01000683.1 GCF_002982015.1 Streptomyces solincola
CCCCGAGACCGGGCCGCCCGGACCGTCCGCCCGCCCGCCCGGCGTCACCGTCGCCGAACTGGTGCGCACCGGCGCGGTCGAACTGCACTCCGGCGGCGGCGGCGCCGGCTCCGCGCCGGTGCTGACCGAGCACGACGTGCTCACCGGCCAGGCCCCCTCCGGCGCCCTGCCCGCCGGCCCCGGTGACCCGCCGGTGCTGGTGCGGGCCGGCGACGTCGTCGTGCCCGTCCTCGGCAGCGGCTCCACCGCCCGGGTCGTCGACGAGGACACCGCGGGCGCCGCCCTCGGCCGCAACCTCCAGTTGCTGCGGCCCGACCCGGCCGCCCTGGACCCCTGGTTCCTGGCCGGCTTCCTGCGCGGCACCGCCAACCACCGCCAGGCCAGCAGCTACACCACCACCTCCACCCGGCTCGACGTGCGCAAGCTGCATCTGCCCCGGCTGCCCCCGGCCGAACAGCACCGCTACGGCGAGCGGTTCCGCGCGCTCGCCGAGTTCGAGGCCGCGCTGAAGCTGGCCGGCCGGCTCGGCGAGAAGCTGGTCCAGGGCATGTACGACGGGCTGACCGACGGCGCCATCGAGGCGTGACGGCGGACGTACCGGCGTGACGGCAGGGGGGCCGAACGCCCCGGGGGCGCGCGCGGTTCGCCGATGACGGTGGCGGCGCGGCCGTGACGTGATCGGTTCGGCAACGGTTCGGTGCAACCCCGACCGGCCTGTCGGTGTCGGTGTATACGCTCACATCCGCATCGGAACCGCCCGACGCGGCCGCGCCGCGGCGGCCGCCCGACGCCACCGCCCGACCTCGCCCGCCCAGGAGCAGCCATGTACGCCCCCGGCCACGCCACGCCACCGCCCCGGCGTCCCTCCGACGGCACGCTCATCGGCCTGCGCGTGCTGTTCACCGTGCTGACGGTGCTGAGCTGCGGGCTGCTGGGCTGGGCCGCCATGCTGCGGCTCGCCGTCGTCACCCGGCGCGGCCGGGACTGGACGCTGTTCGCGTTGGCGCTGGTGGCGTCCGTCGGGGTGTTCGCCTACGCGGGCACGGCTCCCACGGACGACAAGGGCGAGATCACGGACGGGGCGTCGGTCGTGGTCGGGCTGTGGCTGATCCTGCTGATCGCCGTGGTCCTCGCCGTCTACCTGACCCTGGAGATCCAGCACTTCAGCCGCCTCGGCGCCCCCGGGCACGGCCCCGCCGGCGGCGGCTACGGCTACCCGGGCCCGACTCCCGCCCCCGTACACCAGCCGCCGGTGCACCAGCCTCCCGTGCACCAGCCTCCCGTGCAGCAGCCGGTGCAGCCCGTGCGGCAGACGCCGCCGGAGCCCCGGCAGCACCCCGCGGCCCCGCCGCCCGCGCACCACCGCATCCACCAGGTCCGCGCCGAGCTGGACGAGCTGAGCGACCTGCTGCGCCAGGACGACCGCCGCCGGGAAGAGGAGAAGTGAACGGACGCCTCATCGCCGGGCGCTACGAACTGTCCACCGTCATCGGCCAGGGCGGCATGGGCCAGGTGTGGACCGGCTACGACAGCCGGCTGGACCGCCGGGTCGCCGTCAAGCTGCTGCGCCCCGACGCCATGGCCCCGGCCGCGGCCGCCGAGGAGATGCGCCGCCGGTTCGTGCGCGAATGCCGGGTGACCGCCCAGGTCACCCACCCCGGGCTGGTCACCGTGCACGACGCCGGCAGCGACGACGACGACCTCTTCCTCGTCATGCAGTACGTCGAGGGGGCCGACCTCGCCGACCACCTCGCCGAACACGACCCCTACCCCTGGCGCTGGGCCGTGGGCGTGGCCGCCCAGCTGTGCGCGGTGCTCGCCGCCGTGCACGCGGTGCCGATCGTCCACCGCGACCTCAAGCCGCGCAACGTCATGGTCAAGCCGGACGGCACCGTCACCGTCCTCGACCTCGGCATCGCCTCCGCGATCGACACCGACACCACCCGCCTCACCCACACCGGCTCGCCCATCGGCAGCCCCGCCTACATGGCGCCCGAGCAGGCCATGGGCGGCGCGGTCGGCCCGTACACCGACCTCTACGCGCTCGGCGCGCTGCTGCACGAACTCCTCAGCGGCAACGTCCCCTTCACCGGCTCCACCGCGCTCGGCGTGCTGCACCGCCACCTCTACGAGCCGCCGCTGCCGCTGCGCCAGCTGCGCCCCGAGGTGCCCGAGGCGCTGGAGGCGCTGGTGCTGCGGCTGCTGGCCAAGGACCCGCAGGCCCGGCCGTCCGGCGCGCAGGAGGTGTACGAGGCACTGGCCCCGCTGCTGCCCGCGCGCGGCGGCACGGCCGG
>NZ_PVLV01000684.1 GCF_002982015.1 Streptomyces solincola
GGGGCGCGCCCCGGTGGTGCGGGCCGGCCGGGCCGGGCCCGCCGAGGCGGACGGCTGGGCCTACCGGCCGGCCGGCGCCCCGGGGCGGGCCATGCAGGCGCTGCGCGTCGAGGTGCCGCCGGCGACGCCCGCGGACCTGGTGCGCGTGCACCCCGGTGAGGAGTGGCTGTACGTGCTGTCCGGCCGGGTCCGGCTCACCCTCGCCGACACCGCCTATGTGCTCGACCCGGGCGACGCGGCGCACTTCGACTCGCTGACCCCGCACCGGATCGGCGCGGCCGGCGGCCGCGGCGCGGAGCTGCTGTTCGTCCACACCCTGATGCAGAGCCCCGGAACCGAGCTGTGCCTCGGCGGCGGCGTCCGGGACCGCTGAGGCATGTGAGGAGCCCTACCACCATGAGCGTTTCGAGCGAGAAGACCCCCGGCGCAGAGGCGGCCGCCGACCGCGAGAGCACCGAGAAGAGCACCGGGACGGGCGTTGAGACGGGCGTTGGGAAGAGCACCGAGAGGAGCGCTGAGACGGGCTTCGAGGAGGGCTCGGGGAGGAGCACCGAGGAGAGCCGCTTTCCGCTCGGCTTCCTCGTCCGGCTGTTCGCCTACCTGGTCGCGGGCCACCTCGTCGCGGCCTTCCTCTACCTGCTCTTCGTGCTGGGCGACCGCTAGCCGCGCCGCGGCGGGTGCGGGCTCTCCCGCGCCCGCCCGGGTGACCCGCCCGCGTACCGCTCCCGCTCAGCCCTCGTCGAGCAGGCGCCCGCGGAGCTTCTCCCGGGTCTCCGGGGCGACCTTCAGGCCCTCGGCCAGATAGCGGTCGGTGGTGCCCCAGGTCGCCTCGATGGTGTCGAAGGCGGTGCGCAGGTACTCGATCCGGGCCTCGAACAGCGGGCTGAGCAGCTCCATCACCTCGGCCGACATGCCGGCCGGCGAGGAGTCGCTGCGGTGCACCTTGTAGCGGCGGCTCGGGGCGTTGGACTTCAGGTAGTCCTCCTCGATCGCCTCCCGCTCGACCCCGACGGCGAGCAGGGTGACCGCGACCGAGAGGCCGGCCCGGTCCTTGCCGGCGGCGCAGTGCATCAGCGCGGGCAGGCTGTCCTCGGCGACCGCGTGCAGCACCCGGCTGTGCTCGGCGGTGCGCTCGGTGATGATCGAGCGGTACGAGGCGATCATCCGGTCCGCGCCCTTGCCGCCGTCCAGGATGGAGCGGAGCTGGTCGAGGTCGCCGTCCCGGACCATGGTCCAGAACTCCGCGCCGTCGGCCGGGTCGGTCAGCGGGATGTTGAGGTTGCGCACGCCCGGCAGCTCGACGTCCGCGCCCTCCAGCCTCTGGTCGGCGGCGTTGCGGAAGTCGAAGACGGTGTGCAGCCCGAGGGTCGCCAGGAAGGCGGCGTCCTCTCCGGTGGCGTGCGCGAGGTGGCCGCTGCGGTAGAGCCGGCCGTGCCGCACCCGCCGGCCGTCCACCGTGGGCAGCCCGCCGACGTCCCGGAAGTTGCGGACCCCGGTCAGCTCGGGCTCGGTGGACGGGGCCTGCGGAAGCTGCTGCGTCACGGGGTCTCCTCCGCGTCTGCCGTCGGCGCCGGCCGCCGACGAGGTCGCGGCTTCGACGATACGGCACGGTCCGCGCCTGAACGCAGGGGCCGACCGGCCCCACCTGCGCGGACCCGGTCCGGGCGGCGCACCCGCGCGCCCCGCTCACCGCCCGCCCTCACTTCGCGGTGTTCCGTGCCGATTGGATGCCTTCTGTCCGGTTTAGCCGATTTAGAGCTTTCGAGGGGAACCTGACACGATCTAAGGGGAAATGGTCGATGACGCGTGAGCAGCGTCATAACCGTGACGGTCCGTGGCGGATCTTCGGCCCCAACTCCCCAGCCCGGCACCGGAACTCATGATCCGTACTCCACGCAGGGTCACCGCTCGCCCACCCCCGCGCCGGGGCCGGAGGGACGGGAGGGGAAACCGCGGCTTGTTCGCGCCGACTCGGCTCGCTTACGGTCACGGCAATCCGGCCGGACCGCCGAATCCTGCCACCGGCCCGGAACTCGCACCCATCCACGCGTGGCAGGAGCGGGGGACCCAGGTAGTACGCCGACCCCACCAGGGGCCGGCTCGGGGTGAAGCCGTGTCAGCACACGGCCGGGCATCTCCAGTCCGAACCCGACAGCTCACCTCGCAGGCGCCGGAGAGGAACAGTCATGCCCGGCAAGGGTAAGCACCGCCGTCCCAAGACCAGCACCCTCACCCGCGGCTTCGTCGCCGCCGGCACCGGCGGCGACGAAGCCGCGGGTGAGGGTGCTGGTCTTGGGACG
>NZ_PVLV01000685.1 GCF_002982015.1 Streptomyces solincola
CCCCGGCCCCGCCCGGCCCGCTGCTCGTCGGCGAGGTCAACCGCCTGCGCGCCGCCAACGGCTGCCCCGGACTGCGCACCGACGCCCGGCTGACCGAGATCGCCCAGCGGCACGCCGCGGACATGGCGGCCCGCGGCCACGTCGGCCACACCGACTCCACCGGCCGCGACACCGGCGAGCGGGTGCGGGCCGCCGGCTACCTCTGGTCCGCCGTCGGCGAGACCGTCGCCCACGGGCAGGAGGACCCGGCCGAGGTCGCCGCCGAGTGGCGGCGCACCCGCCAGACCGCGCTGAACACCTGCGACTTCGTCCACACCGGGATCGGCGTCGCCGACTCGCCGGACGGCCCCTACTGGGTCCAGGTCCTGGCCACCCCGCAGTAGGGCCCCGCCGGAGCCCGCAGCGGTCAGCCGAGGCGTACCACCGCCCGGTGGACCGCGCCCCGGGCGCCGGAGGCGATCCGCAGCCTCAGCGCCGCGCCGGTGGAGAGCACCTGGACCGAGGGGTCGTGGGAGGCGACCGAGGCGACCGCGCGGTTCCAGGTGACGTCGATCGCCGCGCCGTCCCGCAGCGGGCCGCAGACGCACACGGCGGCGCTCGCACCGGTCTCCCGGACGAGCACGGAGGCGGGCGCGCTCGCCGCCAGCGGGCCGACCGCGCCGGCGGTCCACAGGTTCGCGGCGGTCAGCCCGAGCGAGGGGACGCGCACCCCCTGCCGGTCGCCGGTGTTGGCGAGCACGGTCAGCCAGCCCGTGTCGGCGGCCCGGGCCGCGGTGGCGGCCGCGGTGGCGCCCGGCAGCAGCAGATAGGCGTAGGAGGCGGCAGCCGGGTCGGCGCCGTGGTCGAAGAACATCGTCAGATAGCGGCGGGTGAGCGCGGTGGGGTCCGCGTTCTTGTTGATGGCGGACCAGGCGCCGGTGCGCTCCTGGCGCAGCGCCTTGACGGTCGCGCCGCCGGGGAAGACATAGCCGGCGTGCCCGGCCAGGTGCGCCCAGCGGGCCCCGGTGAGGGTGGCGCTCCAGCCCGGGGCGGTGGACTGGGTGGAGCCGTCCACGGTGAAGGCGTGCACGCCGTTCGCGCCGAGGTTGCGGTTCTCCACCACCGACTCGACGCCTGCGCCGTCGGCGGCCTGGATGCCCGCGCCCAGGCACACGATCGCATCGTCCAGGAAGAACCACGACGTGCGGGCGGTGAGGGTGGAGGACAGGCCCTTCAGGTGCTGGCCGACGGCGGCGTACACGCCGTCGGTGGCGCCGCCGACCCACTCCACCGCCGGGCGGGCCGCGCCCCAGGCCCCGCCGGCCGCGTCGGCCAGCGCCTTGCGCGACGCGGTGGTGCCGGGCAGCCGGTAGGGGTCCACGGTGGGCCAGAAGTCGTCGGTGTACTGGCCGTTGGCGAAGTCGCCGCCCCACCAGTAGAGCATTCCTGAGCCGGTGTGCCAGCCGCGCAGGTGCTCGCCGTTGCCGGTCTCGTAGTAGGCGATCCGCTCCGAGGCCATCGACAGGCAGGCGGCCCAGCCCGGGCGGCGGTGCACGGCCCGGTCCATGCCGGCGAACAGCCGGTGCCCGGCCGGCTCGGGGGCGCGCTCGCCGCCGGCCGCCGCCAGCGTCCGCAGCCTGGCCAGTTGGGCCACGGTCAGCGCGGAGCCGGTGAGGACGGGGCTGTAGTAGTCGCGGGCGATCCAGCCGCGGACCATCGCCTCCCAGCGGCTCCTCTCGGCGGCCGGCGCGGTGGTGGCCAGCAGCGCGATGGCGGCGATGATGCCGTGGCCGCGGGTGTGGTCGTCCTGGTGCAGCCCGCGCACGTCGTTCCTCAGCACGCCCCGGCTGACCGCGCGCCCGGAGACGGCGTCCATGGCCAGGCCGTTGAAGAGGAAGGGCGCGTACGCCTTCTCCACCGAGTCGGACACGGTCTGCCGGCCCGCGTCGGTGACCTCCCACGCGGAGCCCTCGAGCAGGGCGAACAGCAGGGCCAGACCGCCGAGCAGCACCGCCCCGTAGGAACCCGCGTAGGGCACGTGGCCGTGCTGGATGAAGCTGCCGTCGGCGTACAGGCCGTCGCCCGAGGTGACGTACGGGAAGACCGGCGCGAGCGCGTCCCGGGCGAGCGCCGTCTTGGCGGGCGTCTTGCCGATCACTCCGCGGAGGGCCAGCACCCGGCACAGGTCGACCCGGTTGGCGCCGGTGGAGGTGCCGGTGTAGCCCGCCACCGCGCTGTCGGGGACGAAGTGGTCGATCGCGGCGGTGTGCGCGGCGATCCGGGCCGCGCCCAGGTGCTCGTACAGCAGCACGTCGATGTCGAGCAGCGCCTGCGGGACGCCGATCTGCCAGTTGTACCAGTTGCCCCAGCGGGCCTGGCCGGCCCGGTACGCCTGGTCGTGCAGGTGGTCCAGGCCGGTGAGGACCGCGGTGCGCAGGGCGGCGTCGCCGGTGGAGCCGGTGCCGGGCTGGGCGTACGCCTCGGCCATGGTGCGCAGCCGGCTGTAGCTCGTCTGGAGGTTCTCGGAGTGGGCGTACGACTCGGGGTCGGTGTCCGGTTCGGGGTCGGCGTATCCCAGACCGGGCCAGAGCGAGCCGTCCGCCGGGGCCATCTCCGTACGCAACCGGCGTGCGGTGCTGCCGAGTTCGGCGAGGCGGGTGGCGTACGGCGCGGCGGCCGGGTCGAAGCCGCCGCCGAGGATCAGGCTCCGCCAGGTGGCGCGGAGGGTGTCGAAGGCGTCGGCGGCGCGGGCGGGAGCGGGGGCGGCGGCGGCCCCGGTGGGCGGCAGGGCGGCGGCGCTCGCGCCGGCCGCGCCGGCCAGCAGGAC
>NZ_PVLV01000686.1:0-143 GCF_002982015.1 Streptomyces solincola
CCCGTCCTCGCGCGGAGGCCGGCGCCCGGGACTGAGCCCGGGCCAGGCCGCCGCGGCGGCGCCCCACCGGCGCCCCGCGGCGGCCTTCCCGCGCGCCCCGCGCCCGTACGGCGCCCCGCGCCCGTACGGGCGCGGGGCGCGCG
>NZ_PVLV01000686.1:160-3931 GCF_002982015.1 Streptomyces solincola
CGACGGCACCGAGCGCGGTCGCCGCGGCGACCGCGCTCGGTGCCGTCGTCGTACTCGACCCGCTCCTTGCGGACGTCCTCGCTGACCTCGCGCTGCTCGGTGACCTTGTCGGTCTCCAGGCGGACCCGCTCGACCGGCACGGTGTCCTTGCGGATCTCCGGCTGCTCGGCGTGCAGGGTGACCTCGGTCTGCTCCTCCTGGATGCGGCCGCGGACGCCTTCGCTCGGGTCGATCGGCTCGCGGACGACCCGGACCTCCTCGTGGCTGACCGGCACGGTCGTGGTCACGTTCTCGGTGACGACCACCTTGCGCAGCCGGGCGTGCCCGACCTCCTGCTCGCGGGCGCTGACGTGCAGCCGCTCCTCGGAGCGGAGCATCTCGTGCTCGCGGGCGTGCGCGGGGTCCTGGGCGGCGGACGGGGAGCGCTCGTCCATGCCGGACCGGCTGCCCATGCCCGCCCCCGCCATGCCGGCGCCGGCGCCCATCCCCGCGCCGGCGCCCATCCCCGCGTCGCCCCGGCTGTCCGACCGGCCGCGGGACTCGGCCCCGCCGCGGGTCTCCGACCGGCCGCGGGTCTCCGCCTGGCCGCCACGGGCCGAGCCGTGGCCGTCCGTCAGGGAGTAGTACCGGTACAGGTCGTGCTCCTGGTCGCTGTCGAGGTGCTCGTCGGCCTCGACGCGCGGGGCGTCCTTCACCCGCTCCTTGGCGTAGGCGACGTGCAGGCTCTCGCCGTCGCTGCGCGCGCCCTCCAGCGGCACGAAGGTCTCCTTCGTGCCGAACAGGCCGGTCTTGACGGTCACCCACTCCGGCTTGCCGCTGCGGTCGTCGAGCCAGACCTGCTCGACCTTGCCGATCTTCTCGCCGCGCGGGTCGACGGCCGTGAGGCCGCCGAGGTCGCCGCTGTTCAGGTAGCCATTGCCCGCCATCGCTTGCACTCTCCCTCTGCCGGCACGCGACGGAGCGGCCCAGATGCCCTCCGCTGGAACACGCGCCGTACCCACTCCCCCACCGCGGGAAGGTTCCGTCAAACCGGGACGAACCCGGCACACGTGGGCGGACCCGGGTGTCAGCGGGGCGGTCGGCCGGAACGGCGCGGGCCGCCCGGGTCGCGGGCGTTGGCCCGTACGGGTGAGCCAGGCGGCCGTGCCGGACGGTCCGTGGCTCCCGCTCCCCCCCTCCGCACCGGCTTTCGTCTCCGCGCCGGGAACGATCTCCGGACGCCCCGCGTTGTCCGGGCGATACGTGATGATCAGGGGGAGACATGAGCACGTTCACCACCGACCTGCCCGCACTCTCCGACCAGGCGGAGCGCCTGATCGGCCTCGGGGTGCACGAGACCGCCGGGCTGACGGCCGACGAGCTGCGCGCGGCGGCCGCCGCACTGGGCGGCGAGGACGGCCTGCTCGTGGTGCGGGAGGACCGGGCCCCGGCGTCGGCCCTCGCCCCGCTGCTGCGGCACGCGGACAAGCCCGGCTTCGTCGTGGAGGACATGACGGACGTCGACCGGTTCACCCCCGTCGAGGGGCTGGCCGTCCCGGAGGGGCCGGTCTACGTGCTGCGGGGCGTCGACCGGGGCGACGACATGTCCAACTGGAGCCCGGACGAGGCGCTGCCGGCGATATCCGAGAAGGGGCGTACGCCGCTGCTGCTGGTGGAGGGCAGCCACTGGGTGCTCCAGCAGCCCGCCGCGCTGGAGCGGAACTGGTGCTTCATGACCATCGGCTCCCGACTGCGCAAGGAGAAGGGCGGCCTGGACGCGCGCACCCCGGCCGTGTGGATCAGCAACGGCACGGGCCGGGACGGCCGCGAGCGGCGTGACGCGCCGAAGGTGGGCTGGTGCTGGGCGGGCAACCGCCACACCTGGCTCGGCTTCGCCTCCGCGGCGGCCCGCATACCGGTCCCCGGCACTCTCGGTGGCGAGGGCTAGGTCCGCCGCGAGCCCCGGGCCGGTGTCGGGCGGTCGCGCGGCACCTCGCGGAGCCGGCCGTCGTGGATCACGGCGATCCGGTCGGCGGCCCCCAGGTGGGCGCGGTCGTGGGTGACCAGCACGGTGGCGGTGGCGCGCTCGCCGGTCAGACGGGTGATCAGATCCAGTACGGCCGCGCCGCGTTCGGCGTCCAGGGCGCTGGTGGGCTCGTCGACGAGCAGCACGGTGGGGTCGTTCACCAGGGCCCGGGCGATGTTCACCCGCTGGCGCTGGCCCCCGGAGAGCTGGTGGGGCCGGCGGCCGGCCAGGTCGGCGAGGCCCACGGCGTCGAGGAGTTCCATGGCGCGGGGCCGCGCCCGGGCCGGTGAGCGGCCGTCCAGGTGGGCCATCACCTGGAGCTGTTCGACGGCGGTGAGAGCGGGCAGCAGGTGCGGCTGCTGGAAGACGATGCCGAGGCTGCGGCGGCGCAGCGCGGCGCGCTCCCGGTCGCCGGCGCCGGTGAGCGGGACGCCGTCCAGGTGGACGGCGCCGGAGTCGGGGGTGACGAGGGTGGCGGCGACGGCGAGCAGGCTGGACTTCCCGGAGCCGGAGGGGCCCACGACGGCGGTGAGGCATCCGCGGGGCACGGCGAGGCAGACCCGGTCGAGGGCGGTCAGCCGACCGGCGCCGTCGGGGTAGGTGAGGGTGACGTCGGTCAGGAGCAGGCTCATCGGGCACTTCCCAGGGCGGTCAGCGGGTCGACGGTGGTGAGGCGGCGGACGGCGAGGGCGGCGCCCAGGGCGCCGAGCAGCACGGTGGCGGCGGCGGGCGGCAGCAGGGTCGCCGGAGTGAGGAGGAAGGGGACGCCGGCCCGGTCCGCGACCGCGCCGAGGGCCGCGGCGAGGGCGGTGCCGGCGAGGGTGCCGGCCGCCAGCAGCACCAGGGCCTGGCCGAGTGCGTCGCGCAGCAGGGCGGCGGTGGTCGCGCCGAGCGCCTTGAGGACGGCGGCGTCGGCGCTGCGCTGGATGGTCCACACCGTGAAGAAGGCGCCGACGACCAGGGCGGAGACGACGAGGAGGAGGGCGCGCATCAACTGGAGGGAGCCGTTCTCGGAGGCGTAGGAGCCGATCGCGGACAGCGAGTCGTCGCGGGTGAGCGTCCGGGTGCCGGCGGCGGCGTCGGCAGCGCTCGGGTCGGCGCCGGGGCCGGTGGTCAGGGCGATGACGGTGGCGGCGGCCTCGGCCGGGCCGGGGGCGGGCGGTGAGACGGCTCGCCAGACGTCGAGGGCGGCCCAGATCACCGGGGTGTGGCTGAAGTGGGCGTCGCCCCGGACGGCCGCCACCGTCAGCGGCCGGCCGGCGAGCGTGACGGCGTCTCCGGGGCCGACGCCGAGGGCGTCGGCGGCGGGGGCGGACAGCACCACCCGGCGGTCGGTGATCCGGTCGGCGTCGGGGGCCAGCGGGGAGCCGGGCCGGACCCCGAAGACCGAGACGCCGGCACGGCGGTCGCCGGCGGTCGCCTTGGTGGTGGCGATGCCCAGCGGCTCGGCGCGGGTGACGCCGGGGGCGGCGGCCCACCGGCGGAGCTGCCGTGCCGTGACGGAGGAGTCGGCATAGGAGGGGTCCTGACCCGCGGGCGTGCCGAAGGCGATGCGGTCGGCGGGCAGGCCGGTCACCGCGGAGGTGTTCTGCCGCCCCAGTCCGGCGGTGAGCCCCGACAGCAGCCCCACGAGCAGGGTGACGAGGAGGAGGACGACCGCCATCAGGGCGAACCGCCCCTTGGCGAACCTCAGGTCTCTGAGGGCGACGAACACGGTGGAGCCTTCCGGTACGGGTGCTGCGGCGGGCGGAGGGGGAGGCGGGGAG
>NZ_PVLV01000687.1 GCF_002982015.1 Streptomyces solincola
CCCCCACGGCGCCACCCGCCCCGTCCTCCCCGGCGCCGCCGGCCGGGTCGAAGCCCAGGGACCACAGGCGGCCGGCGGCGCCGGGGAGGACGGGGCGGGTGGCGCCGTGGTGGTCGTGGACGGTGACGGCGCCGGCGCGCGCCACCGCGAGCAGGCGGCCGCCGGGGGTGGCGCCGGTGAGGGTGGCGTCGGCGTCCAGGCGGGCCAGGGTGCGGGCGGGGCCGCCGCGGTCGCCGACGTGCAGGGTGGTGGCGCGGGCGTCGCCGAGGGCCAGGGCGACGGCGCCGTCGGCGGTGACGGCCAGGCCGCGGGGCCGGCCGGGCGGCAGGCCGGTCAGTCCGGGGCGGTCGGGGCCGCCGGCGAAGGTCTGGAACCGCCAGTGCCCGCTGCCGTGTTCGTCCTCGTCGAACCACCACACGTGGGCGTCGGGGTCGATGGCGCCGTGCAGGGTGCCGCGGGGGCGGCTGGTGACCTGGCGGGCGCGGCGGGTGGCGGCGTCCCAGGTGAAGACCTCGCAGCGGCCGTCGGCGTCGGCGGTGAAGACCATCCGCCGCGGGTCGGCGGCGCACACCTCGGGCAGGGCGGCCCGGTAGACGCGGTAGCCGCCGCTCACCGGCCCGCTCCTGGCGTGAGGGCGCGGCGGACCGGGCGGCGGGAGGTGTACGCGGCGAGCAGGGCGAGCGCCGCCGCGCAGCCGACGGCGGGGGCGGCGGCGGAGATGCGGTCGGCGAGGACGCCGGCGAGGACGGGGGCGAGCGCGGCGGCGCCGGTGCTCGCGGTGGCGAGGACCGCGCCGGTACGGGCCTGGAGTGCGGGCGCGGTGGTCTGGAGGGCGCGGGCCTGGAGCAGCACGGCGGCGAGCGGCATCAGCAGGCAGACGCAGCCGAGCAGGGCCGCGTGGGCGGCGGCGCCGGTGGAGGCCGCGAGGGCGGCGGTGAGCGGGACGAGGAGCCAGGTGACGGCGGTGACCGTGCGCGGCGCGCCGAACCGTTTCGCCACCCGGGGGGCGGCCAGCGAGCCGGCGAGCCCGGCCGCGCCGGAGACGGCGAGGACCGCGCCGAGCAGGGCGCCGCCGTGGCCGTCGCGCTGGAGGGCGAAGACGACGCCGTAGTAGAGCGCCACGACGACGAGGTTGACGGTGGTGGTCCACAGCAGCACCAGGCGCAGCAGCGGGGTGGCGCGCACCAGGCGCAGCCCGGCCGCCGTCTCGCGGAGCAGGCCCTCACCGGGGGTGCGGGCCGCCGCCGGCGCGTCGAGGTCGGTGCGCAGGGCGCGTACGCACAGGGCGGTGACGGCGTAGGAGAGCGCGTCGGCGAGGAACGGCAGGACCCGGGCCACCTGGTAGAGGGTGCCGCCGAGCGCCGGTCCGATGACGAGCGCGCCCTGGTCGGCGGCGGCGAGCCGGGCCACCGCGCGGGGCTGCGCGGGGCCGGGGCAGATCAGCGCGACGGTACCGCGGGCGGCCGCCTCGAAGCACGCGGTGGCCAGCCGCTCGACCAGGACGGCGGCGAGGATGACGCCCAGGGGCGGGGTCCCGACGGTGAGGGACAGGCTCAGGGCGCCCATGGCGAGGGCGGAGACGGTGGCGGAGGCCAGCATCACGCGCCGGCGCGCGCCGCGGTCGGCGACCACGGCGACGAACGGCCCGAGGAGCAGCCCCACCGCGGTGGACGCGCCGGCGATCAGGCCGACGGTCTGCGGGGAGTTGCCGAGGCCGAGGAGCAGCAGCGGGAGCACGGCCCCGGACGCCTGGGTGCCGAGCGCGTCGCCGGCGTTGGCCCACCACAGGAGCCTGAAGTCACGCGCCGGCGCCTGGTGGCGGAGCGGCCGTGCGTCTGACGCGTACCGTTCCACGAAAGCACCTCGACCATGTGGCGGAGACGTGCGGAGAGTGCGGGGAAAGCGAAACGAGCGGGATCGTAGGCATGACGTGACGAGCGCCACAAGGGCCCGTCGGGCGTGGCCGGATCCGTACGCCGGGCCGTGCGGGGGCGGAGCGTGGGGCGGCCGAAAGGAGTCGGCTCACCGGCCGGCGGACGACGGTCCGGCCTCTCCAGGCGAAACGCGGGGTGCGCGGCCCGGCGCGGTGGCCGTCGCCGCTACGGCGGGGCCGCGGGCGGCGGGGGCCGCGCCGGACACGGTGGTGGCCGGGCGGGGCGGTTTCGGCCGAGAACGTTCG
>NZ_PVLV01000688.1 GCF_002982015.1 Streptomyces solincola
GTTTGGTGTGGTGGGTGTGTCGGATGGCGGCTGGGGGGTCACCCGGAGGTGACGGTTGGTCACGGGTGCGGTGGGCTGGTCTGCTGTGTCGGGGCACGGCTTAGGCTGTGCGGACAGCAGCCGTGTCAGCAGCAGGGGGCAACCGCCATGACGACAGGTGGGCTCGGGCAGGGTTCCGCGCCGGCCGCTCCGGACGCGCCGGTGGTGCCGCCGAACGCGGGGTACGCCGGGCAGGTCGTGTCCTTTCCGGATCCGGTGCGTGCGGGCCGGTATCCGGCGGGGGTGCGGGTGGATGCTTCGGGCTTTCCGGACTTCTCGCCGTTCGCGCGGGCGGCGGTGGAGATCGCGGAGCCGCCGGAGGGTTTCGGCGTGGACGAGCTGCGGTTGACGGACTACGTGTCGGCGAATGTGGCGTTGGCGCTGTCGGGTCATGAGTGGTGGGGGGCGTTGTCGCCGGTGACGACGCCGCACGGTTGGACGTGGCATCACGTGGCGGGTTCGCGGCGGCTTGAGCTGGTGCCGGTGGAGGTGAAGGCGCTGCTGCGGCATCACGGCGGGGTGGCGACGGCGGCGGTGGACCAGGGCAAGCGGGGGACGCGTCCGTTGCAGGAGGTGCGTCCGGCGCATTTCGGGCTGCCGCGGGCGGGGGTGTCGGTGTCGGAGTCGCAGGTGCAGGGCGTGGAGGAGGATCTGGGCTACCGGCTGCCGGAGTCGTACCGGGCGTTCTTGAAGGCGGCGGGCGGGTGCGCTCCGGTGGGGGCGGCGCTGGACCCGGAGCTGGGCGTGCTGGTGGACCAGCCGTTCTTCACGGTGCGGGACGAGGCCGCGGTGAACGATCTGGTCTATGTGAACAAGTGCCTGCGGGACCATCTGACCAAGGACTACCTGGGGGTGGCGTTCGTGCAGGGCGGGTTGCTGGCGGTGAAGGTGCGGGGCGGCGCGGACGTGGGATCGGTGTGGTTCTGTCCGTATGACGACGCGCGGGACCGGGACGGCTGGTCGGTGCGGGAGCGGGTGGAGCGGCTGCTGCTGCCGTGCGGGGAGGACTTCGACGCGTTCCTGGAGCGCTTGGCGGGTGAGCCGCCGGAGCTGGAGACGGTGGCGCGGCTGATGGTGGACGGTGGCTTCGCCCGGGTCGTGGCGGTGTCGGGCGAGGGTGACGGGGTGACGGGCTGATGGTGACGTTCGCGCAGGCGCAGGAGCGCGCCGAGGAGTGGGTGAACGGCGATGTGCCGGCGTACCAGCACCGTGAGGTGAGGGTGCGGGAGTTCGGGCTGGGTTTCGTGGTGTGGGCGGAGGACCGCGAGGGCGGTCCGGTGTCGTCGGGGGGCCGTCAGCGGCTGGTGATCGCGCGGGACGGCGGCGAGGTGTCGCTGTGGCCGGGGTTGCCGGTGGGTGAGGTGATCCGGCGGTACGAGGAGGAGTACGGGGCGCCGGCGGGCGCGGCTGCCGGGGAGCCGGCGGAGGCGCCGGAGCGGATCGATCTGAACCAGACGTCGTTCCTGCTGACGCCGCCGGAGTGGTTGCAGGACGCGGCGGACCGGATGGGCGTGCCGGACCGCCGAGCGGACACGGCAGACGGGGCGGATACGGCGGACGCGGCGGAGGTGATGGACACGGCGGATGTGAGGGACGCGGCGGAGGCCGCGGCGACCGTGGAGGGTGCGCGGGAGGCGGGTGGAGACGCCGAGGCCGATCGCCTCGCGGACGCCGTACCGCCGGCCTCGGTCGCCCCGGTGGACGCGTCTCCTGCGGATGTGGTGCCGGGGGATGCGTCTCCCGCCGGCACGGTGCCGGCGGATGCGGCTCCGGTCGCCGTCCCCGCGGACGCGGTCCGGGCGGAGGCGGACGCGGTCCGGGCCGACACGGACGCGGTCCGGGCCGACGCGACCGCGGACGCGCCGTCGGCCGGAGGGCCGGCGGGGCCGGACTCGGGGTCGGGGATCTCCTGGCCGGCGCCGGGGCAGCGGCCTCCGTCGGCCGAGCGGGGCGCGGACGGCGGCACGCCCGCGCCCGCGCCGTGGAGTGATGTGCACGCGCCCGGTGCGGCGGAGGAGGGTCCGGCCGAGCTGCCGGCCACGGTGTTCGCGCCGCCGCTGTCCGGGTCGGACGACGACGACACCCCGCCGCCCGCGGTGGGCCCGGACGCGCCGACCGCGTTGATGTCGGGTGGCAGCCGGCTGCCGCACACCGCGGTCGCGCCGCTGCTGCGGACCGGTGAGGGGACGCCGTCCGGGGACATCGCGGACGCGGCCACCAGCAAGGCCACCGCGCCGCCGCGTGGCGCGCGCGGGTCGCGGGGCGGGCGTTCGGCGACCCCGCCGCCTCCGCCGCCGCCCGGGGTGCCGGGCGTTCCCGGGGCGCGGTCCGGTCAGACCGGTCAGACCGGTCAGACCGGTCAGCCGGGCGACGCCGGCGGGATCGGGCAGCCGGGCCAGGCCGGCGCGGCCGGTCCGGCGTCCACGTCCGGCGGTTCCGGGTCCGGTACCGGTGCCGGTACGGGCGCTGGTGCGCCCGCCGGAGGGTACGCGCCGACGCAGCTCGTCTCCCAGCTCGGTCCGGACGGGCCCCCGCAGGGTGGCGGGGAGCGGGCAGGCGCCACGCCGCCGCCTCCGCCCGGCCCACCCGCCAC
>NZ_PVLV01000689.1 GCF_002982015.1 Streptomyces solincola
GGCTGGGGGGACGAGGGGCGGGGGCTGTCGTCGTCGTGCACCCGCGCATGCTACGGGTCCGCCCCCCGCGGCCCTTGGAAGGCCGCGGCCGGGGAAGGCCCGGATCAGACGCCGGGGCCGGTCCGGCGCAGCACGCGCAGCGAGTCGGTGACCGAGACCTCGGCGAACGCGCCGGAGGCCAGGGCCCGCTGGTGGATGCGGTAGGGGGCCTGGCCGCCGTCCGCCGGGTCGGGGAAGACGTCGTGGATGACCAGCAGCCCGCCGACGGCCACCTTGGGCGCCCACCCCTCGTAGTCGCCGGTGGCGTGCTCGTCGGTGTGGCCGCCGTCCACGAAGACCAGCCCCAGCTTGCCCGCCCACACCCGGGCCGCCTGCGGGGAGCGGCCGACCACCGCGACCACGTGCTCCTCCAGACCGGCCGCGTGCAGGGTGCGGCGGAACGCCGGCAGCGTGTCCATCAGCCCGACCTGCGGGTCCACCAGCTTCGGGTCGTGATACTCCCAGCCCGGCTGCTGCTCCTCGCTGCCCCGGTGGTGGTCCACGGTCACCGCGACCGTGCCGGCCGCCCGGGCCGCGTCGGCCAGCAGGATCGTGGAGCGCCCGCAGTAGGTGCCGACCTCCAGCAGCGGCAGCCCCAGCGCCGCCGCCTCGGCGGCCGCCGCGTACAGCGCCAGCCCCTCCCGTACGGGCATGAACCCCTGGGCGGCCTCGAAGGCGGCGAGCGTCTGCGGCCCGGGTGCGGCGGCGGCCATGGGGTCCTCCTGCGTGGTCGGCGGTAGCGGGACCATGCTGCCGTACCCGCCGGTAGCCCCCGCGCGCGGGCCCCGGCACCGAGGGGGGCCTAGGACCATCGTCCCGGAAGGTCCCGACGCAGGAGGGTGTAGGGAGCATCGACCACCTGCGACCATGGAGCGCATGCCCGAGCCCCGCCCCGACACCGCGCTGTCCGCCCCCTGTCTCTTATACACATCTCCC
>NZ_PVLV01000068.1 GCF_002982015.1 Streptomyces solincola
GGTGGGGGTGGTGCGGATCAGGAGGGTCGCGGGGAGGGCCAGGAGGACGGCGGCGGCCACGCCGGCGATGAAGTAGGCGGAGGCGTCGGCTTGTGCGGCGTAGGTGGCGGCGGCCGGGGCGATGCCGCCGAGGACGGCGCTGGTGACGGCGTTGGGCAGGCCGACGCCCAGGGCGCGGACGGTGGGCGGGAAGATCTCGGTGAGGAGCTTGGGCAGGACGGTGGTGGCGCAGACGAGGTAGAGGGTGCCGGAGCCGTAGGTGAGCAGGAGGCTGGTGAAGGTGCCGCGCATGGTGAGGTAAGCCAGGGAGCCGGTGACGGCGAAGAGGATGCTGGCGGCGACCAGGAGGCGGGCGGCGCCGATGCGGTCGGCCAGCAGGCCGACGGGGACGTTGAGGATCATCAGGGCCGCGGTGGCGGTGACGATGACCCAGAACATGGTGCCGGGGGCGGCCAGGCGGCCGCCGAGGGCGGGGACGACGGCGGTCCAGGTGCCGCCGACGGCGCCGGTGCCGGCGACCAGGAGGACGGCGGTGAGGACGCTTCGGCGGTGGGTGCCGAGGACCTTGCGGAGGGATCCCCGGTCGTGGTGGGTGCGGACTTCGCGGTGGAAGACGTCGGTCTCGGTGAGGCGGGCGCGCAGGACGAGGAGGAAGAGGCCGAGGACGCCGCCGAGGAGGAAGGGGATGCGCCAGCCCCAGTCGGCCATGGCGGCGGGGCCGAGGGCGGCGGTGAGGGCGCCGCCGAGGAGGGAGGCGGTGAAGGCGCCGGCGCAGGTGGTGAGGGAGAAGAGGCTGCCGTAGGTGGATTTGCGGCGTTCGGGGGCGACTTCCATGAGGTAGGCGGCGGCGGTGGGCCATTCGCCGCCGTGGGAGACGCCCTGGGCCATGCGGGCGATCAGGAGCAGGAGGGGGGCGAGGATGCCGATGGTGGCGTGGGAGGGGGTGAGGCCGATGAGGAGGGAGCCGCCGGCCATGAGGGAGACGGCGAGCATGAGGGCGGGGCGGCGGCCGCGGCGGTCGGCGAAGCGGCCGAGGAGGATGCCGCCGAGGGGGCGCATGAGGACGCCGACGCCGAGGACGGCGAAGGCGCCGAGGACGGAGGTGAGGTTGTTGCCGGCGGGGAAGAACTGGGCGGCGAAGTAGGGGGCGAAGAGGCCGTAGCCGAGCCAGTCGAAGGATTCGATGAAGTTGCCGGTGACGGTGGCGGTGACGGCTCGGCGGTGGGCCTTGGGGGACCCGTTGAGGGGTCTTCTCACGGGGTGGGGGCCTGCTCTTTTACACCTCTCCCGGCCC
>NZ_PVLV01000690.1 GCF_002982015.1 Streptomyces solincola
GCGGCCTCGCCCGCCTCCCGCACCCCAGTACCGCCCAGACCGACGATCCGCGAGATCTCCACCTGCCGGGCCAACACCGTGACGCTCTGCTGTCGACAATGAACAGCGAGCGCCAAATCCTCGCACACCGGTGCGACTTCTGTACGTTGGGAAGGCGCAGGCGTCGGTTTCACGACTCACGCCTGAAGACTTGACTCGATTGATGCCGGATCAGGTGCCGGTAGTCGAGCCCGGGCGGACGATCATCAGGACGGTGACGGCGACCCAGAGCAGGTTGAAGATCCCGGTGAGCATGGCGAGCCGGGACGGACCGCCGGGCGGGGCGGCACCCTCCAGGGCCGTTTCCTGGGCCGGGAGGATCAGCACCCAGAGGATCGCCGCGGCGATCGTGGTGAGCGCGATCGAGGTGATCAGCCAGGGGCTGCCCAGCACCCCGAGGGCGCTCGCGGTGGCGAAGCCGAGGACCGGGACGGCCGCGCCGACGCCCGTGTAGACGCGGCAGAGGCGGTGCAGCAGGCGGAGGGTTGCGGCGCGGTCGCCCCCAGTGCCCGCGCGGTCTCCCCCGGCGTCCGCGGGAGCGCCGCCGGCGGGGGCCTCCGCCCGGCGCAGCACCGCCGGGAACATGCTGGCGGCCACCGCCACCGGGCCGATCGCCAGGATCGCGGCGACCACGTGCAGGGCAAGCAGCAGCTTGGTCATGCGGCCGGCTCCGTACGCCGCCGGTCGTCGGCCGGCGCGGCGGTGGCCCGCAGGCTGAGGCCGCCGGTGCCGCTGGGCGCCTCCCCGGGACCCTCGGTGGAGACCAGCTCGACGGTCAGCGTCCCGCCGGACGCGGCGCCGCCCGCGTGCAGCACCTCGAAGGGCGCGACGACGTCGAGCGGGTCGAAGCCGTCGATCAGGACGACCTGGGCGTGCGGGGGCGGCGACGGCATGGGGCCTCCGGCGGCGGTACGTGAAGGGGCGGCGGTCGGGGTGGGCGGCCGGCGGTGGACCGGGCCCGGAGCTGAGCCTAGGCAGCGCCGCACCGCCCGCCCAGTGGCGGTATCGCCACCTTCCAACGGGATAGCGCCAAGAGCATGCGGTGGTCGTCACCGCTGGTTGAGGCCGTCCGACCGGTTGGCGGGGAGGCGGCGAGGCGGTACGTTCCCGCCATGCACACCGTCGCCGTCCTCGCCCTCGACCAGGTGCTCCCGTTCGACCTCGCCACCCCGGTCGACACCTTCTCGCGGACCCGGCTGCCGGACGGGCGGCCCGCCTACCGCATCCGGGTGTGCGCCGAGCGGGAGGAGGTGGACGCGGGCGCGTTCGCGCTGCGGGCGCCGTACGGGCTGGAGGGGCTGCGCGGCGCGGACACGGTGATCGTGCCGGGGACGGCCACCGCCGATCAGCCGCCGTCGCCCGCCGTGCTGGCGGCGCTGCGCGAGGCGGCGGCGGAGGGCACCCGGATCGCCTCGATCTGCGTGGGCACCTTCGTGCTGGCGGCGGCCGGGCTGCTCGACGGGCTGCGGGCCACCACCCACTGGATCGCGGCCCCGCACCTGGCCGCGGCCCATCCGGCGGTCGAGGTCGACCCGGACGTGCTGTACGTCGACAACGGGCAGGTGCTGACCTCGGCGGGGGCGGCGGCCGGGCTGGACCTGTGCCTGCACATGATCCGGCGCGACTACGGTTCGGCGGTCGCCGCCGACGCGGCCCGCCTCGCCGTGATGCCGCTCGAACGGGAGGGCGGGCAGGCGCAGTTCATCGTGCACGACCACACCCCGCCCGCCCCGCGCGGCGCGGCCCTCGATCCGGTGCTGGACTGGCTGCGCGCCAACCTGGCCCGCGACCTGGCGCTGGCGGAGATCGCCGCGCACGCCGGGATGAGCACCCGCACCCTGATGCGCCGCTTCCGGGAGCAGACCGGGACCACCCCGTTGCAGTGGCTGCACCGGGCTCGGGTGAGGCAGGCGCAGCACCTGCTGGAGACCACCGAGCACTCGGTGGAGCGGATCGGCGCCCAGGTCGGCTTCGGCTCGGCGACGGCGTTCCGCGACCGCTTCAAGCGGACGACGGGCGTCAGCCCCCAGGCGTACCGCCGCACCTTCGGCTGACCTGGCGGTCCGCGCACGGGGGCCGCGCCTCCCCCGTCCGGGTGAACCTGGTGCGGCATGGGGCGCAGGGTCCCGGGCGCTGTCGGGGCCCGCACACAGGGTGACCCGGTGGACGGCCGCCGCCGCGAGCCGGGCGGCCGTGCGCCTGAGACCCGCAGAGCCCTGGAGCGCCCGTGCCGCCGGTGAGCACCGCAGCACCCCCTACCGTGCCGGCGTCCCGGCGGCCGCCCGGGGCGGGTCGGCGGCGGCGGCCGGCAGCGGCGGCGCTGGGGTACGCGGCCCCGGCGCTCCTCGGCTTTCTGGCGGTACGGCTGCTGGGGCTGCTGGTGCTGACCCGCTGGGCGCATCTGAAGGGGCACGGGGTGTGGCCGGTGCTGGCCGCGTCCTGGGACTCCCGCTGGTACCTGGACATCGCCGCGCATGGCTACACCGACCGGTTGGGCACCGCGATGGACGCCAACAACCTGGCGTTCTTCCCGCTGTACCCGGCGCTCATCAAGGTGTGCGCCGCGCTCACGCCCGGTTCGGCGGCCTCGGCGGCGCTGGTGCTGGCCGGGTGCTGCTCGCTGGCCGCGGCCTGGGGGGTGTTCGCGGTCGGCGACCGGCTGCACGGGCGGCGCGCGGGGACGGCGCTGGCGGTGCTGTGGGGGGCGCTGCCGGTGTCCGCGGTGCAGTGGATGGGCTACACCGAGTCGCTGTTCACCGCGCTGGCGGCGTGGGCGCTGTACGCGGTGC
>NZ_PVLV01000691.1 GCF_002982015.1 Streptomyces solincola
GGCCGCAAGCCCCCGCCCTCTGGCACCCTCCCCGCCATCCGGAAGGAACCGACACGTCATGACCAGCATCCCGCCCATGCCGCACGCCACGTACGAGGACGGAACGCGCCTGAGCATCCAGCTCTTCACCATCGCGGAAACCGGACTCGGCCCGTACGTCGGACTGCCCATCACGTCCCTGTGGTTCGACGACACCCCGCACCTGTTCACCAGGGAGACCGCCGCCAAGGTCGCCGCCGACGTCGCCCGCGACGACCTGTGCATGAGCTACGCGTTCGCCGCCGACGGCACCCTGACGCTCCAGTGGACCGACGACTACGACGCGTTGGGCCGCATGGTCATCGTGGTGCCGGACGCGCACGGCCGGTACCTCCTCGGCGGTCTGTGGCCGTGGGCCGTCTGGGGCGCCGACGGCGCGCCGCACACCGCCGGACAGGCCGCGTACGCCCTCGGCGCCGCCGAGTACCGGCTGTCCACCACCACGCACTTCCCGGACGGCCTGATCGAGCTGTACGACCAGGGCCGCGAGGAAGCCCACCGCGTCACGCTGCGCCGCGACGAACCCTGACCCCTCAGCCGGCCCGGGGCGCGCCCGCCGCGCCCCGGGCCCAACCCCGAACGGAGACCACCGTGCTCGCCGCCCCCGCCGCCGTCGCCTTGCCCACCATCCCGCACGCCATCGCCCGCCCGCTCGACGCCTTCCGGACCGCGTACGCCCTGAGCAACGCCGACCGCCCGGCCACCGCCGTCCCGGTCTCCGGCGCCCTGGTGCGCTCCCTGCTCGCCTCCGCGCTGCACTGCGGGGGCGCCGCCGCCCTGGAGCCGGACACGGACGCCGTGACGTTCACGTGGCCGGAGATCGGCGGCATGGTCCCCGGGCGCCTCGGCCCCGTGTTCCGCGCCGTGCCGTGCGAGCGCCCGGCCCGCACGCCGTGCTGCGCCCTGTGCGGGCACTGGAAGGGCGAGCACGACCACCCGGCCGTGCCAACCGCGTGCACCCGCTACCGGCTGAGCATCGGCCCGGCCCGCTACGCCGTGCCCGAGCACGACGGGACGACGTACGTGTGGGTCCGCCGCCTGGGCCGCACCCGCGTCCGGTTCGAGATCAGCGAGCCGACGGCCGCGTACCCGGGCGGAGCGCTCGTTGTTCACCGGCTCCGGGCCCCGGGGGACGGCCCGTACGACTACGCCGCTCACTACCTGCCCATACCCGAGGAGCAGCGCGCCGCCGTCCTGGAGCGGGCCCGTGCGCGCGTGCACCCTCAGCCCTGCTGACCCCCGCCCCCTGCTCACCCCCGTCGCCCTGGAGGACACCGTCATGCCCGGCCTGCTGCTGCTCGCCCCCCGTAAGACGACCGAGTTCGAGACGCCGCACGGCCCGGTGCGGCTGAGGAAGTACGGCGGCGCGCCCGGCCATGAGTTCGTGCGGGCCGCCGTCCTGGCGGGCAACGGGCGGGACCGGGCGGCCCTGGTGACGCTGCGCCCGGCCGCGTACCCGTACGCCGGGGCGTGGCTGGCCGCGCTCGCCGAGCACGCCCCGGGCGCGGCCGACCACCGGAACCCGGGCGCGGCCCCGGGGTCGGTGCGGCTGGTCGCCCAGATGACCCGGAACCACGCCAACGGGGTGCCCCGGCAGTCGGACGGGTCGGTGGGGTGGAGCGTGCCGGGGGCGTCCGCGCGGGTGTGGCCCGACGGCCGGCTGACGGTCACCTCGGCCGCCGGGGTGGAGCTGTCGGCCCGGCTGGAGGGGGAGCAGTGGGACACACACCGGGTGGCCGCCGTGGCAGACGCGGCGCTGCGGCTGCTGTGCGCGCCGGAGGCCCGGCACGTGACCCGGACGTCGGAGCCGCGCGGCTGGTCGCGTGCGGCGGATCGCTGGGAGGACTGGGCGGGTGGCCCGGTCGGGGTGAAGAGCGGGTGGATGTACGACGGTTCGTCTGTGGCCGCGTGCTCGTGCGGGTGGCGTGCGACCGTGCCGTCCCGGGACGGTGCGCGGGGCGCTGCTGCTGCTCACCTGCGTGAAGTCGGGGCCGCTGTCCCCTGTTGACCATCGGCGGACATGGTGTACAGTTTTCCTTGTTGGACGGCACGAGCGAGCCGGACAACAAACGCTCCGAACTCAACCCAAAGGGGACAACTGTGTCCGCGTACATCAACGAGATCATCAAGGGCCTCAACAAGAACGCCCGAGACGCGATCCTCGCCACCGCCGCCGCCGAGGACGGGCGCGTGCCGTACACCGTCCACCAGCGCACCGTGGACGCCCTGCACCGCCGGAAGCTCATCCGCGAGGTGAAGAACCGCAACGGCGGCTTCAACTGGTGCATCCTCACCACCGTCGGCAAGCGCGTCGCCGCCGAGCTGAAGCGGCGCGCCGAGGCCCGCCAGCCGGCCCAGGGCCCGGCCCCTGCGCCCGCCCCGGAGAAGTCCCCCGCCCGCAAGGAGCTGTCCCCAGCGGAGCGCACCTTGCAGTACGCGGACGCCGCCCGGATCTTCGCCGCGCTGCACCCGGCCGCCCTCGCGGTCGTGGACGCCTACCAGCGCAACGCCCTGGACACCATCGCGGAGGGCGGCCCCCGCTTCTCCCCCGCCGACATCTGGGACCACATCGGCGCGGAGCCGGGCGCCTACCTCAAGCACGACTGGGAGACCGACCCCAACGAGTGGGCCACCCCGGAGGGCTTCAACAAGGTGTGGGCGCACCTCGATCGGCTCGCCACCGCCGGGAAGCTCAGCCTGTCCCGCTGGGATGAGCTGGTCACCGAAGCGCGTGACCTGCTGCGCCAGGAGTCCCACCGCACGCCGCCCGTCGTGCTGGAGAAGGACCCGGGCGGGTGGCAGGTCCTCTTCGCCACGAAGTCCCCGTTCACCGGGGAGCGCTGGGCCGACATGCCCGTCGTCTCCGTGAAGCGCACCGCCCAGCTTCGCGCCGGGCACGACTGGGACGTCGTGGAACGCCGCCTCGGCGGGGCCGGACTGTCCCGGTACGGCTTCACCGACGCCGTGAGCGCCGGGCACGCCCTGCACCTGGCCCGCAAGCGCTGGGAGACCGAGGGCCCGCACGCCGCCTGGTTCTGGTTCCTCGCCGAAGAGGCGCCCGCGATCGAAGCGCTGCGCGAGGAGTACGAGCCGACGCCGGAGCTGGAGCGCGAGGCGTTCGAGTTCGCCCAGCGCGCGACCGCCAACGGCCCGCTGCCGGACCTGAGCCTCGCCGACCTCCAGGCCATCGCGCGCGGCGACGCCTGACGGCCCCTCCCGGGCGGGAGCGCGCGACCTAAGCCGCTCCCGCCCGGCACCCTCCCGCCCTCAACGCACAGCGCCACGCAACGCCCCTGAACGGAGCCCCCGTGTCTTCCACCGCCGCGCCCGCCGTCATCGAGCTGACGGACGTCACCGACCTGCACCAGCACCCCGCCGTCAAGGAGATGGCCCGCGACCTGTTCCGCGCCACGCCCCAGATGCTTGCCACCCTCACGAGCGCCGACGGCACGCCGACCACCCAGTTCATGCACCTGGCCAACGACCGCTTCCGGGAGATCACCGGCGGGTCGGGCCCGTTCCTCGGCAGCGTCGCCCGCGCCGTGACGGCCCGCCTGGACGAGATGCGCGCCGTGTTCGCCCAGACCGAGGTCACGGAGGCGGAAGCCGCCGACCTGGAGGCCCGGCAGGCGATCAGGGACATGTGGGCGTACGGCTCGCCCCGCTGCCCCCTCACGAAGTACGCCGAGAAGGCCGGGGACCACGCGGACCGGCTCGCCGCCGAGGCCACGGCGTGAACGCGCCCGGCGCGCAAGCAGCGCTCACCACGTACGTGGCCGCGTGCGGGCCCGCCGAGGCGGACGAGCCCGAGGCGTGGCAGGCCAGCGACCTCGTGACGGACGTGCTGCTGCTGTTCGCCCCCGACGACGCCGAGCAGATCCTTCACCGCGCCGAGCGGGACTACGCCGCCGAGCAGCCCGACGTCACCCCGGTCTACCCGGCCGCCGACTGACCCCCTCCCCTCCCGCCGCGCCCCGGTGCCCCTCAGCCGGCACGGGGCGCGGCGGGAGGGGAGGGGGTCAGTC
>NZ_PVLV01000692.1 GCF_002982015.1 Streptomyces solincola
CCTCGGTGGCGTAACCGCGCCCCCAGGCCGCCCGGTTCAGCCGGTAGCCCAGCTCCACCACGGCCGGGCCACCAGCCGGGAGGAGGTTGTGGGCCACATCCTGCCGCGGATGCTGCACGACCACCCGTGCCTGGGCTCCCGGGGCTACTGGGCGGCGCAGGAACGGTACGGCGGGGCCTTCCTGGGCTGGTTCGAGTACCGGCCGCTGGACGAGCGCAGCCCGGCCGTGGTGGAGCTGGGCTACCGGCTGAACCGGGCGGCCTGGGGGCGCGGTTACGCCACCGAGGGCGCGCGTGCTCTCCTCGACGCGGGTTTCACCCGGTTCGCGGTGGAGCGGGTGACCGCGAGCACCATGGCGGTCAACCTCGCCTCGCGGCGGGTGATGGAGAAGGCCGGGCTGTCCTTCGTGCGGAGCTTCACCGACGACTGGCCGGATGCGATCCCCGGATCGGAGCACGGGGACGTCGAGTACGCGCTCACCCGGCGGGAGTGGGAGCGCGGCCGGTCCTGATCGCGCGCACGGCCCGCCCCCTCCCGGAGGAGGGGCGGGCCGTGCCGGGGCGCGTCGCGGGTCAGTGGGCCTGGGTGGTGAGGTCGCCACGGCGGGGGCGGGCGAAGGCGTCGAGGTCGGCGCGGGTCAGTCCGGTGAGCCGGGCCACCTCGGCGGTGTCCAGGGCGCCGCAGTCGATGCCGCGCAGCAGGTAGGAGCTGAGCGCCTTGGCGGTGGCGGGCTCGTCCATGACGTCGCCGCCGGCCTGGTTGGCGTAGGCGGCGAGCCGGGCGGCGGCCTGCTCGAAGCCCTCGCGGTAGAAGGCGAACACCGCCGCGTAGCGGGTGGGCAGGTGACCGGGGTGCATGTCCCAGCCCTGGTAGTAGGCGCGGGCCAGGGCGCGGCGGGTGAGGCCGTAGTGCAGCCGCCAGGCGTCGTGGACCTTCTCGGTGCTGCCGACGGGCAGGACGTTGGTGGAGCCGTCGGAGACGCGTACGCCGGTGCCGGCGGCGGCGACCTGCATGATCGCCTTGGCGTGGTCGGCGGCGGGGTGGTCGCTGGCCTGGTAGGCGGCGGAGACGCCGAGGCAGGCGCTGTAGTCGAAGGTGCCGTAGTGCAGTCCGGTGGCGCGGCCCTCGGCGGCGTCGATCATGCGGGCCACGGCGGCGGTGCCGTCGGCGGCGAGGATGGACTGGCTGGTCTCGATCTGGATCTCGAAGCCGATCCGGCCGGGCGCGAGGCCGCGGGCCTTCTCGAACTGCTCCAGCAGCCTGACCATCGCGGTGACCTGCTGGGGGTAGGTGACCTTGGGCAGGGTCAGGACCAGCCCGTCGGGCAGGCCGCCGGCCTCCATCAGGCCGGTGAGGAAGACGTCCAGGGTGCGGATGCCGCGGTCGCGTACGGCGGCCTCCATGCACTTCATCCGGATGCCCATGTAGGGGGCGGCGGTGCCGGAGGCGTAGGCCTCGGCGATCAGCCGGGCGGCGCGGGCGGCGTCGCCGTCCTCGTTCTTCGCGGTGTACCCGTCCTCGAAGTCGACCCGCAGGTCCTCGATGGGCTCGCGCTCCAGCTTGGCGCGGACCCGGGTGTACACGTCGGTGGCCAGGGCGCCGGGCAGGCCGAGGGCGGCGGCGAGCGCGTCGGCGTTAGGGGCGTGCTCGTCCAGGGCGGCGAGGGCGGCGTCGCCCCACGCGCGGATGGTGCCGGCCTCGAAGGCGTCGCCGGGGACGTAGACGGTGTGGACGGGCTGCCGGGTGCCGGGGTCGCCCGGGTAGCGGCGGGCGAGCTCCTCGTCCACCGGGACGAGGGAGGCGCTGATCTCCTCGCTGACCGCCCCGGTCAGGCTCGTCGCCGGCTTCTCCTGCTGACCCATTCCCACACCCTTCTCTCTCCCGCTGCCACGGACTTTTCCGCTGAACGGAATCAACAATCCGTATAGTGAAGTTAGTAGCCGCTGTGAGCTGCGTCAATGGCCGTCTCGCCGGTCAGCCTGCCGCCGGCGGCGCGGCACCGCGCCCGGGGGGGCCGAAGGGACGGGGGCGGAGGG
>NZ_PVLV01000693.1 GCF_002982015.1 Streptomyces solincola
GTCCAGCCGAACAGCTCCTCGTGGGTGGCGAGGTCGTCCACCTGGACGACCTCGCCACCCACGAGGAGCTGTTCGGCTGGACCGGCCGGTTCCGGGACTGGGTCCTGGAGCCGTTCTCCCGGGGCGAGCCGGGCCGGGTTCACCCGTACGACTGGAACACGCGGCTGTTCGGGCCGCCGCGGCTCGTGCCGGCGGCGGACGTGGTGCTGGTGGAGGGGGTCGGCGGCGGCCGCCGGGCGGTGCGGCCGCACCTGGCCGGGCTGGTCTGGATGGACCGGGGCCCGCAGGAGTCCTGGGCGCGGGGAAGGCGGCGGGACGGGCCGCCGCAGACCGCCTTCTGGGACGGGTGGACCGTGGCGGAGTCCCGCCACTTCGCCGGTGACCCTTCCCGACCCTTCGCCGGTTGGCTGGTACGGGAGTGTCCCGAGGGGTACGAGTGGCTTCCAGGGCCCGCCGAGGCCACTCCCCCGCCACCGGCCCGTCACGCCCGGTGACCGGCGGTACCGGCCGTACCGACCGGTCGGAGAACCGGCGGCGGAGACCGCTTCGACACCGCTTGACCGGCGGCCGCGCAGGTCTTACGTTCTCAATGTGCGGCTTGTGACAGCCGCCTCGTGACGCGAAGCCCCTGGTCGTTCCCCCGTGACCGGGGGCTTCGTTCTTCCCTTTCGCACCGTTTGCGCCCTGCCGCCGTCGAGCCGCGTTCACCCTGGGTCACCGCGCCGCCGGGTGCCCCTGCCGCTCCCGCGCGCCCTTATTCGGGCACTCCCCGTACCGGTACGATGCCTCTCGGTGCGGGCAGGACGGGCAAGTCCCGTGAGACGGAAGGGCGATGGGCGCAGCGCCACCGGGCGGCCGCCCGGTGGATCACCGGCACGGGGACACGGTTTGCGGGGGGACCCGATGGACATCGGCACGCAGGGTGCGCACGCCCCGGCCGACCTCGCCTGGCTCCGCGGCGTGGACGCCTACACGATGGGCGCCTATCCGCAGGCGGAGGAGGAGTTCCGTACGGCGGTGCGGATCGATCCCGGGATGGCCGACGGCTGGCTGGGGCTGCACGCGCTGAGGGTGGACACCACCAACGCGCTGCTGCGGATGCACCGCCACCGGGAGCGGTTCGGCGAGCAGCGCGCCCGTCACCGGCGCAGGCTCAACTCCTGGTACTGGCTGGGCTGGTGGGTGCAGCCGGTACTGGAGGGGCCGCGCGATCTGCTGCTGGCGCACGCCTCGCACTGGCTGGACGGGCGGCACGTCCCGGAGCTGGACCGGGCGCTGGCGGGGCTGCCGCCGG
>NZ_PVLV01000694.1 GCF_002982015.1 Streptomyces solincola
GGCCGGGGGCGCCGGGGCTGAGTTCGTTGATGTTCGCGCGGCCGTTGAGGGTGCGGTGGACGGGGTCGTAGGCGGCCAGCGCGTTGCCGGCGGCGAGCGGGGCGGTGTCCAGGAGTTCGGCGAGGGAGGCCCGCTGGTCGGCCAGGGCCTGCGTGACGGGCAGGAGTTGGTCGACGTTCTGCTTGAGGCTGCCGCGGTTGTCCTCGATGAAGGTCTTCACGGTGGCGAGGGCGGTGCCGAGTTCGGTGAGGGCGGCGGCCAGGTTCTCCTTGTCGTCGGCGAGGAAGCCGGTGACGGAGGCCAGTTTGCGTTCGGCGTCGCGGACGGTGGTGTCCTTCTCCTTGAGCATGGTGGTGAAGGTCTGGAGCTGGGCGAGGGTGGCGAAGAGGTCGTCGCCGCTCCGGTCGAGGGTGCGGGCGGCCTTGCCGAACTGCTCGATGGAGTCGCCGATGGCCTTGCCGTTGCCGTCGAGGTTGGCGGCGCCGGTGTCCAGGAGTCCGGCGAGCGCGCCGTCGGCGTTGGCGCCGTCCGGGCCGAGGGCCTTGCTCAGTTCGGTGACGGAGGCGTACAGCTCGTCCACTTCCAGGGGGGCGGCGTTGCGGTCGGCGGGCAGCACCGCGCCGTCGGCGAGGCGGGGGCCGCCGGTGTACGCGGGGGTGAGCTGGACGTAGCGGTCGGCGACCAGGCTGGGGGCGACGATGACGGCGCGGGCGTCGGCGGGCAGGGCGACGTCGTCCTCGATCCGCAGGACGACCTCGACCTGGGCGCCGCGGGGCCGGATCTCCTCCACGGTGCCGACGCGGACGCCGAGGACCCGCAGGTCGTTGCCCTCGTAGACGCCGGTGGCGCGCGCGAAGAGGGCGGTGACCCGGGTGTCGCCGGAGCGGTCCAGCGCGGTGACCCCGGAGGCGGCGGCGACGGCGACCAGCAGGAGTCCGGCGGCCAGGCCGGTGAGGCGGCGGGGGTTCACCGGGTGCCGCCCGCGGCCTCACCGGCCTGGCCGCCGGACTCCTGC
>NZ_PVLV01000695.1 GCF_002982015.1 Streptomyces solincola
CAGATCTTGATCTCTTATTCCAGAAGAAGCTGGCATACGAGACTCCGCTACGTCACGTGGGCTCGGAGATGTGTATAAGAGTCAGGCGCCCCGCCTGATCCCCACGCCGCCCCGCCACCGGCCCACCGGTCGCCGACGGGGGTCGGGTCCGGTGGGCCGGTGGCGGGGCGGCGTGGGGATCAGGCGGTGCGCTGGGCGCGCTTGCGGGCGAGGTCCTCGTAGAAGCGGAGCAGGTCGAGGTTGTCGACGGAGCCGGGGTTGACGGCCTTGGCGAGGTCGGCGCCCTGGAGGAGGCGTTTGACGGGGACTTCGATGCGCTTGCCGGTGAGGGTGTGCGGGATGCCGGGGACCTGGATGATCTCGTCGGGGACGTGGCGGGGGGAGAGTTCGGTGCGGATGGTCTGCTTGATGCGGCCGATGAGGTCGTCGTCGAGGGTGGCGCCGTCGGCGAGGTGGACGAAGAGCGGCATCCAGTAGCCGCCGCCGGGCTCTTCGAGGCCGATGACCAGCGACTCGGCGATCTCCGGGAGGCGTTCGACGGCCTCGTAGATGTCGGCGCTGCCCATGCGGACGCCCTGGCGGTTCAGGGTGGAGTCGGAGCGGCCGTGGATGACGACGGAGCCGTGGTCGGTGATGGTGATCCAGTCGCCGTGCCGCCAGACGCCCGGGTACATGTCGAAGTAGCTGTCGTGGTAGCGGCTGCCGTCGGGGTCGTTCCAGAAGCGGATGGGCATGGACGGCATGGGGTTGGTGACGACGAGTTCGCCGACCTCGCCGGTGACCGGCTTGCCTTCGGGGTCCCAGGCCTGGAGGTCGGTGCCCAGGCAGGCGGCTTGGAGTTCGCCGATGTGGACGGGCAGGGTGGGGACGGCTCCGGCGAAGCAGGAGCAGACGTCGGTGCCGCCGCTGACGGAGGCGATCCACAGGTCGTCGGCGACCTCGTCGTGCAGCCACTGGAAGCCGTCGGGCGGCAGGGGTGAGCCGGTGGTGGCGACGCAGGCGATGCGGGAGAGGTCGAAGTCGCGGGCGGGGTGCACGTCGGCCTTGCGGCAGGCCATGACGTAGGCGGCGGAGGTGCCGTAGAGGGTGGCGCCGGTCAGTTCGGCGACGCGCCACTGGGCGCCGGTGTCGGGGTAGCCGGGGCTGCCGTCGTACAGGACGACGGTGGTGCCGGTGAGCAGGCCGGAGACGAGGAAGTTCCACATCATCCAGCCGGTGGAGGTGTACCAGAAGAAGCGGTCCTCGGGGCCGAGGTCGCAGTGCAGGGCGAGCTGCTTGACGTGTTCGAGGAGGATGCCGCCCTGGGACTGGACGATGGCCTTGGGCAGGCCGGTGGTGCCGGAGGAGTACAGGACCCAGAGCGGGTGGTCGAAGGGGACCTGCTCGAAGACCGGGGCGTCGTCGCCGGCGGTCAGCGCGGACCAGTCCAGGGCGCCGTCGGGGGTGGCGGTGCCGAGCAGCGGGATGTGCACGACGGCGCGCAGGGTGGGCAGTTCGCGGCGGAGTTCGGCGACGGTGTCGCGGCGGTCGTGCTCCTTGCCGCCGTAGCGGTATCCGTCGACGGTGAACAGTACGACGGGTTCGACCTGCTGGAAGCGGTCCAGGACGCTGCGGGCGCCGAAGTCGGGGGCGCAGGAGGTCCAGACGGCGCCGACGGCGGCGGTGGCGAGGAGGGCGGTGACGGCTTCGGGGATGTTGGGCAGGTAGCCGCTGACCCGGTCGCCGGGGCGTACGCCGAGGGCGCGCAGCCGGGCGGCGAGCGACCCGACCTGGCGGCGCAGCTCGGCCCAGGGGATGGGGGTGACCTCCTGGGTCTCGTCGACGTAGAGGAGGGCGGGGGCCTCGGGGCGGTCGGCGGCGTGGCGCAGGGCGTGCTCGGCGTAGTTGAGGGTGGCGCCGGGGAACCACTGGGCGCCGGGCATGGTCCGGTCGCCGAGGACGCGCTCGTAGGGGGTGGTGAAGCGGATGCCGGCCCATTCGGCGAGCGCCGCCCAGAAGGTTTCGAGCTGCTCGGTGGACCAGCGGTGCAGTGCGGGGTAGCCGCCTTCGGCGGGAGCGCCGTGGTGGGCTGCGGCCCAGTCCTGGAACCGGGTGACCGCGGCGGCGTCGACGCGCTCCTGGTCGGGCTGCCAGAGCGGCTCGGGCTGGGGGTGCTCGGTGGTCATCGGGTTGCTCCCTGGCCGTGCGTACGCGGTCGACGGGCCGTGCGGCGCCGGTCCGCGCGGTACGCGGTGTGCGGTGTCGTCCCGGTGGTGCGGGAGGTGTGCGGGTGGGCGCGCGCCGTCGCGGGGGTGGGTGCGGGACGCGGCTGACTGGGACGATGCCATGTGATCGCCTGGGGCACCAGGGCTGCCGGGCGGGTCAGGGCGCGGGGGTGTAGCGGCCGGCGAAGTAGCGGCGCACCGCCTCGGTGTGGAGGGGGAAGGCCAGGTCGGCCGGTGCGCGCAGCAGGTGGTGGCCGGTGGTCTCGTCGGTGGGCGCGGAGGGCGGCAGTGCGGCGGCCGGGCGTTCGGGCAGCAGGCCGAAGACGAGCAGGTGGCCGCCGGGCGCGCTCATGGCGTCGGCGAGGGCGACGTCCTGGGCGGCCGCCTGGATGCCGGTCTCCTCGCGCAGTTCGCGGACGACGGCGTCGCGCCAGTCCTCGGTCTGGTCGATGAAGCCGCCGGGCAGGGCGATGCCGCCGCGGGCCGGTTCGATGGTGCGGGTGATGACGACGAGGCCGGTGCCGTCGGGTCCGGTGGCGGGGAGCAGGGCGACGGCGACCGGGAGGGGGTTGCGGTAGGCGGCCGCGCCGCAGACCGGGCAGGTGCGCGGCCAGGCGGCGCCGGGTGCGTAGGGTGCGCCGCAGTGCGAGCAGTGGGAGTCCTTGGCGCGGGGCGCGGTGGGGGCTGCGGGGTGCGTCACGCGCCGGACTGTACCGCTCGGGCGGGGACGCGGGTACGGGTTGCGGCGGCGGACGGGAGGTGCGGGGCGATGGGGTCGGGTCGGGCACGGCGCTGGGTGCTGGTGGCGGTGACGGCGGGGGCGGTGTCTG